>JANXXC010000112.1 GCA_025350765.1 Holophagaceae bacterium | reverse complement strand
AAAACGAAAAACGTGATGCGGCCGGTCTCGCCTTCCGGGTGGATCTTGGCCTTTTTCAAAAACAGATCGAGCGTCTGGTCCGCCAAGGGAAAGCGCGTGATGGCTGATTGGAATTCGCGGTTCTCGAGGAGCCAACCCAGTTGGCCCGAGAGGGCCATGGAACAGCCCACAGGGGCGGATTGCAGCCAGGAGGGCGCCTTGGAGCCCTTAGAGCGGCATCCCATCAATGGCGCCAACACCAGCCCTAGAACTAGGGCCAGCACCGGGGCCGTGGCGATGCCAAAGGCAAGCCTGGCGGTGCCTGTGGTTGCTCTGCCCATGCGCATCTTTATCTCCAGTGGCCTGGGTTACGGTGGGGCGGCCCCAGATGGTTAGAGTACCCGATGGACTTTGACCGGAACCGCGCTAGGCCAGGCTTCGGAGGGTGGCAGGCAGGTGGGGGCTCTTGAGCAGCTGCTGCTGTTCACTTTCCGACAGGAGCCCCCAGATGCGGATGGCGGACTCTCGGGGCGTCTTCGGGTTCAGCAACAGCTCAGACATGATGGGAGGGTGGGCCATCATGATGGGATGCTGGGCGATGATGGCCAGGACATTGCGCGGCGTCTGCTTGTTTCGCGCGAGCCTTAGCAGAATGCTCGGGTCCAATTGCCGATCAGAAACGAGCTGGGAAAGCGTGGATTCATCCTGAAGCACCTCTTGGGGCAAGTATCGGATGAGCTCCCCTCCAGTGGATCGCAGAGCCAGAATGCGATGCTGGGAATCCATGGCGAGGTAGGTGGCCCTTAAAACATCCTGGGCCCGGTTCTTCACTTCCATGTGGGGAATGCGCGGGTCCCTCAGCACATCCAGCAGAGCCCGAGGAGCGTGGAGATTGTGGAGCAGCCGCAGGGAGGTGTGCTCGGATAAATAAATGTTATGGACCAGGGCCTCTTGGACTGCGGGATTCTCGCCCCACGAGGAATGGTTCGCCAACCGTTCAGCCCTGAGCTGATCCAGGGAAGGAATGGACGCCAGAAGCTCTTTCGGGGACAGGCCCGGGTTTTCAAGCACCACCAGAAATACGCTGAAATCCGGATCCATGAGTGCGGCGAGGAATTGGTCCGGCTGGGTTGCCTGATTCGCGCCGAAGACTCGGTCCTCCAAGGAGGCCCAGCGTCCCTCGGCTTGAGGCGCTGTGAACCCGCTGGCTTGGCTGGAGCGACGCCGTTGCAAGCGGTCGTAGAAATATTTCACGACCCGCAAAAGATTCGGGGCAGAACGCTTAGCCCAAAGGGTGATGTATTGGTACTCCGATTCGTCCAGCTGGGAAAAAAGGCTCACAATCCGGTGGGTGTCGGCGCGGTTTCGGGTCCCCTGATCCAGGCGGTGGAGCAAATCTTCGGAGATCCAAAGCTTGCGGCAGAGATCGCCTGGACTCGCGGGAGCGCTGCGTATGGCGGTTCGCACCACATCCCGGAAATACCAGCGGGCTTCCCCGTAAACCTCATCGAAGAAATCCGACACTCGACTCTGCTGTAGCGAGGAGGCGAGAATTTCCTCGGTGACGATGGGATTGTGGAGGGCCGAGGATCGAATTTCAGCATCCGTGTCGGTGAGCAGGGCGCAGAGCTCTTCCACTTGATGGGTACTGGCTGCGCGCAGCAGCAATTCCGATCGGGGAAGAATCGGCGCGTAGGACTCTTCTGCCTGGGAGGGTGCTTTTGGGGGCGCCGTGAGGGCTTCCCAATCCTGTTCCGCCAACGGGAGCGGGGGCAGTTCCGCCGTGGTGCCCGTTGCCTGGACCTGCTTCGCCATCTGCTTGGCCTGGGCCTTGACGATGGGTTTCAGATCCGGCCGCAACTGTTGGTAGATGGCCTTGACGGTCTCGGACCGCTCTTCCTTTTCAGCGGCGGGAGCGTGGTCCAGCTCGCGCATCATGTCGAAGAGTGAGACCGCCATTTCCAGGTCCCGCCGGATGGCTTCTGGGGTGTGCTCATTTTCCGCCAGAGCTTGAAGAATGGGGCCGTGAATCAGCCAATGCGGCGTGCGGGCGATGAGCGTCAGAAGCCGCGGCGTCGTGAGATTCCGCGCCAGGCCTTCGATGAGCTGGAGCTGCAGATTGGTCGGCAGCTGGGGACGAATGAGCGTGAGATTCCGGAAATGCAGCTGCTCTTGCCGCGTGAGCAGGGCGAGGAAGGACAGCTCCTCTTCCGGCTCCACGCTCATCTAGGCACACGCCGGGGAAAGGTGATCCAGGAGCCGCTCGTCTTCCAGGAATAGGAGTGAATCCACCAACACCCCTTGAAGGCTTGGCAGGGTGGCCGCGTGGAGCAGGTGTTCCCGGGTGATGATGCTTCCGCCCATCAGCACTGGGAGGTTGGTGGAGTCGCCGATCTGTTGCGCCGTGCTGAAATCCGGGGCCGCGTCCGGTTCGTTGGGAATGTCCACAAAGAGAAGGCGCTTGAAGCCGTAGGCGCGGATTTTAAGGGCCAGCGCTTGAGCTTGGAGACCCGCCTGATCCACCCATCCGGAGCAATGAACCTCTCCACCGCGGGCGTCTATTGCGGCGGTTAGATAGCGCTGGAATCGGGCCACCAGGCTCTCCACCATCAGAGGGCTCTTGTGCAGGATGGTGCCCACCACCAGCCATGAGGCGCCCTGATCCACGAAGAACTGGGCTTGGTCCGAGCTGCGGACGCCACCGGCCACCTGGACGCAAACCTGCGGTGATTGTTGATGACAGGCCTGGAGGATGCGTCCGATGAGCTCGCGATTGTTGCCCGTGCTGTGGGCGGCGTCCACATCCACCAGGGCCAGGCGTGAAACCCCATGACCCAGCAATTTGGCCACGAGCTCCAGGGGGGCGAGGTCGTGCGCATGGGCGCCCAGAGTGGGTACTACGCGACCCTGTTGGAGGTTAAGAGTGGGGAAAACCTTCACGGAGTCGTTCCTCGTAGTGTCCTGGCCCGCTTGGAGTTTACCCAGGGCGCCGGAGATTTGACTAACAAACCTCTCGAGTCGACTCCGCCCTCGATTCAATCCGGCCTGTCAGCGCCCTCATCCAGACGTTCCACCAAGGACCTAGCCGCGAGGATTTCGGCCTGCTTCAGGCTGCCCGCGCTGGCTTCAGCTTGGAGTTCACCGAGGTTGGCGCGGACCACGAAAACGGGTTGGTGATCCGGGCCCGAACGGGAGATTTGTTGGTAGGAAGGCGCGGGGAATCCCAAGGAGGCGGCTCTTTCCTGAAGGGTTGTCTTGCTGTCGCGGCTCTCCCACATGCCGAGGCGGGCCGAGCGGACTGCGGCTAGATGTTGATGACGAACGAGGGCCATCACGGGAGGAAGTCCCGCTTCTCCGGATTCCTCAGCATCAAGATAAAGGGCGGCAAGGAGCGCTTCCATGGCGTCCGCTAAGGGTTTTCGGAGGGCGCCCGGCTGCTTGGGCGCCCGTGGTCCGGTTTTCAGGGTGAGCGACAAAGCCTTGGCCCAATCATGCAAGGCCTCCGTGCAGACCAGCAGTCCCCGAAGCTTGGACATGGAGCCTTCAGGCCAGTCCGGGCGTTCCTGAAAAATGATCTGGGCCACGCAGAAATTCAGCAGTGCGTCGCCGAGGAATTCGAGGCGCTGATTGTCCGGCCCCCGACCTGCGGAACCGTGCGTCAGGGCCAAGTCCAGCAGGTCGGGATTTTTGAACCGGTAGTGGAGGGCAGCCTCCAGAGCCGCCTGATCCGTGCGGGTCGAACCCTTCATTCCTTGCCTTCGAGGCCGCCTGGAATGCGGTGATTGAAGGCTTCATTGTCGAGAATGGTCTTCAGCTGGGCATTGCCTCCCTCGAGTTGAGAAAGGGAAAGTCCCTTGCTCCGCGCCTGGCGATAGAAAGATTTCATCTCCCCGAATCGTCCGCTGTTGTAACTGACCACCATGGCCCAGGCGTAGGCCCGTGAGTTATAGGGGTTCGCCGACAGCGCATTGTGGAAACCTTCGATCGCCTTGGCGGGATTGCTGCTGGCCATGGCCGTGGCTTCGCTGAAAGTCGTGTTGCTGAGGGCCACATGCTCCGCGGCGCTCAGGGTGCTCAATCGCTCAGGGGAAAAGGGTCCGCTCGGAACGGCTTCACGGAGGATTTCTTTCACCGGCGGCGTGGGAGCGGCTGGCGCAGTAATTTGGACCTGCGGGAGCGGGGATTCGGTTTTTCTGGAAGCGGAAGGCGAAGGGCCTGCGGCCATCCGCGCGGTGGGGTCCGGCGATATGGGTTTCACCTCTAGAGGGGCAGGGCTGAGTGGCGTGGTGGGGCTAGTCCCCACTGAGGTTGGTGAAGGTAGAGCCGCTGCGGCGCGCGTATTCGAAGATGCAGGAGTGTTCGCGGCAAGAGAAACCTGGCCTTGCTGTGCCTGCCACCATCGCCATCCGAAATAACCCCCAACTCCCACCAGCGCGATGGCTCCGGCACCCACGAAAAGGAGCGCCATGAGCGCGCCGGAACCGGATTTTGCGGCAGCCGCCGGACGCGGTGCACTGGGGGGTGGGGTGACCGGACCGGCCGCCATGATCTCAGGGGTAGGGTTGGCGACGAGTTGGGCAGCGGTCGCCGAGGCTGAGCCGACCGGGAGCATGGCGGTCGGGGCGGCGGCGAAGGCGGCGGTAGGAGCTAGGGAACCGCTTTGGATCATGGCCGTGGCCTCGGGAACGTGTCCTTGCCAAGTCGGATCCTTCGCGGCCCGCAGGGCTTTGGCGAAGAGTTCCGCTGTCTGATAGCGCTCGTCGGGATCTTTGGCGAGACCTTTGTCGAGGACCCCGCGAACCAACGGGCTGATGCCTTCAATCAGGCTTAAGTCGATGGGTTCTGGCGGCTCGTTGACGATCTTGTAGAGGATGGTCGGCGTGGTATCGCCGCTGAAGGGCTTCCGCCCGCTCAGGTTTTCATAGAGCATCACGCCTACGGCGAAGAGGTCGCTGCGTGGGTCTGGGCGGCCCGAACGGATGTATTCCGGGGCCATGTAGCTCACGGTGCCCATCACCATTCCCGTGGCGGTCATGTCGGAATTCGCAACGCGCGCCACGCCAAAATCCATCACTTTGGCCCGCAGTTTTTTCCCGTCCCTTTGCACGCGGACGTTGGAGGGCTTGATGTCGCGATGCACAATGCCCTGGCGGTGGGCATAGTCCAGGCCATCGCAGACCTGGGCAAGCACCTCGAGCGCTTCGGAGCGAGTAAGGGAACCATCCTGCATCAGCTCCTGCAGATCATGCCCCGGCACCAGCTCCATGGCGATGTACATCACGCCCTGGTCTTCGCCAAACTCATAGATAGTCACCAGGTTCGGATGGTTGAGAACACCAGCCGCCTTGGCTTCGCGAGCGAAGCGTTCCTTGGCTTCATCACCCTGCGCGGCGCTAGGAAGGATGGTCTTGATGGCCACCTCGCGGCCAATGGAGGGATCCTCTCCCAGATACACTTCGCCCATGGCCCCTTGGCCCAAGACTCTTTTGATGTGAAACTTGCCAAGTTTTTCAAACATGGATCTATCCCCCTCAAGGCTTGCTGCCATGCCGTGGTTCAAGCATAGGACGTTCCGAAATGGAGGCCAACGCCGATACTGTGGCCTTTTGGGCATTTTTGGCCCAGGTTATGCCATTATTTTTTCCTCCCCATCGGAGTGTTCATGACAAAGGGCCAAACCCGCCAATTCTTGCCGGCGCTCATGGGGAGTTTGCGTCAGGAAGCGCAGGACGGCGTATTGGTGCTGGAGCAGAACGATGGCGTCCGCCACCTCTACTGGGTGAATGGAAACCTGGTCTACCTCAAAAGCGAGGCCACGGGCGAGCAGTTCGGGAATTTCCTCATCCGCCAAGGTGTTCTGGATTGGGATGCGCTTCAAGAGTTGCTGGCGGACAATCAAGGATCTCGATTCGGCGACCGCCTAGTGAAGTGGGGACTGCTGAGCGAGAAGGAGCGAGATGATCATCTGTACCGGCTGATGCGCCAGATCCTGCTCCACGCCATGGAACACCCCATTGAGGACATGAAATGGAATGAAGCGCCCGTGGGCGGACTCCTGGACCTGGATCTCTACTTCGCCATTGATTACCGGCGAATGGTCTGGGAGACCTTCCAGGACCTCGCGAACCTTTCCGATGTGTGTGAACTTTTTCGCTCATCCTCGGACTGGCGGTGGGAGGCGCCGCCTGAGCTGCTGAACTCGCTCGAGGACTTGCCACTCACGCCCCAAATGGCCTACGCCCTGACCTTTCTGGGCAAGGAACCCATGGGGTTCGAAACCCTGGTGTCGCTCACGGGCATGGGAGATGAAGACACAGCGCGCCTCATCGTGACGCTTTGGGCCCTTTCTGGTCTAAATCTCTCCAAGGGAGAGATGCCCTCTCCCGCGCGACGGCAAAAAGTTTCCCAGCCCATCACGCCGCCGATGGGGACGGCCGTCCTTCAGCAGCCTTCCCCCGCGATAAAATCCCCCGAATTCAAGGCCGCCCCGGAACCGGTCAGGTTGCTCCAGCCGTTGAAGCTTGAATTGGATCTCCCCGCTCCAGCCGTGGACCCTCCGGTTGAAGCTGTGACCACCGACTCGGGCACCGATCCCGGAGATGAAGGACAGGATGGGGGGCGTGATTTGAGCCCGACCCAAATCGCACTGAAGCATTACAGGCGCGCGAAGTATCTGCTCATCCAGGATCGCACCAGCGAGACGGTGCGCCTGCTCGAAGAGGTGGTGAAGCTCGATCCCGGAGGCCCCATCGCCTACGATTCCTGGCTTCTTCTCGGCCGGGTGCGGCTGGCCAATCCCGCTTGGGCAGTGCGGGCAATGGAAGCTCTTCAGAGCGCGCACAAACTGCGGCCCAAGGCGGGGGAACCCTTCGCGCTTATCGGCGAGATCTACCACCGCAAAGGATTCAAAGTAGAAGCCGCCCAAAATTACCGGCAGGCCCTTGAATTGAATCCGCTCATCAATGTGCCGATAGAAGTGGACATGACCGTGGCTTATCCGGAGCCAATTCCGCCGAAAGTGGAGCCGACCCTCTGGCGGCGCATACGCTCCTGGCTCTCTCCCATCGAGAAATAATTTAGATGGTTCCAAAAATGCGATCCCCAGCATCCCCAAGGCCGGGAAGGATATATCCATTTTCGTCGAGCTCGCGGTCCATGGCTCCGGCGACGATGCGGATATCGGGGTGGTCCTTTTCAAGTCTTGCGACTCCTTCGGGCGCGGCGATGACGCAGACGAGGGTGATGCTCTTCGCGCCCGCGTCCTTCACTTGGCGGATGGCTTCGGCGGCGCTGCCCCCGGTTGCGAGCATGGGATCCAGGAGATAGAGGGTCCTCTCCTCCAACCTTGGTGGAAGGTTGCAGTAGTAGGGAACGGGCTCAAGGGACTCGTGGTCGCGGTACAGCCCGATGTGCCCCACCTTGGCGGTGGGCAGAAGTTTCAAAAAAGCAGGCACCAGACCGAGCCCCGCGCGGAGCACGGGAACCAAAACGGGATCGGGTCCGCACATCATTTGGCAGTTGATCTGTTCAAGCGGAGTCTCGATGAGAGTCGCCGCGGTGGAAAGATTTCGAGTGGCCTCGACGGCCAGCATGAGCCCGAGTTCTTCGGTGAGGGAACGGAACAAAATCACCGGCGTCCCGCGGTCCCGCAAGAGGGAGAGCTTGTGCAGCGCGAGCGGATGATCCAGAAATGTGATGTGCATCGTGGCTCCAGCAGCGGGTTTGCAGAGAAAAGAAAATCACATTGAAGGGTTGCGTAGTGGACACTCCGGACCCAACATTAGTTTGAATTGATTGACATTTTTGTTGACCGTGAAGAAATCAATGCTTTGATTAAATTCCAGCAGGACAATTCAATCGCGTTCGATTCAGCCGTTTTTTCATTCGGAGAGGGGACGATGGAGGCAACGGAATGCTAAGAAAAATCGCCATCTTCAAGGCCCTTGATGTCGAAATCAAAAAGCAACGAGGACCCGCGGCGGTGAAGGAAGCGTACCGGGGCCATCACTCTCTGAAAGAAGAACTCAGCCAGCCGGGCATCACGGTGATCGCTGAAGTGGCGGGCGGAAATCCGCTGCGCGGCCAGGTCCGTGAATCCTATCGCGCCGCCACCCACGCCAAGAGCCTGGTGGAGAACGGAGCCCGGGCCATCTCCGTCGCCACGGACCGGTTCCTTTATTTCGGTGAGGACAAGCACCTTTCCGAAGTCCGCGGCCAAGTGAAGAACCCGCTACTGCGCAGGGACTTCATCCTGGAGGAGTATCAGGTAGAGGAAAGCAAGATCCTTGGCGCGGATGCCATCAGCCTCGTGGCGGCGGTTCTCACCGTTGAACGGATGCAGGCGCTTCTGAAACTCGCCGCCATGAAGTCCCTGGATGTTGTGGTGGAAGTGAGCAGCGAGCTCGAGCTTCAAAAAGCCCTGGACGCGGCCGCTGACCTCATCTGCGTCGTCGGCCGGAATCTCGATACGTGGGAGCCATCTTGGGACTCCGCCATCGCGCTGCTCAAGAAAGTCCCCGCCAAAAAATGCCTTCGCATGGTCGAGTGTGGGGTCAACACCCTCGCCCAGATCAAGCAACTCGAGTCCATGGGCGTGCACGGCGTGATCATCGGCGATGCGCTGCTGGATGAATTCTATCCAGGCAAGCGGCTCGCGCAGATCCTTGCTGGCATTGAGCCTGCGAAGAAATCATCGAAGCCGAAAGCGAAGGCGCCAAGCGCGCCCGTGGCAGTGGCTCAAAAAGAATCCGCAATAAAAATCAAAGAGAAGGATGCGCAATCCACGAAATTGCCTACACTCAAAGCAACATCACCAAGCTCCACCTCTAACCTTGCCCGAAAGGGCCCTAAGGAGCCAAAAATGGCACAAACCGAACCCATGACCGCTGGCATGCCAGCTGCGCCTGCTGCCGCAGCCAAGAAGCCAGCCGCCAAGAAGGCCGCGCCGAAGAAGGCCGCCGCCAAGAAGCCAGCCGCTAAGAAGGCTGCGCCGAAGAAGGCCGCCGCCAAGAAACCGGCCGCTAAGAAGGCCGCACCAAAGAAAGCCGCCGCCAAGAAGGCCGCGCCGAAGAAGGCAGCTGCTAAGAAGGCTGCCCCGAAGAAAGCCGCCGCCA
>JANXXC010000047.1 GCA_025350765.1 Holophagaceae bacterium | reverse complement strand
GATCCACACGCCGAAAGACCTTCGTGCGGTGATGAGCGCCGACAATGATCCGAACACCGGGCGTACGGGCACCTATCGCTTCACCATGCCCAATCCCATCCCCAGCTACCTGATGGCCATCGCCATCGGCGACCTGGACTTCCGCGCGCTGGGAAAACGCACGGGCGTTTATGCAGAACCATCCGTTCTCCCCAAGGCGGCCAAGGAATTGGAAGACACGGAAAAAATGGTCGGCGCCACGGAAAAGCTCTACGGACCCTATGCCTGGGGCCGCTACGACATCCTGGTGCTGCCGCCCTCCTTCCCCTACGGGGGCATGGAGAACCCGCGCCTGACCTTCGCCACGCCGACGATTTTGGCGGGCGACAAAAGTTTGGTGTCTCTGATCGCTCACGAGTTGGCCCATAGCTGGAGCGGCAATCTCATTACCAACGCAACCTGGAGCGACGTGTGGCTGAACGAAGGCTTTACCACCTACGTGGAGCGCCGCATCGTCGAAGCCGTGTATGGGCGCGATCAGGAGGAAATGCAGGCGGTCCTCGGGCGCCAGACCCTGCAACACCTGGTGGACACGATGCCTGCCGGGGACACGGTGCTGCACCTGATTCTTGATGGCCGTGATCCCGATGATTCCCTGAGCGAGATCCCCTACGAAAAGGGAGCTCTCTTTTTGCGCACCCTCGAAGGAACCTATGGCCGGGGCATTTTTGATGAATTCCTCCGCGGCTACTTCAAACATTTCTCCTTCCACAGCGTCACCACCGCGGATTTCGAGGCCTATCTGCAGACGAACCTCATCGATAAATTTCCGGACAGGAACGGCGTCGTGCCCGTCCACGCTTGGCTCTACAACCCGGGCTTGCCCAAGGGCGCGGCCATTCCCCAAAGCGATGCCTTCGAAAAAGTCGAAGCGCAGATGCAGCCTTGGCTGAAAAGTGGGGGCGCCGCTTCGAGCATCCAATCCCAAAAATGGTCCACGCAGGAATGGCAACACTTCCTTCGGAAGATGCCCGAGAACCTCAGCCTGGACCAGATGAAGGAACTGGACTCCACTTTTCATTTCACCAACGTGGGCAATGCGGAGATCGCCTTTCTGTGGCTCCAGCTTTCCATCCGCCACGGTTACCGGCCCGCGGATGCACGGCTCCACGCCTATCTCACGGGCATCGGCCGCCGCAAGCTCATCGTGCCCCTCTACGCCGAGCTGGCGAAGACGCCAGAAGGCAAGGCCCGCGCCTTGGAGATCTACAAGCAAGCCCGCACGGGCTACCATCCCCTGGCGCAAGGCACCATTGATCAAGTGTTGGGTTTGAAAAACTGAGATCCCCCGTGTTGCGATGGCTCAAAGGAAGGCTGAGCGTTCCCCCTCGTCCCCGGGGGGAACCCGAGCCCATGGAACCCCCGCAGATCGTCAATGCGCCGGGCTTCCAGGTGAGCTTCATGGCCGGGGGGGCGGTGACGCATCGGCCCGCCGGGCGGCGTTTCCATGCCAGGCTCTATTTGTGGACGCCGCTGTCGGTGCTGCGATTGCATGGATGCTTCATCGAGGATGGCGCATCGCTGCCGGCCACGATTTCCGCCGATTTTGGCCTATGGGTTCCTGAGCCCAGCGCGCCGGCGGGGTGGGAGCCACCGGAGCTGCCCGCAGAGAGCGATGTGGGACTCGTCAAACCTTCGGCCTTCCTGCCCTTTCTCATGGCCTTCCGCGCCACCGTGGAGAGCGGCCTGCCCCCAGAGGAACAGGCCCGCAAGCTCAACCGCCTGCACCTACTCAATCCCGCCTGGAAACCCTTCGTCAGGGCCCTCCGGCGGCCCAGCGATATATTCCCCGAAGGCGCGCCAGAGTTGGCTCCCGTGTGGTTCTGTCCCCACCTTCAAACGCAATTGGAGGGCCTGAAGCCGAGCCTTGCGGCGGATCTCTTCCAGGCGGGTTTCCTTACTCCAGCGCAGGTGCGCGAAGCCCCGGATACCACCTTGTTGAAAGTGCCGGGAATGAATCGGGGAACCCTGAAACGGATGCGGGCCCTGCCGCGATAGAATGGCGGATGCAGATCGAGACGCCGCACTCCGCTTTCAAACCCATGCCCCGCACCGGCGTCATCTTCGTCACCGGCGAAGCGCGGAAATTGGGCTTCGATCCCGCCGATCCAGATTGGTGCAACCTCGGCCAAGGCCAGCCGGATACCGGCGACTTGCCCGGCGCACCGCCGCGGGAAAGCTCCGTAGGCATTCACGTGGACGATCAGGAATACGCGCCGGTGGCGGGACTGATGGAGCTGCGCGAAGCCATCGCGGGCTACTACAACCGCACCTATCGCCGCGGCATGAAGACCCAGTATTCCGCGGAAAACGTCAGCGTCAGCGGCGGTGGCCGCGTGGGCCTGGCGCGCGCCGCGGCGGCGCTCGGCCCCATCAACCTGGGCCATTTTTTGCCAGACTACACGGCCTACGAAGAGCTGCTGGACGTTTTCAAGGCCTTCACCGCCATTCCGATTTTGTTAGATCCCGAACGCGGCTACGCCCTGCCCATTGATGAACTGCGCCGCGAGATCCAAGGCCGCGGCCTCGGCGCGCTGCTGCTCTCGAATCCCAACAATCCCACGGGCAAATTGCTCCAGGGCGAAGAGCTTCGGAAATGGATCGAGCTGGGCAAGGAAAGCGACTGCGCCTTGCTTATCGACGAGTTCTACTCCCACTACATCTGGGGCGGAAAGCCCGGCCAGCTGCCGGTGGAAAGCGCGGCGCGCTACATCGAGGATGTGGACAACGAAGACGTGGTGCTTTTCGATGGCCTCACCAAAAATTGGCGCTATCCCGGCTGGCGCATGACCTGGACCGTGGGTCCGAAGCCCGTCATCGAGGCCGTGGCCAACGCCGGATCCTTCCTCGATGGCGGCGGCTCGCGACCCTTGCAGCGCGCCGCCATTCACCTGATGGACGAGCAGCACGTGAAGGACGAGACCATGGCCACCCACACCGTCTTCCGCGCCAAACGGGATCTCATGGTGTCCAGGCTGGAGCGCCTTGGCGTGCGCTTTGAGCGGCCCCCGGAAGGAACCTTCTACGCCTGGGGCAATGTATCGGCGCTGCCGGAACCTCTGAACGACGGCATGGGCCTTTTCCGCGAAGCCCTAAAACACAAAGTCATTGTCGTGCCCGGCGAATTCTTCGACATCAACCCCGGCAAGCGCCGCCACGGCCGGGCCTCGCGGTTCAAACACCATGTCCGGTTCAGCTTTGGACCGTGCATGGAGACCATCGCCAAGGCCGTGGACAGGCTCGAAACGTTAGTGCTCGACGCGGCGAGATAAGGAAAAGCAAAGAATATCAGCCACGGATTACACGGATTCTCACGGATTTCTTTCTTCGGGTTTGTGATAACGATTCGCAATCAATAAAAAAACCAAACACCAAGACACGAAGAAAGATCTTGTTGGGTCCCGTCGAGTGTTCGCTTTGCGGTGGCGCGATAGCGCCAGCGGGCCGTTTTGAGCCCGCAAGAAATCAAGGCAGGGCGCATGCCAACGCCTTGGTGTGGACTCTTCGCCCTGCCTTGATTTCGTACCCCAAAGCGCGTGTGGGTCGGCGCACCTTCGTGTCCTTGGTGCCTTCGTGGTGAGTTTTATCTTTCTTGAATGCGATTCTGTATGAATCCGTGGAAATCCGTGTAATCCGTGGCTCATACCCTTCAATCACCACACGCTTTTCGCCGCGGCCACTGGCCGCTTGCCCTCGTCCTTGCAACCGAAAGCTTCGTAGAACTGCGGCAGATCCGTGACGGGGCCTATGACCCGGAACCGGATGGGGCAGTGCACGTCGGAGGTGACTTGCAGGCGCAGGCTTTCAGGACGGACATTGGTGCGCCAGCCCTGCGCGAAGGCCACGAAGAAACGCTGGTCGGGGGTGAGGCCATCGACGGTTTTCAGGGTCTTGTCTTTGGATGCGAGCTTGTAGGCCATGTAGGCGATCTTGAGGCCGCCCACGTCCGCGATGTTTTCCCCCAGGCTTTGGGCACCGTTGACATGCAGACCGGGCAGCGGCTCGAATCCGTCGTACTGCTTCACCACCAGATCCGCGCGCTCCTTGAAAGCCTTTACGTCGCCTGGTCCCCACCAATCCTTGAGGTTGCCCTTCTCGTCGTACTGGCGTCCTTGATCATCGAATCCGTGGGTCAGCTCGTGGCCGATGGTGGAAGCCAAGGCGCCGTAATTCACGGCGTCATCGGCCTTCTCGTCGAAGAAAGGGGGCTGCAGGATGCCCGCAGGAAAGCACATCTCGTTGAGGCTCGGATTGTAGTACGCGTTATTGGTCTGGGGCGTCATGCCCCATTCGGCGCGATCCACAGGCTTGCCCAGCTTGGCCATGCGGCGCTGAAACTCGAAGGCCCGGGCGGCCATCACGTTCATCACGTAAGGCTGACGCCGGATATCCAGCTTGGAGTAGTCGCGCCACCTATCTGGAAAACCCACCTTGGAATTCATGGTGTCGAGTTTTTTGTAGGCGGCCATTTTGGTGGCCTCGCTCATCCACACCGAGTTGCGGAGACTCAGGCGCATGGCCTCTTTGTGGAACTTCACCATTTCCAAAGCGCGAGCCTTGGCCGTGGGCGAGAAGGCCTGCTTCACGTAGAGCTGGCCGAGGTCTTCGCCGATGGCACGGTCGGTGGTTTGGAGGATCCGCTTCCAGCGCGGGAGCATTTCCTTGCGGCCTGAAAGGGTAGTTCCAAAGAAAGCGAAATCTTCCTCTTCAAACGATTTGCCCAATTCCGATGCCGTGCCGTTCAGCACATTCCAGCGCAGGTAGGCCTGCCAATCCGGCAGCGGAACAGCTTGAGTGAGCTTGGCGAAGGCCTTTAAAAATTCCGGCTGGCCCACCAACAAATCCTGTTGGGAGCTTGGAAATCCGAGGCGGTCGAAATAGGTCGGCCAGTCGAATCCTTTGGCGAGATCGCTGATCTCGGCACGCTTGAGTTTGTGATAATTGGCGACGGGATCGCGCAGATCCACTAGGCGCTTCGAGGCCTCCGCCAAGCTCGTTTCCAGCGCGAGAATGTGTTCGGCGGCCCTTTTGGCCGCGGCGGGACGATCCCCCGCGAGTTCGAGGATCTTGGCGACGTGAGCCACATACTTTTCGCGTAATTTCTTTGAGTCATCATCCAAGCGAAAGTAGTATTCCCGCTCTGGCAGTCCCAGGCCGCCTTGGTAGAGTCGCGCGATTTCCGAGGCGCTGTCCTTGTCATCGGGAGCCACGAAAAAAGAGAAGCCGCCCCCCAATCCATGGCGGTGCATCCAGGCCAAGGTGGGCGCGAGGGCGGATGGATCCGTCATGCGGTTGACGCGATCAAAGGCCTCCGAAAGGGGCAGCACGCCAGCCTTTTCGATGGCTTCCACGTCCATGCCCGAGGCATAGAAATCTCCGATGCGCTGAGCCACGGAGCCTCTCACAGCCTTGGAGTCCGAGGCCTGCCGGGCGGAGGTCTCCAAGATTTCCTTCAGGATGGTCCAGTTGCGATCGTCGATCTCCTGATTCACCCCGTAGGCCGCATAGGCGGCGGGGATGGCCACCTTGTCGTAGCTCCCATTGGCGAAGGCGTAGAAATCCGCGCAAGGGGAGGCCGAGCGATCCATGTAGGCGGGGTCGACACCCAGGATGGGCTTCGGATCCGGGACGGGAACCTTGACCTGGGCGGTGAGGGCGGTGGCCAAGGCGGACATCAGGAGGGCGCGAAGGTTCATGACGGTCTCAAAGAAATGGGGCCCCTGAGGCCCCTGGTGGGACCAAGCCGTTGCGAAAAATAGCTTGGTCATTCAGGTGGAGGTCCGGCATAAGGATCCGTAGCAAAATAACCTGAACGGCACAGGTTATTTTGACATGGTCCCTAATGACTACCAGATGCTCGGGCGCACGTCTTCGGCGCGCTTCATGGCGTCACCATCCGCGCACCCAAAGGCCGTGAAAAATTCCGGCAGGTTGGAGAGCGGGCCGATGGTGCGATATTGGCCGGGGCTATGGGGGTCGGTGTTAAGGCGCACCCGCATGGCCTCGGGGCGGATGACGTTGCGCCAGATGATGGCAAAATTCAGGAAGAAGCGCTGGGGGCCCGTGAATCCATCAATGGGCCCTGGAGCTTGGCCTTTGAGGCTCCTCTGCCAGGCGGCGTAGGCGATCTTGACGCCGCCGAGATCTGCGATGTTTTCGCCCAGGGTGAGCTTGCCGTTGACGTTCTGATCCGGCAGCGCCTTGAAAGCATCGAACTCCTTCACCACCATATCCGTACGGCTGTCGTAGGCCTTGCGGTCCTCAGCGGTCCACCAATTCTTAAGGTTTCCGTCGGCATCGTACTGGCTTCCGGAGTCGTCAAAGCCATGGGTCATTTCGTGACCGATGACCGCGCCGATGCCGCCGTAATTCACCGCGTCGTCCGCATTCGCATCGAAAAAGGGCGGCTGCAGGATGCCCGCGGGAAACACGATTTCGTTCATGCTGGGGTTGTAGTAAGCGTTCACCGTGGGCGGCGTCATGCCCCACTCTGTGCGGTCGATGGGCTGGCCCAACTTCTCGAAATTGTGGCGCGTCTCATAGACCCGGGCCCGCATGATGTTGCCGTAATAGTCGCCGCGCGCCACGTCGATCTTGGAAGCGTCTTTCCAGCGGTCCGGATAGCCCACCTTCACACCGAAGGCCGCGAGCTTCCGCAGGGCCTGCTGCTTGGTGTCCGCGCCCATCCAAGGCAGCCCCTCGATCTTTTCTTTGAGGGCGGCGCGAAGATTCTCGATGAGCACCACCATCTTCCGCTTGGCTTCGGGGCTGAAATTATGCTTCACGTAGAGCTGCCCCGCGGCCTCACCCAGTGCCGAAGGCGTGTCCAGGGTGGCTTGCACGCGCTTCCATCGGTCCTGTTGCTGGGGTACCCCATTCAAGGTCCGGCTATTGAAATCAAAGGCCTCGTCCACGAAAGCCTTGGACAGGTAGGGTGCCGCGGCACTGATGGCGTGCCAGCGCAGGTAGGCCCGCCACTCAGAGAGCGTGATCTGCTCCGCCATGATTCCGAATTCCTTGAAGAAGCCCGGCTGGCGGACGTTCAAGTCTTCGATTTTCTTCAAGCCGAGACCCTTGAAATAGGCCTTCCAATCGAAGAACGGCGTGAGCAGTTCCAATTCGGCAACCCGCATCTTATGGTAAGTCTTTTGCGGATCGCGCTGCTCCACGCGAGTCAAAGATGCCTTGGCAAGCCGCGTCTCCAGCAACATCACCGCGTCGGCGTGAGCCCGCGCATCCAACGGATCTTCACCCACGAGCTCCAACATTTTCGCCACGTGCGCCAAATATTTCGCGCGCAGCTCCTTGGATTTCGCATCGTCCTTCGTGTAGTAGTCACGGTCCGGCAGGCCCAGGCCGCCCTGGTTCAACTGCGCGAGGTATTGGGTGCTGTTCTTGGCGTCCTGGGCTACGCCGAAACCAAAAGCGCCGCCCCCGGCGCGGGCCCCATGGAAGGCCGCCAGCACTGGTGCCAGCTCCCTGGGGCTCCGCATGGCCTCGATGCGGGCGAGCCAAGGTTTCAAGGGCGCCGCGCCGAGCTTTTCGATGGCGGCGGAGTCCATGCCAGCGGCGTAGAAATCACCGACTTTTTGTTCGAGGGAGCCCTTCTTCCAATCGCTGCGTTTAGAGGTTTCCTCCAGGATGGCGTGCAGCGCGTCCCGGTTGCGGTCCGCCAGCTCTTCAAAGCTGCCGAAACGGGCCTTGTCGGCAGGAATCGTGGCGCGTTTGAGCCAGCCGCCATTGGCGAACTGATAAAAGTCATCGCAAGGCTTGACCGAGGTGTCGAGATTCGCAAGGTCGATGGCCTTGCGCTCCGGTGCTTTGGACGCGGGGCTTTGAGCCACCGGAACTTCCTGGGCGATCAAGGTCGTGGCCACAAATCCAAGGAGAATGAGAGCCGAATGGGGGCGGAGCATAGGAGCCTCGTGAGATGAGGCTAGTAGCTTAACACTGGATAGGGTGCCCATCCAGGGGACTGCCTTACCTGAAAATGTCCCCGGTGTTCTGGGTGTTGATGGTATTCAGCCCGCCATAGACCATCACACCTCCCGTGGGCAGCGTCACCGCGGCGTGGGCGAAGCGGGGAACGCTCATGGAAGGCGCCGCGGAGAAGGCGCTCAGCGCATAGTCGAAGTATTCGGCGGAGGCCTGGTCGCCGATGTTGTTGGTGCCTCCGGCGGCCAATACCCGGCCATTGCTCAACAGGTTGAGGGTGAACTGGGTCCGGCTGTGAAGCATGCTTCCAAACAGCAGGAAGGATCCAGTGCTGGGGTTGTAGAGTTCTGCGGTGGCCAGGTAGGGCCCCACGTTCCCCACGGTGCCTCCGGCGATGAGCACATTGCCCGAGGGCAGCAGAACCGCCGAGTGGTTGTAGCGACCCGTGTTCAGGCTGCCCGTGGCGCTGAAGGTGCCCGTTTGGGGGTTGTAAATCTCCACGGCGGCCGTTGGGTTGTTGGCGATGGCCCCGCCGCTTACCAGCACCTTGCCGTTGGCCATCATGGTGGCCGTGTGGCCCACGCGGATGTTGGCCATGCCTCCGGTGGGGCTGAAGGTCCCCGCTTGGGGATCGTAGATTTCCGCGGTGGATGTATAGGTCGTCGAGTCGGTGCGGCCTCCGATGAGGAGCACCCGCCCGTTGGGCAGCAAGGTCGCCGTGGCGCCCTCCCTCGGCCTGCCCATGGGGCCCGTGAGGGAGAAGGTGTTGCCCTGGGGGTCGAACAGTTCGGCGCTATCGAGCCAATTGCTGCCATCAAATCCACCGGCGAGGAGCACCTTTCCGTTGGGCAGTCGCGTCGCCGTGTGGCGGGTCCGGACGGCTTTCATGTTGCCTAGGGCGGCGTAGGTTTTGGCCCAGGGATCATAGAGAGACGCGGTCCCGATGGTGGTGGTGAAGGTGCGCCCGCCGGCGATCAGGACCTTGCCGTTGCCCAGCACGGTCAGGGTTTCGTCCGCCCGCGCCTCACTGGCGGCGGTCGTGGTCCAGGCCGATAGTTGGGGATCCTTGGGGTTGAAGAGCTCACCGATGGGGGACACCAGCGCGGGTGAACCCGGCTGAAGGAATCCTCCGGCCAGGAGCACCTCACCATTCAACAGAAGCACCGTAGACGGCGAATAGCGGGGCACCGCAAGGGGGACCGCAGGCACGAAAAGCCCGGTGGCAGGATCATAGAGATCCATGACGGGAGTGGCGGTTCCAGTGCTTCCGCTGCCCCGAAGCCCCCCGCTCATCAGCACCTTTCCGCTGGGCAGTAAGAGGGCCGTGTGCTGGCTTCGATCCACAGACATCGCGCCGCTGGGGGTCCACACGTCGGTGACTGCATCATAGCTCTCCGTGGACGCGGTACTCACTCCGCTTCCCACGAGGCCACCCGCGCAAAGCACCCGTCCGGTGGGAAGCAGGGTGAGCGAGGCCCACTGCCGGGCAACGGCCATGGATCCCGTTGCCGCCCAAAGGCCGGTCTGTGGATCGTAGATTTCGGACGAAGCAAGAATGCTGGACGTTCCGGAGATATTGGCACCGCCCACCGCGAGCACCTTCCCGTTGGGAAGCAAGGTGAGCTTGAAGGATTCCCGCGGGGTGATCAGGGTCCCGGTGGGGGCGGAGGTCCCCAATTTGGGATCAAAGAGTTCGCACGAAAGAAGAGAGTGGTTGCTCGCAGGATCATGTCCGCCCGCCAGCAGCACTTTCCCGTTGGGCAGCAGGATCGCCTCGTGAAAGACCCTCGCGGCCACCAGGCCGACGGTCGGCGTGAAGGTTCCCGCCGTCGAGTCGTAGAGCTCCGCGGTCGGCAGGGGGCCCCCGCCCGCCAGCAACGTCTTCCCATCGGGCAGCAGGGTAGCCGTATGGCCCATCCTGGCCTCGGACATTAATCCGCCCGACAAGAAAGTGCCCGCCGCCCGGGTATATAGCTCGGTCCCGCGGAGGGCGGCTCCCGTTCCGTCCACACCCCCGGCGATGAGGACCTTTCCGTTGGTCAGCGCAGTGCCGGTAGCCCCGGACCGGGACGTGATCATGGCTCCGGTGGGCCCGGTGGCTCCGATATAGACCGTCGCCGCGACCTGCGCCGTGGCGGATACCCCCGCATCGCTGGTCACCGTGAGGGTAAGGATCCGGGAGGAGAGCACCGGCCCCGTGGAAGCCGGGAATCCGCTGAAGATCAGCCCTACGCCGTTGTCTACCACGCCGGTCCCCCCGGTGAATTGGGCCGTCACATTCGCGGTGTCACTGGGGTAAAGGGGCGTGCTGGGCGTGATGAGGAAGCTCGAGATGATCGGCGTCTGCACCACGGTCACCCTCGCGGTCTGGGTGGTCACCGCACCCAGCGAATTCGTGGCGGTGAGCGTGTAGGTGGTCGTCGCCGTAGGCGAGACTAGGATGGAATTCTGTCCCACTACGGAGCCCACGCCGTTATCAATGCCGAGGCTCATAGCCCCGGTGACGGACCAACTCAAGGTGCTCTGGGTTCCCAGGGTGAGGGTGGCGGGGGAGGCTGTGAAACTGGCAATCACCGCCCGAGGGACCACCTCCAGAGTCGTGGTGGCAACCACAGAAAGGCCGGAAGCGCCGATGACCTGAAGGGTATAGGTTGTCGTAACCAAGGGCCCCACATTCACCGATGTGCCGCTGGTGACGGGGCCGATGCCCTTGTCCACGGTGGCCGCGCCGTTGCTGAACACCGCCGTGAGAGAGGTGTTGGAACCTTGAGAAATAGCGAGGTCAGAGGTTCTGAAGCTCGTGATGGTCGGGGCCGGGGCCGGTGGTGGTGGCGTGCTGGTGCCGCCCCCACCGCAACTTCCCTGTCCAAACCCGAGGAGGGCCACCACCATCAATCCGATGACCCGATACATCCGCACCATGAACTGCTCCGGAATCCAGTAACTCTAAGCCTAGGATCGCAGGAAGGGAGCGAATTCGCCTAAAGCCCCGCCCATTCTGCCAGCACTTCTTGGGCCTGCCGGATGGGTCCAAGGGTTCCGCCCACCAACGGCAACAGGACCGTCCCATCGGGATTGAACTGGGCGTCCTTGCGGCCCCGCACCCAGGCCATGAGTTTCAGCGGGTCGAGGGGTGTCTGGGGACTGAGGCGCAGCTTCAATCGCCCGGAGGCGAGGCTCACTTCGCCCACGGCCAGCACCTGAGCCCGCACGCGGACTTTCAGCAGCTCGAAGAAGCGGGCGCTCTCTTCGTCGCCTTTGGGAATCTGGCCAAAGCGATCTTCGAGATCCAGGCGATAGAGTTCGAGGTCGCGTTCACCCTTCAGACGCGAAGCGCGTTTGTAGGCCACCAGCCGTTCGGACGCCCCATCAATCCATCGGCGGCCCAATTGCGAGGCGCCACCCAGATCAATGCGAACTTCAAAGGTGCCGCTGGGCTGGCCCTGCAATTCCTGAAGGGTTTCTTCGAGCAGCTTGATGTAAAGCTCGAAACCGATGTCGTGGATCTGCCCGGACTGCTCGCCACCCAGCAAATTGCCCGCACCGCGCAATTCCAAATCCAGGGCCGCCACGCGGAAGCCGCTGCCCAGTTCCGAGAAATCTTCGAGGGCCTGCAATCGCTTTCGCGCGTCCTCGGTGATCTCGCCTTTCCCAGGGATCAGCAGATAGGCATAGGCCGGCACATCGCTGCGGCCCACGCGACCGCGCAGCTGGTAGAGCTGCGAGAGGCCGAAGGCATCGGCGCGATGAACGATGAGCGTGTTGGCGTTGGGCACGTCGAGGCCATTTTCCACGATGGTAGTGGCCACGAGCACATCAATGCGGCCTTCCATGAAACCAAGCATCACCTGTTCCAGGCCCTCATCCGTCAACTGCGCGTGGCCCACGCCGACCCGGGCATCGGGCACCAATTCGCGAATGCGCTGGGCGATGGAGACAATGCTCTCCACGCGGTTATGCACCACGTAGACCTGCCCGCCCCGGCGCAGCTCAAACTGGATGGCGGAGGCGATGAGCTCATCGCTCCAAGGCGCCACCACCGTCTCGATGGCGAGGCGGTTTTTCGGCGGCGTCTCGATCAGTGAAATCTCGCGGAGGCCCGTGAGGCTCATGTGCAGCGTGCGCGGAATGGGCGTGGCGCTCATGGCCAGCACGTCCACGTTGGCGCGGAGCTGCTTGAGCTTTTCCTTGTGGGAGACCCCGAACCGCTGTTCTTCATCAATCACCACCAGTCCCAGATCCGCGAAGCTGTTGCGGGCCCCTAGCAATTGATGGGTGCCGATGAGGATCTCCACCTTGCCATCCGCCACCTCTTGTTGAATGCGCTTGGCGTCCACCTTGTCCACGAAACGATTGAGCATTTCGATACGCACGGGAAAGCCCGCGAAGCGTTCTTTGAAAGTTCTGAAATGTTGGAAGCAAAGAATCGTCGTGGGGCAGAGAATCGCCACCTGCTTGCCCTCGAGCGCGACCTTGGCCGCCGCGCGCATGGCCACTTCGGTTTTGCCGAAGCCCACGTCCCCCACCAGGAGCCGGTCCATGGGCTTGTCGCTTTCCAGATCGGCCTTGATGGCGTCGCCGGCTTCGATCTGATCTCGGGTGGGCTCGTAGGGAAAACTGGCCTCGAACTCCGCCATCTCGGGGCCATCCGGTGGATAGGCATAGCCCTTTTCCATCTTGCGCTTGGCATAGAGTTTCAGCAGTTCTTCAGCCATGTCGCGGATGGCTTTCTTGGCCCGACGCTTGATCTTGGCCCAGGACGCGCCGCCCAATTTGTCCAGGGGCGGCAGCGAGCCATCGGGTGAAACGTAACGCTGGATGAGGTCCGCGCGCTCCAGGCTGACCTGGAGTTGGCCGCCATCGGAGTATCGGAGCTGGACGACTTCGTAAGTCTCACCGCCCACATTCAGCTCATGGAATCCAATGAATTCGCCGATGCCGTGGTCTAAATGCACCACGCGGTCGCCGGGTTTTAGATCCTTCAGATCCGACATGAAGGCACTGGAGGCGCTGCGTTTGGGCGGCGCGGCCATGGCCTTCCGCCCGAAGATTTCCCGTTCCGTGAGAATCAGGAGCCGAGCGTCCTTGACGTAGGTTCCGGCGCTGAGGCCGAGGTACACGGTCCGGCAACCGCTCTCACTCCCACTGCCCAGCGGCAATTCATAGTCCGATAGGATTTCGCCAAGACGATCGCGCATTCCCGGCGTTGAGCCCGCCAAGAAAACGCGGTGTTCCCTGAGGGCGAATTCTTTCAAATAGGCCGCCAATTCCGACAGGCGGCCTTGGAATTCCCGGGCCTTTTGCGCGGTGAAGGGCACCGTGGCCTCGGTCTGCCATTCCGTGAGCTGCACTGTGGCGCGGCTAGGATCGCTGGGTAGATAGCGATCTTCGAAATCTGGGCACACCACGCCGCCCCGGCGAAGGGTCTCCAAACCCTGCTGAACCCGCTCCAGTTCTTTGTTTCGGAGTCCATCGCTCCATTCGGTTTCCAGCCTGACTCGCAAACAGGGCGGCACCCAATGGGCGAGCTGGCCGGAGGGCTGCTCCAGCAGCGGATAGAAAAGTTCTTCACCGGGAAAGTGGCCGTGGCTCGCCAACCGCGAACGCCGGAACACTAAATCATCCTGGGGCTCTAGGGTGCGATCTGCCCGGGACTGCACGGCCTTCAGCAACGGCGTTCCATCGCCACGGGGGGCTTCGTACCGTGGATAGATCGTGAGTTTTTCGAGTTCTTCGCCGGTGCGGCGTTGCGTGTCGGGATCGAAGGGCGCGAGCTTTTCCAATTCGTCGCCGAAGGTTTCAAGACGCAGCGGTTGATCAAGATGGTCGGGCCACAGATCGATGACCAGGCCTCGGGCGCTGAATTCCCCGGGGCTCGAGGCCAGCTCCGTGCGGCGATAACCCAGGGCCACCAGGGTTTCCAGGAGCAAGTCCCGGGGCACTTCGGCGCCCTTTTGCAATTCGAGTTTTTGTTTTTGGAACCAGGTCGGATGCGGCAGCTTTTCAAAGGCCGCCAGAGGTCCCGTCACCAGCACCGTGACGCGGCGTTCCAGCAGCCCAATGAGCGTCGCCAAGCGATCGCGCAACACCATGCCGGGCGGGGACGACTCGCCGCCCAGGTAGGGCGCGAAGCCCGGAAAATGGGCCACCCCCGCGCCGGGCAACAAGACCCGGAGATCCTGGGCCAGGGCCTGAGCTTCGGATTCCGACGGCGCGTCCACCCACAGCGGCTGGATCCGGCCTTCCTTCGAAATCCAGCGCGCCAACAGCAAAGCCAGGGCCGAAGGCTCCGCCCAGCGAAGTTTCGCATCCGTCTCCAGACCCGCAACGGGTCCATCCAACAGTCTCAGCAGTTCATCGAGCCGGGCCCGGTCGCGGGATTCCATAGCCCTTCAGTGTGCCGCAGAAGCGTCGGATTCGATCATCGGATAGCGAAAAGCCATGGTCCTGGGAGCGCAGGGTGAGATGAAATACCATTAGTTTTCTTCTCCATGATCGGACGCGCGATGTCCAAGGCGATTTTTTTCAACATCCCGGCGAGTGGGCACATCTACCCGTCATTGGGGCTGACCGCCGAACTCGTCCGGCGGGGCGAACAAGTGATCTATTTCGCCACGGAGCGGTTCCGCCCGGTCATCGAAGCCGCCGGCGCGGCCTTCCGCCCCACCCCCGCCATTGATGACCACTTCATTGATCAACCGGGACTGGATGGCACCGACCCCCAGCTCTTTGCGGAACTCATGATGGGCACGTGCCGGGACCTGCTTCCTGAACTAATCGAGCTGACGCGCGCCGAGAATCCGGACTACATCCTGCATGATTCGACGTGCGCCTGGGGAGCGCTGACCGCGCGGGCCCTCGGCATTCCCACCGTCGTCTCCCTGGCGCTTTGGACCTTCACGCCGGACATGATGGGCCCTCCACAAGGAGTGCCGGCCTCGCCGGTCGGGCCTGGCGGGGGGATGTCGCGCGTGATCCGATTCCATAAGATGTCGCGCCAGATCGGTGCGCAATTTGGGATCAAGCCCCTCAGCTACCTTGAAATGTTCAATGCGCCCGGAGACCTGACCATCAGCTACTCGTCCGCGGAGATTCAGCCCCAATCGCATCTGCTGGATCCCCGCATTCATTATGTTGGATCTTCCGTAGCGGCGCGGGGCGACGAACCGGATTTCCCCCTAGAACGGCTCGAAGGCAAACGGGTCATCTACATCTCTTTGGGCACGGTGCTCAACAAGAACGCGGATTTCTTCAAGAGCTGCATCGCAGCGTTCACGGACAGCCCCTACACGGTGGTGGTGGCTATCGGGAGCCGCCTGAGCATCGAATCACTCGGCCCGATTCCGGAAAATATCATTGTGCGGAACCTGGTCCCTCCCATCGAAATCCTGAGACGAAGCGCCCTATTCATCACGCACAGCGGGATGAATAGCATCCACGAGGCTCTGACCTTGAACGTCCCGATGCTCCTCGTGCCGCAGCAGGCCGAGCAGGCCATCACGGCGGCGCGGGTGGTGGCGCTCGGAGCCGGTCTGCTGTTGCAAGAGATGACGGCAGAATCCCTGCGCAGGTCGGCGGAGGCCGTGTTGAACGACCCGGGATTTCAGCAGAGGGCCACTCGATTGGGCGAATCGCTGCGCCGCGCCGGAGGGCCCCAACGCGCAGCCGACCTGGTGTTGGACCTCGTTGCTTCCCCGACCGGGCATCGAGGATGAACCAGGAGACGACCATCCCGCTGGGGAGACTGCCCAAGGACTACCGCATGGACATGGGGCCCGCCATGGCCCGTTGTTACGAGGAATATGGGCCCATTTTTCGAGTCGCCGGGCTGGTTGATGAGTACATTTTTGTGGTGGGCCCCGAGGCCAACCGATTGGTGCTCCACACCCACCGGGAGGCCTTCTCCACGGCCATCGGCTGGGGCGAGATCCAGGGACTCGGAGAGCAGCTGGGCAATGGCCTCTTGAGCATGGACGGCGCGGTGCATGCCGACCACCGGAGGATGATGAACCCGGCCTTCGCGGTGAGTCAATTTGGCGAGTACCTGAAGGTGATGCACCGCAACATTGACGCGTGCGTGGCCGACTGGGCAGCGCGGGGCAGTGTCGACATCTACGAGGAAGCCCGCAAGCTCACCTTCGCCATCGCCGCCGAAACGCTGGCAGGCCTGGCACCGGGATCAGAGGTTGAACAGTTCGCCGTCATGTACGCCCAGTTGCTCGACCTGCGTCATGTGGTGGCGGTCCAGGGCCGCGACGCCGCGTGGCGCCTCCGCCGCGACACGTTGTGGGATCGCCTGCGCGGACTCCTTCTGCCGAAAATCCAAGAGCGTCGCGACCACCCTAGGAACGACGCGCTGGGCTTGCTGGTGGCGGCCCAAGACCGGGATGGACAGGCCCTTTCGGATGAGCAGCTGATCGGACACATGAACACGCTGCTCGTGGCGGGGCATGAGACTTCCACGAGTCTCATCGCGTGGTTCTTGTATCTCCTGAGCCAGCATCCGGATTACCTTGCGCGCGTACGCGAGGAGCAGGAGCTGGTGCTAGGTGGCCGACAACAGGCGAGCGCCGAAGACCTCCAGCGCATGAAAGTTCTGGGCTATGCCTTGAGCGAAACGGAGCGCATGTACCCGCCCATTCCGAACGGGGCCCGGGGTGTCCTCGCGGATGTGCCGTTTAGGGGCCACATCATCCCTTCCGGAGCCAAACTTTTTTATTCCATCGTCGGCTCCCACTACCTGAAGGAGGTCTGGAGCGAGCCAGATAAATTCGACCCGGATCGCTTTGGGCCGCCCCGTGAAGAGGACACGCGCACTCCCTATGCGCTAGTAGGCTTTGGCGGCGGCCCCCGCACCTGCATCGGCATCAACTTCGCCAAGTTGGAAATCAAGGCGCTCGCCACGCGCCTCCTGCGGCACTACGACCTCGAAGCGCTTCCCGGGCAGGACATCCGGCAGAGCTACGACGTCTCGGTGGCGCCCATTCATGGCATCAAGCTGCGCCTCACGCTGCGCGCCTGAGGATCGCCGGTTCAAACTGCGGGCTGCAAACATTCCTTCACGTGCTGGGCCAGGCCCTGGATGTGCTTAGTGAGCATGGTCAGGTGCCCGCCCTCAACCGTATGGACGTCCACATTCTTGGCCACTCGCTTCCAGTCGTATTTGGGATGGTTTTCACGGGCCTCGTCGGCGGAATAGAGGACGCTGATCCGGCCGGAATAGGGCTGTGGGAAATAGTCAACGCAGGCCTTCCAGTAGAGTTCAAGCAGCGCCTTCCGGCGATGCTCCAACGAGAGAGGGCTGATATCCATCACCGCGGAGCAGTTCACGACCGGAGTGGGAAGCGCCGCGAGGCCCGGAGAGATCAATATCAGGGACTCCACCTTTTCTCCGCGGAGCATTAGCTGCCTGGCCATGTCGAAGGCGACGAGGGCTCCGTTGCAATGGCCGCCGAGACGATAAGGGCCCTGGGGTTGAAATTCGGTCAGCGCCTTGAGTTGATCCGCCGCCATCTCCCCGATGGTCGGCGGCACGAGGGGTCCTGCCAGGCCGTGGGGCGGGAGTGTGTAGAATCCCTGGTCCTTCCCCAGGTGCTTGGCCAGGTTGACGCAGTAGAAGCCGCCACCATTGAAGTCCCCGTGGAGGTAGAAGAATCGTCCGTGAGGCGAGCCCTTCTGCACCTCCACTACCCGCGGTTTACCGATGGCGATGTTCTCGGCGATGAGCGCCGCGGCCATTTGTTCGATGGTGGCGTCGGCCAGCAAAATATCAGGTGAGATTTCCATCCCCAGCAAGGCTTCGGCTTCCATAAGCATGTCCGCGGCGAGCAGGGAATCTCCCCCCAGCTCGAAAAAATTGTCCCTGATACCCACTGGGCGAAGGCCAAGGCTGTCCTCCCACAGTTCCACCAACAAGATCTGAAGCGGATCACCCGGCGGCGCATAGACGCCCCGGATCTTGGTTCCCAGGGGGGCCGATACCCCGGACGGCTCTAAGGCTTGGTTCATAGGGAGACCTCGATCGGAGGGAGTGCCATTTATACAGGGCTAAGCCCAAATGTTCTATGGGATGTTTCAGGAAGCGTGGTGCTTCATGGACAAGTCAGGCCAGAGGTCAAAGGAGCTCGAAAGTGTGATCTGCACGAAGTTCCGTGGCCGGGCTTGCTGGACGGTCCGAGGGACCTCGTGGAAGGACTCGTTGCTGCAGGCGAAGGCCACCATCCGGTTGTGAGCGGGTCGGACCACACGCTTTTGCCGGAATCCATGGAACAGCTCCGCCGAGAGCAGCACCAGGTCCCCGCCGACCATGGCGTTCTCGACCGCGTCGCAGAAATAGATGAGCACCGTCATCAGGCGTCGGCGATGGTCAATATGCACTTTCCGGTCGTACCCGATGTTTCCCTGCAGGATGTCGGGCCGGACGAATATTTCGTGGATCGCATGCTGGGGATTCAGGATGTGCCGCCGCTCCTTGTCCGCTCTCGTTTCGATGTAGCGGACATACCGGATATCGTCGGGATTCACTTTGCAACCGTGGTCAACATAGGTCTGATGAAACTGGGCGACGCAGTAATCCACGAACCCCTGGGACTGGGTCATCTCAAAAAAGGTCCGCCAGGCGGGCGATTCGGCCAAGAGCTGGTCGTACCGGGGATCCCCCCAGAACACGGAAAAGCCCGTGGGGCCGCTGTTCGCTTCACAATCGGGGAAGGTACGCAGGAGCTCTTGATAGAGGTCGGGGTCGAGGAAGCCATCCTTCAGAACGTGATCCATCGGTGAGGTTTGAACCGGAACGATTTCGAGATTCATCATGCCGATACCCTCTCCTTCCGCACAAAGTCGGAGACGCGCTGAATCAACGACCGCCTTAGAGGCAGGTAGTCATCCGAATTCGGAGTCAGGTGGTCCAGTGGGAAGTCAAGGCGGTCCGCCAGGAAATCCTCCCTTGATCCGTTCCGGAGGAAGGGATGGAGGCCCAGGAACCGCGTTTGGTCCCTCTGGACGTTGAGCAGCAGGACGGGAGTTCCCATCGCAAGACAGGGCAAGGCCGCGTGGAGACGGGATGTGATGACGCATTTTGCGCGCCGGTAAACCGCGAGCAGCCGTTCAGCGCGCTCGAATCGGTCCGCCGTGCTGCACTTGTTTCTGTCGATATGGGTGAACCGCCGGATCTCTGAATCGGTTCGCGCACGGCAAGCATCAACCAGGTCTTCATCCAAATCCACCAAAGCGATGAAATCTTCCACCTCGCCAGGGAAGCGTTCCTCCATCGTCAGAGTCAGGCATCCCGAGAAAAACGAGTCGACTTGATGTTGATCCAGCAGCGCCAGGGTATGGAGATCACGCGCGCCCACGGGTCCGGAACTCTTAAGGTAATCCAGGTTCGGACCGCTGAGCAGCGTCTCGCTGGGAATCTGGATGGACCCGTCGCAGGGCATGGCCAGGCTGGAAAGATGGAATGAGATGACCAGCGGATTCAGCGCGGGGGACGGTGGCCAGCGGTGCGGGGCGTGCGTGAACCACCCATTCAGGATGATCCGGTGCTCAACATCCTCGGGTCCTTCAAAGGCATCGAGGCTATCCCGGTCCACCAGGAAATCGACCTGAGGCAGAAAGCGTCGGGCGGCGATGCTCTGGATTTCATCACCCAAATTGTCCGTCTGGTATTTCAACAAACCGAACTTGACCACGACGCCCCTGCGCTGTTGCTCTCAGTCTATGGAAAATGCTATCCCCGCCGCAAGAACCGTTCGAGAACCTGCCAGCCCTGGTAGAACTGAATCTAACCAATCTCCAGGGGGTTGAATGGAAATTTCAGTCACTGTCGACGGTCCTTCCGAGATCGTTGCGGACATCTCCTTCATCACCACCTGCATGGGGCGATTGGAGCATCTTCAGCAAAGCCTCCCAACTTGGGTGGGCCAGTCCGGCACCGAGATCGTGATGGTGGATTTTTCATGCCCTGAAAAGAGCGGCGATTGGGTGTCCCAGGCCCACCCTGAGGTGAACGTGGTGCGCTGCGGGAACGAACCTCATTTCCGCCTTGCCTATGCGCGGAATGCTGGCGCGGCCGTGGCCAAGGGGAGATGGCTCTGCTTCGTAGACGCGGATGTGCTGCTGGCGCCCGAATTCACGGCCGCCGTAAAGCCCATTCTTCAGGACAATCACTTTTATCGCGCCGAGCAGGGCGCGCCTGAGGACCTCCTGGGCACCGTCCTGATCCCACGCGGCGCCTTCGAGGCAGCGGGGGGTTACGACGAGGTGCTGGAGGGTTGGGGCGCCGAGGACACCGACCTCTACCTCCGCTTGCAAAAAAATGGACTGCGCCAAGACAGCTTCTCCTCTCTCTCGCTGGCGGCCATTCCTCACGGGGATGAACTCCGCACGGAACACGCGGTAATCCGCGACCGCAAGCTTGGTTGGAATGTGAATCGCCTCTACCTCGAGGCGAAATTCAGCCTCTGGAGGGTGGTGGGGAAGGAGCCGGATCTCGAGACCCGGCGATCCCTTTACGCCCTGGTGCGAAGCGTCGTGCTGGCCGGCGCGGACCAGGCGGAAGTGCGCGTGGAGCTCGCCCTTGGACGGGCTCCGAGTGTGACCCCGGCCGATGTGCAACAAAGCCTCGTGCTGGTCCTCCGGAATCCATCGGGGCGCTGAAAACTCTTAGAGAAGGGTCTTCCTCACCCGCTCAACCGATTTCCTGTGCGCCTTCCTCAGCGGAGTCCAGGGGTTCTCGGCCGATCTTCCGTTTCGCCCAGGCCAGCATGTTGCCCAGGCTCCAGTCGTCAAGGATCTCGTAGAACACCGGCACGACGATGAGCGTCAGCATGGTGGAGGTGATGATGCCTCCCACCACCGCGCGGGCCATGGGGGCGCGCATTTCCGCGCCCGCGCCCAGCGCCAGGAAGAGCGGTAGCATGCCGCCGATCATGGCGAAGGTGGTCATGAGGATGGGCCGCAGCCGCGTCATGCCCGCTTTGATGAGGGCCTCGGTGCGGTCCATGCCCTCCTTCTGCAACTGGATGGCGTAGTCCACCAGCAGGATGGCGTTCTTCGTCACCAGGCCCATGAGCAGGATCTGACCGATGCTCGTCATCATGCTCATGGTGTCGCCGGTGATGAGCAGCATCATCACCATGCCCACCATGGAAAGGGGGAGGCTCAGCATGATGGTGATGGGCAGCTTGAAGCTCTCGAACTGCGAGGCCAGCACAAAGT
>JANXXC010000059.1 GCA_025350765.1 Holophagaceae bacterium | reverse complement strand
TTCTTGAAGTAGGGCTTGTCCCGAGCGGGTTCTTCGGGGATGTCGAAGCCCACGGCTTCTTCCCGTTCCACGAAGCCCAGGAGTTTGGCGACCAGATCCGCGGCTGAGTATTTCGCGAGAAGCGTTTCGGCTTCGGCGCGGTGCGCCACGGTATCGGCGGCGCTCAATTTTTCGACCAGGCGCGTGGCGGCGGCGGCGCGCAGATCCGACTGCTGCGGGACGGGGCGCCATTCAATAGTGAGGCCGCCCCGGCGGGCCCAAGCGGTGAGGATGCGGGACTCTTTCCAGGCCACCAAAGACATGGAAGTGCCCTTGGCACCGGCGCGGCCCGTGCGGCCGCTGCGGTGGATGTAGTTTTCCAACTGGTGGGGAATGCCAAGGTGCACGACGAGGGGCAGACCGCCGATATCAAGGCCGCGCGCGGCCACATCCGTCGCCACCAATACGTGCAATTTTCCAGTCTTGAACTGGCCCAGGATGCGAGTCCGAGAAGCCTGCACCAGATCGCCATGCAGGAAGGCGGCGCTGAGGCCCGCCTGGGTCAGGGCTTCCGCCACTTCCTCGGTCTCGGCCTTGGTTTTGGTGAACACCAGCGCCGCGCTCGGGTTGTCCAGCAACAGCAGGTTCACCAGGGCCTTCACGCGATGGTGATCGGGCACGAGGCAGGCGGCGTGGGAGATATCCGAGTGCTGGGCCTGCTGGCCGGAACCGCTCAGCTCCACCTTCACCGGGTCCTTCAGGAAACGCTTGGCCAGCGAGGCGATGGGCGGCGGCAAAGTGGCGGAGAACAAGTAAGTCTGAGGGCCCTTGGGCGCGCTGGCGAGAATCTTTTCCACGTCCTCGATGAAGCCCATGTTGAGCATCTCGTCGCACTCGTCGAGCACCACCATGCTGATTTTCGAAAGGTCCAGGGTGCCGCGATCCAGGTGGTCCATGATGCGGCCCGGGGTACCCACGACGATGTTGGCGCCGTAATGCAGGGCCTTCATCTGCGGCGGATAGCTCATGCCGCCCACCAGCAGCGCGATGTTGAGGCCGCGGTCCACGCTGCGCAGCTCTTCGCCCACCTGCTGGGCCAACTCGCGGGTGGGCGCGAGGATCAAGGCTTGCGGGTATTTTTCGGGGCTCAAGCGATGGATCAAGGGCAGGCCGAAGGCCAGCGTCTTGCCCGATCCGGTGCGGCTTTGCACCAGCAGATCCCGGCCTTCCAGGCCCGCTTTGAAGGTCTCGGCCTGCACGGGGGTGGGCGTGGTGTAGCCGCGGCGATCGAGGGCCGCCAGCAGCGCGTCGTTGCAGCCCAACTCTTTGAAAGTCGGCAAAAGTGCAGTCGTGTTCACAAAATCTCCCCGGGGCGACTGTCCCGCGGAAGTTGGCGAATGACGCCTGCCGGATCTGGCCCAATCGCCTAGTTTCACACGGGAAACCCTTAAGACACAGGGTTCTTTTTGGTTAGGGCCCTCGTGAAGAAGGTACGAGGGGCGAGGAATGAGGTATGAGGGGCGCACCATTCTGCCTCATACCTCGTACCTCATCCCTCACGGCTACACTTGGCCATGCCCCGTCCCATGGAACTGGTCGTGACGCTTCCGCTCTCTACGGATGCGGAGCTTCGCAGGCGCTACATGCTGGTCCACGAGCCCGTGCGGGGGAACGTGCGCTTCGGGCTGTTGCTGGAAGTACTCGACAAGCTGGCGGAAGAAGCAGCTCTGGCCTACGTTCGCGAAAGCCATCCCGGTGCCCGGGTGGTGACGGCGGCCATCGACAATATCTACGTTCGCAACGCCGCGGACGTGACCCGTGATCTGCGTTTCGGAGCCCGCATCAACTTCGTGGGGCGCACCTCCGTGGAGGTGGGCATCCGCGTGGAACACCCCGCGACCTCGACAGAACCCGCGGCCCACATCGCCTCCTGCTATTTCACGATGGTGGCGCGAAGCACCACGGTGGAGGGCGCGCAGAGCCTGGTGCTTCCGATTTTCATTCCCGAAAATGAGTTGGACCAGCGCCGCTGGGATCGCGCCATCGCGCGCCGCGAAGCCCACCGCCTGAGCCTCCAGCAGGCCCAGGAACCCCCCAGCCGCGAGGAGTACGCCCTTCTGGCCGGCTTGCACGCGGCCCAGGAAGGGAAGGGCTTCGAGGGCCTACTGGCGAGCCGCTGCGTCACCGAAAGCTGGGACCGCACTTACCCCGAGCACGAGAATGTGCCGCAGAAAATATTCGGCGGCCATCTCATCCGCCGGGCCTACGAACAGAGTTCCATTTGCGCCGAGGAGGTGGCCCCCAACCGTCCGGTCATCGTGGCGGTCAACCGCATCAACTTCGTCCAGCCCGTGCGCATGGGCGACAAGCTGCACCTGGTGTCCCGCGCCGTCTACAGCGGCGGCTGCTCGGTCTGCGTGGAGACCGACATCCTGTGCATCTCCCGGGACCGGACCCAGATCAATCTGTCCAACGCCTGCATCTTTACCCTCGTGAATGTGGATGATGAGCTGAATCCCCAGCCCGTTCCGCGCATCCATCCCACGACCTACAAAGAAGACGCCAGCTATCTCGCGGCCCATCGGCGGAGGTTGGAACACGCGGGGCACATGGCAGCCAAGCGGAGTCGTTCATGACCACCCTCCTTTTCATCCGCCACGGCATTGCCGAGGATTTCCGCTTGGGCCTCACCGATTTCGAGCGCGCCCTCACCGAGGAGGGCAGGGCCAAAACCCGCGCGGCCATGCATGGGCTCGTGGCTCGGGGTTTCATCCCGGATCGCGGCATCAGCAGTCCCTATCGTCGCGCCATGGAGAGCATGGCCTGCCTCAAGGAAGCCGCCATGGCCGCAGATGCGAAACACGCGTTTCCGGTGGGCGTCTGGGACGGGTTCACGCCGGATGGGGATGTGGCGGGAATGGATCAGTGGCTGCGGCGCCTGATGATCGGCGCCGGTGAAGACGAAGTCATCGCCTTCACCAGCCACGAGCCCTTCCTGTCGAGCCTCATCCACCACCTCACGGGGCAGTATCTCGACGTAAAAAAGGCCAGCTGCACGGTCATCGAATGGCGAAGCGGCGGTTGGGAATTCAAACGCCACTTCAAGCCCGCGGAGCTGCGCGGGGAAGAGTGAGGCGAAGATTTTCGATGCCTGAGTTTAGGCTTCCCTCAGTCGGATCTCACAAGCCGTGGAAAAACTGGGACACGGAGAACACGGAAAAAACCCGGAGGACACAGAAGGAGCCGTGCGGTGGCACGCAGGGGTCGCCCGCGGAACGCGGGCCCAGGCGCGTCGCGCCTGAGGATGTGGGCGCGACCGCCGACTCGCCTCAAAATGCGATCGTGGTCGCGCCCACATCCAATGACCCCTGCTAGGCGCGGCCGTGATCCTGAGTTTCCGTGGATTTCCGTGCCTTCCGTGTTCAGCTCATTGGGCTGAGGGAAGCCGACAGTCAGGTTTCGATTTTCGATTGCCTACCAGTCTGCGGCATCCTGAAACATGACCGCCCGTCCCCAGCCCACTTTTCAAACTCTCGCCAACGGCGTGAAGCTCCACTACCGCCTCCAAGGGGATCCTTCCAGACCTTGGCTGGTGCTGCTGAACGGGCTGCTCAGTGACACGACCATGTGGGCCGGTGTCCTGCCTGGACTGACGAATCATTTTCGCGTCCTGACCTTCGATTCCCGGGGGCAGGGACGCTCCGATGCGCCGGAGCAGGGGCCCTATCCCACGGCCCTCCTCGCGGCGGAGGCGCGCGAGTTGATGGGGCTCCTCGGCATCGAAAATCCGTGGCTGGTGGGCCTTTCCAACGGCGCGGCCATGAGCCTGGAACTGCTGTCGGACCATCCCGATGATTTCGCTGGCGCGGTACTCACCAGCTCGGTTTCGCACATGGATTTTGCCATGGCGCGCAAAGCCGAGCACTGGGCCCACTGCCTGGAGGTCGGCGGGCCCTTGATGCAGTTCGATGCGGTGGCGCCCTTTCTGTGGGGAGATCGCTTTCTCGAAGCCCGCCATGGCGTGCTGCGGGCCTACCACCAAGTGGTCACGGGCAATGGCCCCATCCACGGCCCCCTCCATCAAATCCGCGGAACCCTGGGATGGGATGTGCGGGATAGGCTGTCGAATATTTCGGCGCCTTTGCTGTTGCTCTGCGGCGCCGAGGACCTGTTGACCCCCCCTTGGAAATGCCTGGAGACGGCCCAGTTCATTCCCCACAGCCGCCTGGAGCTGGTGCCGGGCATCGGCCATTCCTATCCGGTGGAAGACCCCCAGGGCTTCGTTAAGAGAATCCTGGCATTTGTGGCACTAGCCCTCCCAACCGAAAAGGCCTAAGCTGGGTCATTCAAGCATCCAACAGTTTTGAAGCCTTCCTCACGGGGTACCCGTGCCTAAAGAAATCGCCAGCGCCGTGTCCTTGAGCCTGTCCGAGCTCAAGGAGCAATCCCTCGGCCGTTTGGCGGAACTGGCCAAGGAGCTGGGCATCGAGAATCCGCTCGCCATGCGCAAGCAGGAGCTGATGTTCCGCGTGTTGGAATCCCAGGCCAGCCGCGAGGGGAATTTCTTCGCCGAAGGCGTTCTGGAAGTGCTGCCCGAGGGCTTCGGATTTCTGCGGGCGCCAGAACAGAACTACCTGGCGGGCCCCGAGGACATTTACGTTTCGCCTTCTCAAATCCGTAAATTCAATTTGCATACTGGCGACACCTTATCGGGCATGATCCGGCCTCCTAAAGACGAGGAGAAATTCTTCGCGCTGCTGCGGGTGGACGCGGTGAATTTCGATCCGCCCAGCACCGCCAAGGACCGCGCCCACTTTGACAACCTGGTGCCCCTCTACCCGAAATCCATGCTCAAGATGGAGCGCGACGCCGCCGAACTCAGCACTCGGGTCATGGACTTGATGACGCCCCTGGGCAAGGGCCAGCGCGCGCTCATCGTCGCGCCGCCGCGCACGGGCAAGACCGTGCTGCTGCAGAACATCGCCAACTCCATCACCCTCAACCACCCGGAGGTTTTCCTCATTGTGCTGCTCATTGATGAGCGACCCGAGGAAGTCACGGATATGGCTCGCAATGTGAAGGGCGAAGTCATCTCAAGCACCTTCGACGAGCCCGCCACCCGCCACGTCCAGGTCGCCGAAATGGTGATTGAAAAGGCCAAGCGATTGGTGGAGCACAAGAAGGACGTGGTGATCCTGTTGGATTCCATCACGCGCCTGGCCCGGGCCTACAACACCGTGGTGCCGCCCTCGGGGAAGGTGCTCAGCGGCGGCGTGGACAGCAATGCGCTGCAAAGGCCCAAGCGCTTTTTCGGCGCGGCGCGCAACCTCGAAGAAGGCGGCAGCCTCACCATCATCGCCACGGCGCTGATTGAAACCGGCTCCCGCATGGACGACGTCATCTTCGAAGAATTCAAAGGCACCGGCAACAGCGAAATTGTGTTGGACCGCAAGCTCAGCGACAAACGCATCTACCCCAGCATGGACATCCAAAAAAGCGGCACCCGCAAAGAGGACCTCATCATCGAGGCCCCTCGGCTTGCCAAGATTTGGGTGCTGCGCAAGATCCTCAGCGGCAGCGGCCCCGTGGAAAGCATGGAATTGCTGCTCGACCGCCTTGGCAAAGCTAAGACCAATGATGAGTTTCTGGGCAATCTACAAGAGCCGGCTCCGCGCCGTTAGGCGCGCGTTTCAGGATTTGACGTGACCAAATGTCACGCCAAATCCTAGAAACATAGAGCTGGCTGAAACGGATCGCGCCCAAGCGATCCGCGCCGCTAGATGGGCCCACAGCAATTCTCCTTCGAGGAGTTCTATGACCACCTTGATGGCCACGAAACGCCCCCGGTGATGATCCTTCGCCTGGTAGGTCTCCCCCATCCCTCCTGCGCCGAAAGGGCGCGCGGAAAGGAGGAAGCCTAGACGAGGGCACCATGCACAAGATCCAGTAACTACCGTCCTGCGGGGAGTGGCATATGTCGGATGAAAAGCGAGCGTCCCTGGAAAGCCTGAAGCTCTACCTTCAGCAGCAGGATTATCCGCGGTTGCAGATGACGCTGATGGTGATGGGCACGGCCTTGGCGGGGATGCTGGCCTCGTGGGTCTTGATGCACCTGGGCATCGTGCACATGGGCTGGCGGTACGGGTTCTCGGTGGTGATGGCCTACCTTGTTTTCCTCGGCCTGCTGCGCATTTGGCTGCATTTCGAGGGGCGGCGGATCCAGGTGGGGATGGGGCTTGACGCCGAGGATGTGGTGGATCTGGTGGCGGACGGTAGTGATGTAGAACTGCCCTCCTTGCATGGTGGTGGTGGCGGGGGAGCTTCGGGCCTCCGAGCTGGTTCCTTCGAGGCTCAACCTCAGATGCCCTTGCTGATCCCCGCTCCGGAGCCGGTGGCGCCAGAAGTATCCGGTGGCGGAGGCTCCGGCGGCAGTGGAGGTTCCTTTGATTTCAATCTGGATGGGGATGAAGTCGTGGTGGTGATCCTCGTCGTAGCCGCCGTGGCAGCGGCCCTCGTCGCGGCCTTCTGGATCATCTACCAGGCCCCCGCCATCCTTGCGGACGTGGCGCTGAATGGCGCCCTCAGCGCTGGCCTTTACAAGCGACTTAAGGCGGGGAATGAAGGCGAGAACTGGGCCTTCACCGCGTTCAAGCGCACGGCGCTGCCCTTCGCCGTGGTGGGCATCCTCTTCAGCGTTACCGGCCACTATCTGCAGGCCTACGCGCCCGAAGCCCGCAGCGTGGGCGGTGTGTGGCAGCACTTTGCCGGCCGCCACGGCGAGTGATCAAAAATTGAAACCTGATTTTCTGCATCACGCAGCCTGATGATTTCAAGATAAAAACTGGAGCCACAGATTTCACAGATGGGCGCCGACCCAATGTGCATCGGCCCGCCGGAGGTCATGGGAGGCGCCAAGGCCGCTCACCCCAAAAGACGCGACCATGACGCCTGCCATGGAGCCCATGCTTGCGAGGCGGTGCCCCAAGCTCGGCCAACGGCGACATTTTAATCCGTGTGAATCCGCGAAATCCGTGGCTCCAAGGCCCTGTATGCGTCTTCTGGTGTTCCGTGCTTTTCAAGCTGGGTCTCGCCGAAAATCCGGAATCTAAAATCTAAAATCGCCAATCGAAAATCGGCTCAGCTTTTCCCGATGGCCAGCACATTCGCGGCCCACTCGATCCAGTGCTGGGCGGCGCTGTCTTTGCCGAGTCGGAGCGCATCCAGCGTGTCGGGGCTGGGTTCGGAAATGGATAGCACGGGCACGTCCGGCAGGCCGTAGGCTGCGGCACAGACCATCACCCGTGCTGCGTTTCCCAGGGTCACGACCTTGAGCTTGCCCATCGAGCGCGCGTGGGATTCGAAGATGAGCGTCTGCAGGCGATCCAGATTCCAGGGCCGGGTGATGCGCTCGAAATCGATGACTTCACCCTTGGGCGAAAAGCCCGCGTAAGTCATGGCCAGGCCCTGGGTGCGGGGCGTCTTCTCATCCCAGAATCCGCCGCGCCCCAGCGCGAAATCTGAATCCTTCTTGTGCAGCAGGTCAGCCTTGCGGAGCGCTTGCCACAGCAAGTAGCTGCCACCCTGGTCATCCTCCCAGAAGGGCAGAGGCTGCTTGATGGACTGCTCATGGGCGAAACCGCCCACCAGGAGAATGAGGATCGCGCCCTTCTCTGGGAACAAGGTGGGGATTTCAAGGGGCGTGAAATTGCGCCGCTCGGTTCGAGGACCACCACTGCGGTTTTGACGGCGATCTTGGACTGGGGCGTCGGCGTGGGCGGTCTCCAGGGTGGAGCCATCCTCCGTGCGACGCACGAAGACGCGGCCTTCTTCCAGCCGCGCCAGGATTTCCTGGACGCTGAATTTGGCGGTGTCGTGGGGCGAGCTTTTGGGTGCCGTCATGTGGCCTCACTTTTTCATCAGCTTCGAGGCATGGCGGGCGATTTTTTTCAGAGGACTGGCGAGCGCTTCCATGCGCGAAGTGGTCGAGGCGGGATCCCCTATCCCCGTTTCATGGGACTCGTGGATTTCCAAGTAGGCCTTTCCCCGGGGCTGATGCAGCACCACCAGAAAGCCGCCCACCAGGAAGCGGCAGGGCCGATCGCTGGGCAGCGGTACCGGCTCGCCCGCCACCATCTTGCCGGTGCCTTGGTACACGGTCGTGTTGGTGGAGCCTAAGTCTTGAGCCCACCATTCGCCGCTTTCATACTTGATCAAGAGATGGGCGCGGGAAACGCGGCCGCTGTTGAGTTTCACGGGGGTGGAGTGGTTGCCGAGATTCGTCACGGAAGGATCCCTCCCGATGAGGAAGGACGAAGAGGATTCAGCAAGTTGGAAACGGCGCATGTTGGATTGGGGGAAGATGAAAGATTCTACTCCCTGGAGTGAACTCATGCTTATGGACATCATGCTGCTGCCGGGCAAACGCACGCCCTTTGCTGAATACAACGGCTCCCTTCGTTACCAGCGGGCCCAAGATCTTGGGGCCCACGCCGCCAAAGCCGCGCTGACGGCGGCTTCCGTGGACCCTTCCCACATCGATCACGTGGTGTTCGGAATGGTGTTACAGACCACCGCGGATGCGCTCTACGCCTCGCGGCACGTGGGTTTGAACGCAGGGGTGCCCCAGGAAGTTCCGGCGCTGTTGGTGAATCGCCTCTGTGGTTCAGGCTTCGAAGCCGTGGCCGAAGCCGCGCGGATGCTCAAAGTAGGCGAAGCCAAGGCCGTGCTCGCCGGAGGCATGGAGGCCATGAGCCAAGCCCCCTTCGTGCTTAGAGGTGACGTGCGAACGGGTCTGAAGCTGGGGCAGGGTAGGCTCGAAGACAGCCTGATGCAGGGCCTCTTGGACACCCAATGCGGCCTTTATATGGCGCAGACCGCCGAGAACATCGCCCGGGATCGCACCATCACGCGAGAAGCCCAAGATGCCTTCGCGGTGGAGAGCCAGCGCCGGGCGGAACAAGCGTGGAATGCGGGAATCTTCGCAGATGAAGTCGCCCCGATGGAAGTGGCTCAGGGACGCAAGACCACGGTGGTGGATCGCGACGATCACCTTCGCCCCGGCACCACGGCGGATGTTTTGGCGAAACTGCCCCCAGCTTTTGGCAAGGATGGCACAGTCACCGGCGGCAACGCATCGGGCATCGTGGATGGCGCCGCTGCCATGGTGGTGACCACGCGGGACGAGGCTGAAATGCGCGGCTGGAAACCCATCGCGCGGTTGGTGGCATCGGCCTCCGTCGGCGTGGAGCCCGCCCGCATGGGTCTGGGCCCCGTGCCCGCCATTCGCGCGGCGCTGGCGAGGGCAGATCTCAAGCTCGAGGACATGGACCTCATCGAAATCAACGAAGCCTTCGCCGCCCAATGCCTCGCGGTGATTCACGATCTGGAATTGGACCCCACCAAGACCAACCTCAACGGTGGCGCCATCGCCCTTGGCCATCCCCTCGGCGCCAGCGGAGCCCGGCTGCTGCTGCATCTCGCCTATCGACTGCGGGCCACCGGAAAACGCTACGGCCTGGCCGCCGCCTGCATCGGTGGGGGCATGGGCATGGCGGTGATTATCGAAGCGGCGTAATCAATTATCCGTTTTTAGGTTTCATTTTTTCGCGTCCTTTAGCGTCATTCGCGGTTCATTTTTGACCTTGCGCTCGTCGTCTCAACCCAAAAAATTGTATTGAAGGGTCCATCTGACTTTTGGTAACGATTGCAGAGCCTGCGCCCTTGTTGCCATGCTCGAAGCTGCGATGGGGGTTGTATGGGCTTGACGGTGGACGGGATTTTTTCGGCCATGCCGGAGCTGTTTCGAGTGGACAAAGCAGTGGGCGTCACGGCTTCCGTTGCGTACAAGGTGACCGGCGCAGGCGGCGGCGATTACACCTGCATCATTACCGATGGCGTTTTCTCGTTGGCGCGTGAAATCAAGGCCGACGCTCAAGCCACCGTCACCATCAGCGCCGAGGATTGGATCGCGCTCAATGAAGGCCGCCTGGACCCAATGGCCGCCTACATGTCCGGCAAGCTAAAAGGCGCCGGGGACCTGGGCCTGTTGCAAAAATTCCCGCGATTTTTCAAGCGCCCCGAAAATGACAATGGTTCGGGCATCCCCTTGAATGAATTGATGGCGGAACGCATCGCCTTGTTGGCGGCTCCCCTGCAAGTGAGCCTTGGTTCCGCGAGCTTCGGCAGCGGGCCTTTGCTGTCCGGTGAAGAAGGATCGCTCCGGGCCCTGGTGGAAGGGCGTCGCGACCCCGGCGCATCCCTGCTGGGCGGGCGCCTGCTGTTCGAGGGCGACATGGCGGTGCTGTGTGGTGCCTGGACGGCCTGGAGCGCCGCGCCGGTGACCCCCCGCAAACCCAAGCGGCCGGGGAAACTACAACTCCTTGGAATGTGGCTCAAGAGCAAATTTGGGGGCTGAAATCCATTGCGCTGAGATCCCTTCCAGCGCCATGCTCAACGCGACACGGGGAGCTTTCATGGCGCTGACGGTGGACGGAATATTTGCTTCCATGCCCGAGCTGTTTCAGCCTGACAAGGCCGTGGGAGTGAATGCCTCGGTGGCCTACAAGGTCACGGGTGATGGCGGCGGCGATTACACCTGCGTCATCGAGAATGGCGCCTTCACGCTGCTGCGGGAATTCAAGGCCGATGCGTCCTCCACGGTGCGGATCACGGCGGAGGATTGGATCGCGCTCAACGAAGGCAAGCTCGACGCCATGCAAGCCTTCATGAGCGGCAAGCTAAAAGGCGCGGGCGACCTGATGCTGTTGCAGAAATTTCCGAAATTTTTCAAGAAGCCAGAGGCGAAAAAAGGGCCGCAAACACCCCTGAAGGACCTCAGCACCGCGCGGCTGAAGCTGCTGGCGGCGCCCATGTCGGTGGCCGTGGGAAGCGATCATTTCGGCGAAGGCGATGAACTAAGGGGCGATGAATCATCCATCCGTGGATTCCTCACGGGCCTTCAAGACCCAGGCCCCGCCTTGCTTTCCGGCCAGCTCCAATTCAGCGGCGACATGGCGAAGTTACGAAGCGCCTGGAAAACCTGGTCCCAGGATCCCGAGATCGTCTATCCCGCCACCCCCGGCGGCAAGGCCCTTTCCACCCTGTCGAAGCGCTACAAAGGCGGCGCTAACGGCACGCTGGAATTGAAGATGGACGGCGCGCCTTACACGTTGAGCTTCACGCCGGGCCATCTCTCCGTGCGACCCGGTGAATGCGACGGCGTCCACACCGTGAGCCTGAC
>JANXXC010000028.1 GCA_025350765.1 Holophagaceae bacterium | reverse complement strand
TGATTCCGAGGGGCCAGTCCACTTCCATGGGGGCAAGCCCCCTATGGCGCGAATCAAGCGGTGCTTGATTTCGCTGTCACCCCCTGGGAGCACTGCCTCCAACTGACGGACGCTCTCGCGTCCTCCCGCTCGCTGGGCTCGCGGAGATGGAGCCTCGCCCCCAGACCCCGCCCGTGTGGTGTCATCTTCGAATCGGATGATCCGTGTTTTCGTTGGACACCACACCAGTTTGGCAGGGAATGGATGGGCGCCTAGAAGTCCGTCAGCTTCTGCGTCATGGCTCCGGCCCCGCTGCGCAGGTAACCGTACTCGTAGGCCCGCAGCTGGCTGCGGATGAGCGGCCCGTTGGGGTTGAAACCGCGGCGCAGCACCTGGCCTTCCGCGCCCAATACGCGGCCCTTCACGTTGTCCGCCAGTTGCAATTCCAGGGTCTCGACGACTTCCGCCGCCAACAAGTGATCCACCAATGGGAAGGCCACTTCCACGCGGTGGTCCAGATTGCGGGGCATGAGATCGCCACTGGCCAGCAAGGTCTCAGGATTTCCGTCGTTGGCGAAGTGGTAGACCCGGGCATGCTCCAAGAAGCGGTCTAGGATGGACAGCACCCGGATGTTCTCGGAAAGGCCCTTCACGCCGCTGCGCAGGCAGCAGGTTCCGCGCACGATGAGGTCCACCTGCACGCCAGCCTGGCTGGCCTGGTAGAGCAGCTCAATGATGCTGGGATCCACCAGGGCGTTCATCTTCAGGATCATCCGCGCCGCCTTGCCAGCCTTGGCGTGATCAATCTCTCGCTGGATGCGCTCCGTAAGGGCGCGGCGAAAATGCTGAGGCGCCAGCAGCAGCTGGTTGAATTTCGGAGGCCGCGTATAGCCCGTGAGTAGATTGAAGAGATTCGAGAGATCCTCGCCGAATTCTGGGCGCGCGGTGAAGAGCCCCAGATCCGAGTAGAGCCGACTGGTGCGCTCGTTGTAGTTACCGGTGCCCAGGTGGCAGTAGCGGCGCAGCCCATCAGATTCCTGGCGCACGACGAGACAGGCTTTGCCGTGGGTCTTGAAGTAGGGCAGACCGTACACCACGTGGCAGCCCGCCCTTTCCAAGCGCCGGGCCCAGGCGATGTTGGCCTCTTCGTCGAATCTCGCTCTCAGCTCGACGATGGCCGCCACTTGCTTGCCGCGCTCCGCGGCGCGCTCCAGGGCCGCGGCGATGGGGCTGCCGGGGCTCAGGCGATACAGGGTCATCTTGATGGCGAGGACTTTCGGATCCTCTACGGCCTCGCGGATGAAGCGCACGACGGAATCGTCAAAGCTCTGGTAAGGGTGATGCAGCAGAATGTCGCGCTTAGAAATGGCCTCGAAGATGCTTTCGCCGTGTCCCAAGGTGGGCTCCAGCGCGGGCACCGGCAGTGGCGGCAAAGGCGGATCTTTGAGATGCGGCAGATCCAACTGCATATAGAGTTCCATCAGATCCGAAAAAGAGGTGAAGCCCTCGGTGGGATAGAGATCCTCGGGGATGAGTTCCAGCGCTTCGATGAGAAAATCCAGCAGGGCCGGGGACAATCCCCGCTCATATTGAAGCCGCACCGCAGCGCCCCGGCGGCTGTTGCGCAGGCTCTCCTCCACGGTCTTCATCAGATCCTCTTCGGGATCCTCTTCCACCACGAGATCTGAATCCCGAGTCACTCGCACGGCGTGGCAGTTCTTCACCTCGTAGCCCGAAAAGAGCCTTTCCAGTTGCATGCGCACCACGTCTTCCAGAGTGATGAAAGCGTGGACTCCGGGCCGAGTGGGAAGCCTGAGAAAGCGCGTGGCCACTGAAGCTGGCACGTGAATGATGCTCAGCTCCGACAAGGGCAGCATGGATTCTTCTTCGAGAGCCTCTTGGGCCTCCAGCTCTGCGACGAGCACCATGGCGCGATTGGCCAGCCGAGGGAAGGGATGGCCCGTATCCACCGCCAAGGGCGTGATGAGGGGCATGAGGCTGCGCTCGAAGTATTCACTGACGAAAGCGCGGTCGGGGGCTTGAAGATCCGCGGGGGAAAGGATGGCGATGCCTTCGGCGTTCAGCATGGGTTCGATGACGTCGTGGAATAGGGCGTGCTGGCGCTGGGAGCCCAGGTGAAGACGCTGGCTGATGCGGTCCATGAGCTGCCGCGGCGTGAGCCCATCGGCGCCGGGTTGGTTGATCCCTGCATCGATCTGCCGCCAGATGCCCGCCACCCGCACCATGAAGAATTCGTCCCAGTTGTTGGACACGATGGAGAGGAATTTCACCCGCTCCAGCAGAGGCACCGTGGTGTCCTCGGCCTCCTCCAACACCCGCTCGTTGAAGTCAAGCCAAGCGAGCTCACGGTTGATGAGGTCTTCGGGATGGGGAAGGGTGCGGCTCATGGCCATTTATGTATCTCATCATCAACGGAGCCGTGCGTGTGAATTGGATGTTACGAGGTAGGAGGGGTGAGGTACGAGGAATGAGGAGTGCGGCCCTAGGCCGCCTCGAATTGAACCTCACACCTCATACCTCGCCCCCTCGTCCCGGAATTTCCTTGAAAAACCAGCGCTTTCAGGCACACTTATCCCTTCGTCTTCCGCCGTGGAAGCCCGATTCGGCCCGCCCGGGCCATTGCCAACGAGAGGGCCGGATCAAGCCGGTCAGGTAGGAGGAACCATGAGTGAAGACGCCATCCAAGTAGGCATTCGCACGGATTTCAGCAAGGCCGCCAACACCAAGCTGCGCAAGTCGGGCATGATGCCCGCCGTGGTCTACGGTTTGAACGAGGCCCCCGCCAATATCGCCATCAGCCCCAAGGTCGTGGCGCGCATCCTCGCCTCCGAGAGCGGCCGCAACTCCATGGTGTTCATGCAGCGCGAAGGCACGGATATCAAGCGCCACGTCATCATCCAGGCCGTCCAGCGCCATCCCGTGACCAGCCGCCTGGTGCACGTGGATTTCCTGCGAGTTGACCCCACCCACAAGGTGCGCGTCAAAGTTCCCGTTCGCCTGGTGGGCATTCCCGCCGGCGTCAAGAGCCAGGGCGGATCGCTGGACTTCGTCCACCGCACCCTGGAAATCGAGTGCCTGCCAAGCCTCATCCCCGGTCACATCGATGTGAACGTGGAAGCCATGATGGTCGGGGATTCCATCCGCTTCGACCAGTTGGAGATCGCCGCCACCTTGCGCATCCTGGGCGATGAGCACGAAGTGGTTTGCAGCGTCCGCGCCAAGACCGTGGAAGAAGTGGCCGCCGAAGCCGCCGTTGTGGCTCCCGTCGAGCCGGAAGTGGCCAAGAAGGGCAAGAAGGAAGAGAAGAAGTAAACACTGCTTCATTCGAACTGAAAAGGGCCGCCAAGGGGTGGCCCTTTTCATATTTGATTCCTGATTATCGGCTTCTCTCAGGCAAAACAAACAACCAGTGGGGCCTGGGTGGAGTGAGGCTGGCGGCGCTTGGACCGAGGTGTCGGCCAAAGGCACCATCATCGTCGCGGGCGATGCCGCCGCCACCGCCAAAGAGGATTCAAATATTCATCAGCACAATGGGAGCGACACAACGCAGAACCGCAAGAATCGCGAGATTCACACTCCTGCCCTTGCTTGCGACCACCCTAGAGCGGCAAGCCAAGAGATCAGCGATAGTCATCCATATCTGAAATAACTTGGAGAGGACCCACATGGACGAAAATCAATTTGATCGTTTACGCCCATTGCTGACTTCCGTGGTCACGCTTTCGGTATTGGCAATTCTCACCTGGGGACATTTCCATGGGGGGGTGCCTAGCCATCACCTCCTCCATCGGGCCGACATGCCCGCCATTTCCGACTGGTGGGGCGGTCTGCTGCTCCCCGCACTGACCTGGTTCGTTCTGAGCCGAATCCATAAGCGGTTAATTCGCCCGATTGACGGGGCGGGTGAAGCATCCAAACGCCTTGCAAGGGTCGCCATTTGGTTCGTCGGCTCCCTGCTTTTTGGCCTGCTGTTCGCGGCCACATTCCTGATGGGCTTCGAGGACCTCACCTCCTATCTGTTTTTCGGCCTGTTGCTTCTTGTTCTCTTCCTTCCGGTATTTAGGGCGGAGTGCATGCTCGGCTTTGTATTCGGCATGTCCATCGCTTTCGGTGCCGTTTTGCCCACAATGATCGGATCGCTGATCGCAATCTTGTCCGCGCTCGGACACTATTTAATTCGTCCAATTCTTGGGCGAGTTTGGGCGTTATTTAGGTCAAAGCGATCGTCGGCGACCGGGCGAAACCGTTCTTCAGGGGAGTGAAGTCGGGGACTACTCCCCCAAATTCTCCCGCACATGCTCATAGGTGACGGGGTCCACCGCTCCCGCCTCCCTGAACCCTCGGAGCCGCAGCAGGCAAGAATCGCAGCGGCCGCAGGCTTTTTCTTCGCCTTGGTAGCAGGACCAGCTGAGATGCAGGGGGGCCCTCAACTCCAAGCCCTTGCGAACGATTTCAGATTTACGCAGGTGGATGAGCGGCGCGTGAAAACGGATTTTTGTTTCCGGCTTTGTGCCGAGGTTGGCGGTCTGCTCGAAGCTTTTAAAAAATTCCTCGCGGCAATCGGGGTAGCCCGAGGAATCCTCCTCCACGAACCCCACGAAAATTGCCGCGGCCCCCAGCACTTCGGCCCAGGATACGGCGGCGCTGAGCAGGTGCGCGTTGCGGAAGGGCACGTAGCTGGAGGGAATGCCGGGACGGTCCAGGTCGCCTTCCGGTAGCACGATACTGGGGTCCGTCAGCGCCGAGCCGCCGATCTTCCGCAGGTGCTCGAAGGAGATGACAAGACGGCGAAGGGGGGGCACGCCGTAGAAGTCCGCGACCTCGCTGAAGGCCCTGCGTTCACGGGCTTCGGTGAGCTGCCCGTAGTCCGCGTGCAACAGCGCCAGCTCGAAGCCCTCAGCGAGGGCGATGGCCGCCGTCACACAGGAATCCAGGCCACCGGAAAGGGAGATGACCGCAAGATCAGACACGATTCATTCCCTCCGCCCAGGCTTCCATCTCATTCAACACCGCTTCCACCTTCGGATTCCAATCGGTCTCATCGGCTTTTGTGGGGACTTCCATGGGCTCGCCAAAGCGCACCACGCATCGGGCGAAGGGTTTGGGGATGGGCATGGCGTCCCAGGTTTTCAGATGCCAGGCGCGGTCATAGGCGACGCAGACCGGGACGATGGCCGCGCCGGTTTTTTTGGCGAGGGCGATCACGCCGGGTTTCAATTCTTGTCGCGGGCCTTTGGGGCCGTCGGGGGTGATGCCGAAATCCCAGCCATCCTTCACGGCGCGGATCATGCGCACCAGGGCCTTGGCGCCGTCTTCGGTGGCGGTGCCGCGCACGGCGTGGATGCCGAACCATTTCCAGGTGGCGGTGCTCCGCTCACCATCCTTGCTGTCGCTGGCGAGGATCGCCACACCGCGCTGCTTTCGGTGGAATGGATAGGCCAGGGGCATCATCACCAATCGCCGGTGCCAGAAAGTGAGAATGAAACGGCGATCGCTCAGCACTAATTCCTGCACGGCCTCTAGGCCCTCATAGCGCACCCGCAGGGTGTAGGCCAACAGCTTCACCAGGTGCGCCGCAAGAAAGGGCACCAGGCGGAAATTCAACCAAACCGAGATCGGCGAACCCAGGGGTCGGCCACGGACCGTGATGTTGACGCGGGGTGGGGTCATGGGCTAATTCCACGGAGTCCCAGGCCCCAAGTCGCACATGGGGAAGGCCCTGCCAACGGCGCGAACCTCAAATCGAAAATCGAAAATCCAAAATCGAAAATTCTTTGAGGCAAAATAAGCGAGATCATGCCCCTGCCTCGCCCAGCAACTCCTCCCGCGTGATTTCGTACACCTTGCCGCAGTAGTCGCAGCGAACTTCAAGGGTGTCCAGTTCGGCGAAGAGATCGACCTTTTGCCCGTGGGGAAAGCCGCTCAGGGTGCCCAGCAGGGACTGCCGATTGCAGCGGCAACGGTAGTGCAGATCCGAGACGGAAATGTCCTCCACGCCCGTTCCCTGGTTGATCCAACCCATGAGGAAGTCCGGCGTGCGCTCCCAGTTGGGAACCACGTCCAGCCCTTCGATGGCCTGGACCAGGCGCGCCAGCCTTTCCGGCGGGCAGTGGGGCAGGGGCTCCACCATGAGGCCCCCGGCCTCGCCCGTGGAGGGATCGCACCAGAGCGTGAGGCTTGCTTGCACCTGCTCGGAGATTTGAAGGTAGGCCTCCACTTGCGTGGCCACACTGCCTTCCACCAATTCGAGATGGCCCACGTAGGGCTGGCCATCGGGGTTCGAGCGCATCACCTGCAGGGTGCCCGGAGCCTGCACCCAGGAACCGGACGGTTGCTCCGAAACATCCAGCACGCCGCGGATGGTGCCATCCGGCCAGGAATCCGCCACCACCGCCTTGGCGCGGCCGGATCCCTTCAGGAGCAATTGCAATCTTTCGGCCGAATGCCCGCGGCTCTGCACCAGGGCCGTCGCGGAGAGCAGTTCCGTAAGGCAGGCGCAGGCCTCCCCATCCAAGTGCGGATGGCCGCGCCGAACGCCGTCCCACAGGGGAGTGGCATCCATGGCGGCGATGCGGATGTGGTGGTCCTGAGTGAGGCCGCGCGCCACGCGGGCCACATGGATCGGTGAATCGGACATCCCTTCAGTGTAGCCTGCGGCCTGCTTGCTGGCCGCAGGCTAGAGTCTTGAGGCGATCTGGTGCGGCGTCTTTGGCGCCAATCTATTAAGGTGAAAAAGCGGGACGCATAGCGCCGCACCGAAAAAGCTCAAGACTCATTGCTCAAGACTCAGGACTCAGGACTCAGGACTCCCCCATGCTCACCCCCTCCCGACTCGCGGCTGCCCGCGCCCTCCACGCGGTTTTCGGATCGGGCCATCGCGTCGGTGATCGGTGGGACGCGGGGCTGTCCTCTGAGGATGCGGGCTTGGCGCAGGCCATCCTCGGCCTCAGCCTGCGGCACTGGGGGCGGCTCCAGGCCTACGTGAAGCCCCGATTGAAAGATCCATCCCGCGGGCTGCCGCTGGGCTCCCAGGTGGCCCTGGCCCTGGGGCTCGCGCAGCTGGCCTGGATGGATGGCGTGGCGGCCCACGCGGCGGTGAACGAAAGCGTGGAACTGGTTTCGAATCCGGCCGTTGGATTTCCACCCCACAAAGGGCTGGTTAACGCCCTGCTGCGCAGGGGCGCGGAAAAACGCGAGGCACTGCGCGCGGAGTTGAATGCGCTGCCCGCGGCCTTGGACCGCACACCCTTCGTGGAGGCGGCGCTGCAGGCGGCCCTGGCGCCCCATCACGCGCTGGCTGATCTGGAAGCGATGTGGATGAAATTGCAGGTGCCACCGCGCCCCGCGTTCCGTGTGCTGAGGAATGAGGCGCCAGCAGAGCTGGAAGCGGATCCCCAGCTCCCCGGATGCTGGAAGCTTCGGGAGGGCGCGCCCTTTCTCGGCCCCTGGCTGCAAAGTGGCGCGGGTATGGTGCAGGACCGCAGTTCCCAGGCCCTCATGGCCTTCGCCTGGGAAGGGAATCCCACCCACATCCTGGATGCCTGTGCCGCCCCCGGCGGGAAGACCACCTCTTTAAGCCTACGTTTTCCCGGGGCCCGCATCAGCGCCGTGGAGCGGGAGCCGAAGCGGGCCGAGCGCTTGAAGCAGAACCTTGCGGATCGGGGCGTGAAGGCCGACGTGATCATTGCCGAGGTGGCGGATTTCTTGGCGAATTCCACGGGGACTTTCGACCTCATCGTGCTCGATGCGCCCTGCTCGGGAAGTGGCACCCTCCAGAAACATCCCGAGCTCCCCTGGATCGCCGGGAACATCGACTTGGCGAGGCTTTCGGAGATCCAAAGAGACTTGCTGCGCGCTGCGATCCCCAAACTTGATGCGGGCGGATTGCTGATTTACGCCGTGTGCTCGTGGCTTCCTGAAGAGGGCGAGCATCACCGGGCCTGGGTGCGTGCCACCCATCCCGAATTGGAACCCGCCCAGGTCTGGCCTCATGGATTTGGTGTGGAAGCCGGCCTTGAAAACGCCGCCACCAGCTGCTTTAGGCCGCATCCCCTGAGATGGGATGGAGAAGGCTTCCAGGCCTTCGCGTGGACCAAGCGATGAGTGTCTGGACGAAGGAATGAGATCGATAGAATCTTTGACGTGGAGGTTTGCTTATGCGCATGAATTCCCTGATGGCTACCATGGTTCCGATGGCCCTGCTGGCCCTCAACCTGCCGACGCCGCTCAGCGCCCAGGGCGCCAAGGTCGAGGAAGCGCCGTTGCGGGCGCACCTGGCCTTTCTCGCCGATGACCTGCTGGAGGGCCGCGGCACGGGCCAGCGGGGTGGCGATGTCACCATGCGCTACCTTGAAACCCGTCTGGCGGCGCTGGGATTGAAGCCATCCAACGGGGCCACTTACCGCCAGCCCGTGAAAATCGCGGGCATCAAGACCCGCACCGCCGAAAGCACCTTGCATTTCACCGGCGGGAAAGAGGATCTCGCCTTCCCGTTTGGCGACCAGATCGTCTTCGCCTCGGGCAGCGCGAAATCTGACACGACCTTCGACGCGCCCTTGGTCTTCGTGGGCTATGGCGCCGTGGCGCCTGAGGAGAAATGGGATGACTACAAGGGCCTGGACTGCCGCGGAAAAATTCTGGTGATGATGGTGAACGACCCGCAGCCCACCGCTGAAGAGCCCACCCGTTTCGGTGGCAAGTCCCTGACCTACTACGGACGCTGGACCTACAAATTCGAAGAGGCCAAACGCCAGGGAGCCGCGGGTGCGCTGCTCATTCACACGGACGCATCGGCCACTTACGGCTGGAGCGTGGTGCAGAACAGCTGGACCCATGAGCGCTTCCAATTGGCTGAAGGGAAGGGCGGCACGGATCTTCAGGGCTGGCTGACCCAGGGTGCCACAAAAAAACTATTCGCCGCCGCAGGGCTGGACTTGGATGAGCTGCGCGCCAAAGCCGAGCGCCTGGACTTCCAACCCGTGCCGCTGAAGGTCAAGGCGACGGGCCACATGGTGTGCGATGTGCGCAAGGTGGACCAGGCGAACATCGCTGGAATCGTGCCCGGCACCGATGCGAAATTGAAGGACGAAGTGGTCATCTACAGCGCCCACTGGGACCACCTGGGCAAGGGCGATGGACCCGGGGACCAGATCTGGAATGGCGCGGTGGACAACGCCTCGGGTACCGCGGCGGTGTTGGCGATGGCGGAGGCCGCAGCGAAGCATCCCGCCAAGCGCAGCCAGATGTTCATGCTCGTCTGCGCCGAAGAACAGGGTCTGCTCGGCAGCGAAGCCTATGGCCAGCATCCACTTTGGCCGCTTGAACAAACCGCCGCGAATCTGAATCTCGACAGCCTGAATTTCGTCGGCGAGACCCGGGACATTGGAACCCAAGGCAGCGAGCGCACCACCTTGGGAGCTTCCGCCACGGCGGTCGCCCAAGGGATGGGCCTGGTCATCGCGAAAGCTGAGCCGGACATGGGCGGCAGCTATTTCCGCAGTGATCATTTCAGCTTTGCCAAGGTGGGCGTTCCAGCCTTCTCCATCGAGCCTGGCCGGGAATTCCGACGGGATGCGGAGGCCTCCAAAGCCAAGGCCGCCGCCTACAGCAAGCGCTATCACCAGGTGACGGACGAGTACGATCTGGCCTGGGATCTCTCGGGCATGGTGCAACAGGCACAGTTCACGCTGAACCTCGGCTACGCGGTAGCCAACGCCCCCCACATGCCCGCATGGAAGAAGGGCGATGCCTTCGGGCGGGTCCGGGAGCAGAGCGAGCCAAGGGCGGCCCGATGAGCGCCTGCCCGACCTGCGGCGCTATCGAATTCGTCGAGGTGTCGGATCATTACGCCGAAGAAGTCCGCAAAGCCGACCCGGATCTCGATCTGCTAGCCCGCATCGCGCCCCCCACCCGCCGCGCCAGCATCCACGGCTTCATCATGGGCACCCTTTTTTGGATCCTGCTGCTGGCGCCCTTCTTCGCGCCGGAAGGCAAGATGTTCCGCACCACGCTCCCCATCGCGGTGCTGGCCCTTATCTGGGTGCCCATCTTCATCCTGGCGCGCCGGAAGGACAAGACACTGCTAGCCGCCTACAAAGCCCAGCAGATCTGCTCGAACTGCGGAACGATCGTCTAGACCTACGAATACGCCAGACTATCCCCGCCGCAGCGTGATCACCACGATCTCTGGGGGCGCTCCGATCCGCATGGGGATGCCCACGACGCCAAGGCCGTTGCTGACGTAGAGTTTGAAACCGTTCTCTTCGAAGAGACCCCGGGTGTAGGGGCCCATCATCCGAGCGCTGGAAAGGCCGGGGATGAGATTCACTTGGCCCCCGTGGGTGTGGCCGCTGAGGGTGAGCTTCGCGCCGGTGCGCACCGCGAGATCCCAGTTGCTGGGGCGGTGGCTGAGGCACAGGCGCCAGGCTTCATCCGGGATGCCCTGGACCGCGAGATCGGGCCTGGGCCCGTCGCCGAATCGAATGCCGCGGAAGCGTCCATTGGGTGCCATGGGATCGGAAATTCCGATGACGGCGACCAGGGCGCCATTGCGCTGGACGAGCGCATTCGCATTTTCCAGACAGCGAAAACCCGCACCTTCGAGAGCAGTCCAGATGGGCCGGGGATCCGTGAAGTAGTCGTGGTTTCCAAGGATGGCGAAACAGCCCAAGGGGGCGGGAAAATGTCCAAAGGATTCGATGAAGGGCGCCACCTCCTCCGGCAGGCTGTCCACGAAATCGCCGGTCACCACCAAAAGGTCCGGTTTCTCACGAGTCGTGAGCACCCGCCAGCGGGCCACCGTCTTCGGCCCCAGCATGGGCCCCATGTGAAGATCCGAAAGTTGAAGGATCCGGAGGCCATCGAGGCCCGGTGGAAGCTCCGGAAAGCGCAGGTCCAGGCGCGTGATGACGGGGTCGCCGTAGGCTTCCGAGGCGCCATATCCCGCCCCCACTGCCGCCACGCCGAAGCCCGCCGTGGCCACTTTCCGCAGGAAGGCTCGGCGAGCGGGATCTTCCGCCTCTGCCTCCGCTTCGGCCTCGGATTCGAGGATGGGCAAGTGATGGCGGATCCAAAGCCACCACAGGGTCTCGGCGAAGGCCAGAATCCCGAGATGCACCCCGGTGAAGGCCTGGAAGTAAAAGCCCCCTCGGGCGAAGGGGCGCAGGGCCATGCCGAATCCGTGGGGCATGCCGCCTCTGAATCGCAGCGCGAAATAGATGATCAGGGGCAGGTGGATGGCCCCCAAGATCCAGGGCAGCCAAGGGCTTAAGGCGTGCGGCGTGATGCGCCGCAGGACATGCCAATGCAGGAGCTGAAGGGCCAGGATGAAGCCGAAGGCGATGAAGAAAATCATGGGCGCAGCACCAGACTCAAGCTACCCACGGTGCGGTCGCGCAAGGGGTTGCCCTTTCCGGGATCGTTCAAGATCCGATGGATGCCGACTAAAAAGGTCATGCGGCCCACCAGGCGGCCTACGATCTCCTCATTGCCGACGGCTTGCATGAGATTGAATTCCAAGCCCGCCACTTTGATGAACGAGGCCCGCGGTTGAGTGTGATCCCACAGGGCCGTGCCCTCCAGGTAAGCGTGGAACCCTGATCCCACCTCGACCCGCAGGCGATGCATGCGGTCACCTAGGGCGCTGTAGGCGGGCAGGGCGACCTGCTCCACGCGGTTCCAGTCGAGGCTCGTTGGCACCAGGCTGGTGGTGAGGCCGCCCAGATGAAGCTGGTCCACCAAGGTTGGAGTGCCCAACACCCGAGCGGATTCGGCCTTCAACAAAAAGGGGAGCCAGGGCGTGGAGATCCGCACCGCCACATGGCCACGCTGGGATTGCCAATTGGCTCCATCCGTTCGGCCGACGCCATCCTTGGCTTGCGCCGACAGCGACAATCCCCAGTGCTCACCCCGCCCCCAGACGTGGGAGATGCCAAAGTTGAGGCCCGCGAAACTTCGGCTGGTGCTGGGTTTCGAGACATCCTGAAATGCGAGTCGCTCGAAGGATATGACGGGCCTGAAAAACGCTGGGGTCGTGTTCCTGGATTCCATCGTGAAGGCCAATTCTGCGCCGCTGCGTTGGCGATCGAAGCTCTTTGGTTGCGTGAAACGCTGGGCTGATGGCCGTTCTAGGGAGGAAAAGAGCTGAAAGCTCGGCGCCCAGCGCCAGCCGCGATAGGCGAATGCGAGCACGGCGCCGCGCGGTCCCGCGCCGTTTCCAAATGCCGCGAGGGCTTGCCAGGATGC
>JANXXC010000026.1 GCA_025350765.1 Holophagaceae bacterium | reverse complement strand
CCCGCTACGAGGTCGCCGACGGCGATCTGCAACTCCACGCGGTCCTGATCGAAACCAAGGGCAAAAAGGCCATCAGCATCGAGCGCCTCGCGCGAAAGATGATGTAGAGACCTCCTATTTTTAGGAATCGACTTTACATCTTTCCTTCGTCCGCTGAAGGTCCGTAAAGCGCTGGGAGCGGCACATCGTTGATGCGAAGGTAGACCTCCAACTGGCCCCGATGATGGATGGCGTGGTTGAAGATGAAACTGCGCAACACGGCAAAACGGGGCATCGTAAAATGGGTCTGACCATGGGAGGCCAGGGACCACGTGCCCTGCAGGCATTCCGCGCTGGCGGCTTCTAGAGAGGCCCTCGCGGCCTTGATGCCCGTGTCAAAAAAGGCCAGCAGCTCCTCGCTCGAGGTACAGGCTTTCGGCGAGCCCATGGCGTCCGGCGCCGTCATGTCCAACAGGTCCATCTCCAAGGTCGGCACCATCCAGTGGGCCACCCACGCCAAGTGCGTGGCCAGTTCCGCCATGGTGTAGGACTTGGGGTGGGGGCGATACTCCGCGTGGTCGAAGGGCACGCGCTCCAAGATCTTGCGCGTGTTTCCGAATTCCAAATCAAATTCTGGCAACCAAGCTGCGCCATTCATTCAGGACTCCGTTGGGGATAGAGCGACAGAGTAGCAGGGGCGGACGATGCATTGAAAAGGCCCCGCAAAGCGGGGCCTTTTCTTGTCTTTTTTAAGCTCGTAGCTCGGGACTGTTATTAGTACATGTCTTCCATGCCGCCCATGCCGGGGCCGCCCGCGGGGGCGCCCTTGGGCTCGGGGAGCTCGCTGATGATGGCTTCGGTGGTGAGCATCATCGCGGCGACGGAGGCCGCGTTGCGCAGGGCGCTCTTGACCACCTTGGCGGGATCGATGACGCCAAAGGCCACCATGTCGCCGAACTCACCGGTGGCGGCATTGAAACCAAAGTTGCCCTTGCCTTCCCGCACGGTGTTAACGACCACGGAACCCTCGACGCCCGCATTGTTGGCGATCTGCTTGGTGGGCTCTTCGAGGCTCTTGCGGACGATGGCGATGCCCGTGGCTTGGTCGCCGCTGACCTTCAGGAGGTCCAGCTTCGAAATAGCGCGCAGCAGGGCCACGCCGCCGCCGGGAACGATGCCGTCCTCGACCGCCGCCTTGGTGGCGTGCATGGCGTCTTCAACGCGGGCCTTCTTCTCCTTCATCTCGGTCTCGGAAGCCGCCCCGACTTTGATCACCGCGACGCCGCCCACGAGCTTGGCGAGACGTTCCTGGAGCTTTTCCTTGTCGTAGTCGGAGGTGCTGATTTCCACCTGCGAGCGAATCTGCTTCACGCGGCCCTGGATGGCCTCGCTGGTGCCGGCGCCTTCCACCAGGGTGGTGGTTTCCTTGTCGATGACGACCTTCTTGGCGGTGCCGAGATCAGCCAGGGTAAGGCTCTCGAGCTTGAGGCCGAGATCCTCGCTGATGGCCTTGCCACCGGTGAGGATGGCGATGTCTTCGAGCATGGATTTGCGGCGATCGCCGAAACCCGGCGCTTTGACGGCGGCCACGTTGATGGTGCCGCGGATCTTGTTCACGACGAGCGTCGCCAAGGCTTCGCCGTCAATGTCCTCGGCGATGATCAGCAGCGGGCGGCGGCTGTTCACGATCTGTTCCAGCAAAGGCAGCAAATCGCGCATATTCGAGATCTTCTTCTCGTAAGCGAGGATGTAAGGATTCTCCAGCTCGACCTTCATCTGGTCGGCATTGGTGACGAAATAGGGGCTCAGGTAGCCGCGGTCAAACTGCATGCCTTCCACGACGGTGAGCTCCGTGTCGCGGCCCTTGGCCTCTTCCACGGTGATGACGCCGTCCTTGCCGACTTTGCCCATGGCTTCGGCGATGATCTTGCCGATCTCTTCGTCGCCGTTGGCGGAGATGGTGCCGACCTGCGCGATGGCGTTGCCTTCGACGGGCTTCTTGATCTCATCGATGGACTTCACGACGGTCTCGACGGCGAGGTCGATGCCCTTCTTGATCTCCATGGTGTTGGCGCCGCTCACGACAGCCTTGATGCCTTCGCGGTAGATGGCGCGAGCCAGCACCGTGGCGGTGGTGGTGCCATCGCCGGCGACGTCAGAGGTCTTGCTGGCGACTTCACGCACGAGCTGGGCGCCCATGTTCTCGTGCTTGTCCTTGAGCTCGATTTCCTTGGCGACGGTGACGCCGTCCTTGGTCATGAGGGGGGAGCCGAATTTCTTTTCGATGAGGACGTTGCGGCCTTTGGGGCCGAGGGTGACCTGCACCGCGTCGGCGAGCTTATTCACGCCGCGCAGAATGGCCTGGCGCGCGTCTTCGGCGTAGATGATGGACTTAGCCATGAGTGTCTCCTGATGATTTCGGATGAGTCGAGGTGGGTGGCTTCGATGAATGGGGTATGAGGATATGAGTTATGAGGTGCGAGGTTCGATTCGATGCGTCCCTTCGGGCCGCGTCTGCTTTTCCTCAGACCTCATACCTCGCCACCTCACACCTGCGTTAGCTCAGAATGGCGAGGATCTCGTCTTCGCGGACAATGACGTGGTCCACGTTGTCCAGCCGCACTTCGGTGCCGCTGTACTTGCCGATGAGCACCTTTTGGCCCGCCTTGACGGACATGGGAACGCGCTTGCCGTTGTCGTCGAACTTGCCTTCGCCGACGGCCACCACTTCAGCCTCCATGGGCTTTTCCTTGGCGGTGTCGGGGATGATGATGCCGCCTTTAACGGTCTCAGCGGGATCGACGCGCTTGAGCATGACGCGGTCGTACAGGGGTGTGATGGCCATTGAAACCTCCAGGGGGTTGGATGGACTGAAGTCACTAGCACTCAGGCGTGACGAGTGCTAATTCTATCCTTTTGCACCCACAGGTCAATCTGAAATTTGAGATGAGTCCATAAATATTAGTGCTACAGACTAAAATTTTATGCTTTTGATTCTTTTATCGAAGTACCCAGAGCCTAGAGCCTCCACCGGATGTACGCTGGTTCTATGACCCTCCTCCCAGTCCTGATCGAACTCCAAGCCACTCACGATTACCTAAAGACCATTGAAAGGGATCTCACGGCCCTCCCGCCGGACTTGGCGGCGCTCGATAGCCAGCTCAGATCCAACGACAAGCGGTTGTCGGAATTGGAACGGGGCGTCGCTGAGGGCAAGGCACAGGTTGAGAAATTGATCAAAGAATTGGAACTCGCCAAGCGCCTGGAAGAACACGCGCGCAAGCACCTCAAGACCGTGGATCAGAAAGTCAAATACGCCGCGGCCATCCGCGAACTCGATGAACGGGAACGGCAACGCCATGGCCTGGAAAGGCCCTTGAAGGAACTGGAAGCCAGGCTTCTGGCCGCCGCCAAGGAACAAGCGGACATCCTGTCGAAGCGGACCGAGGCGCAGTCCCAATTCGATGAACTGCACCAGATCTTCTTGGCCGAGCATGAGAATCAAGTGGTCGCCCGCAAAGACCTGGAAGTCAAGCGCAAGGGCCTTGAGGCCCAGATGACCGTCGCGGAAGTCGTCCGCTTTGGCCGACTGCTCTCCCAACGCATGGGCAGGGCCGTGGTCAAGGTCGAAGGCGGCATCTGCACCGGTTGCCGCGTCAAGATCCGCAGCCCCTTCCTCATGCAACTGCGCGATGCCAAGGGCCCCATGGGTTGCGAGTCCTGCCAGCGGATCGTCTACCTGGCGTGATCGAAGGTCGCCTCGAAATCCTGCGCCACCGCATCCAGCGGGCCTGCGAGGATTGTGGTCGCGACCCCGCAGAGGTGGAACTGCTGCCCGTATCCAAACGGCAGCCCATTGAGGCCATTCGTGCAGCCCAGGCCCTGGGTTTTTGGACCTTCGGTGAGAACTACGTGCAGGAGGGTGTGGTCAAGCAGCAGCAGCTGCCGGATCTCGCCTTCCACCTCATCGGACCCCTGCAACGGAACAAGGCCCGGGCGGCCCTCGAACATTTCCAGGCGATCCTGACCGTGGATCGGGTCGAGCTCAGCCAGCGCCTTCATCGGCTGGCCGAGGAGCTTCAACTAAAACGCCAAGCCTGGATCCAGGTGGATCTTTGGGACGAGACCACCAAGGAAGGCGGTTGCTCCGAGAAGGACCTCCCGGCGATCTTCTCCGCCTTTGAAGGTTCTCCGTGGCTGGCATTCCAAGGTTTCATGGCCATCCCGCCACCCGGTCAGCCAGCGGCCTTCACGGCGTTGGCCGACTTGCGCGACCGCTGGCAACAAAAGACCGGCCAACGGCTGCGCTTGAGCATGGGCATGAGCGGTGATCTCGAGGCCGCCATCCATGCGGGAAGCGACCAGGTCCGCATCGGCACCGCGCTCTTTGGGGAGCGTTAGTGTGGTGTCCAACGAAAACACGGATCATCCGATTTGAAAATGACACCACACGGGCGGGGGTCTGGGGGCGGGGGTCTGGGGGCGAGGCTCCATCTCCACGAGCCCAGCGAGCGGGAGGACGCGAGAGCGTCCGTCAGTTGGAGGCAGTGCTCCCAGGGGGTGACAGCGAAATCAAGCACCGCTTGATTCGCGCCATAGGGGGCTTGCCCCCATGGAAGTGGACTGGCCCCTCGGAATCA
>JANXXC010000015.1 GCA_025350765.1 Holophagaceae bacterium | reverse complement strand
ACCAGGTCCTCAGTAATCCCCTCCTCCTCCAGCACTTCGAAGACGCCAATGTGAAGCAGCCCCTTGGCGCCACCGCCGCTCAGGGCCAGGGCCAGGGGGCGCTGCCCCTCCGCGCGGTACTCAGCCCGCAGCCGTAGCTTCAGGTCCGGCGCCTTCCGCTGGAGATGCAGCTCTCCACTCTGGAGGAGCGTCGACATCAATAACCAAGCGTACGCGACCCGCAGATTCATGGCACCTCTGACAAGGAGGATATCAAATGGAGCGATTGCCGGGTGCGTCGTTTGGCCATCTGGGTCACCCACGCGGGCCGGTTCCTGGCTCGCGAGGTGGCGGAATTGCTGGCAGTTTCGACGCAGGCAATTTGGAAGTGGGTCGGGGAATACAACGCGCTCCTATTGGCTGCCTCGAAGGAACTCCTCACCATCTTCGAAGTGGACCCGGCAACCTTTGATGGCCATTCCCCCGTCCTGTTCAATGGGATTCACCCTGAGGATGTGGAGACAGTCCGCTTTATTCCGTTGGCTGAAGAAGGCGAGCCGAGAATCCGATTGGCCCCGAATGGGCCACCCACGGGGCCTTTCGCTGCCCAGGAATGGGGATTTGTCCTTTAACCAAAAGGCCCGACCAGTTGGTCGGGCCTGTCATTGGTTGGGGAGGAAGGATTCGAACCCTCGATACGCAGGATCAAAACCTGCTGCCTTACCACTTGGCTACTCCCCATCAGCTTAGAAAATGCTAACAGTGGCGCGGCTCTAGGTCTAGTTCGGTGTGCTCTTTGGGCTGAATCCGAATTCTTCGACGCTCAAGAGGTCCGGCCGCACTTGGCCCGCCTCCCCTTGCTCGATGCGGGAGATGGCCTTGCGGCCCGTAGCGGCTTCAAATGCCATCAAGACTTTTTCTTCGATGTGGTCCTTGGCGGCGGTGTTGAGTGAGTAGGCGATGTCCTTGAAACTTCCGTCCCGCTTGCGTTTGCTGGGCATGGCCACGTAATAGCCCTCCTCGTTCTCCAGCACCCGCAGATCCCCCACGAGAAAGCATTCGTCGATGACGAGGCTCGCAAAGGCCCGCAGCTTCTCGTCCCCCTCGACCTTGGAAATCCGCACGTCCGTGATGTTCAGCATGTCCGTCCCATCAAAAAAAACTGAATCCTCAGATAAACACAGATGAACACGGTTGGGGGAGTGGCCGTCTTATCTGTGTTTATCCCATTTCATCTTTGGATTCAATTTCGATCCATCCCCACTGCCTCTCGGTACGATCACCCCGCCGATAGGACCAGAGCAGGTTTTCCTGGCAAACGGTGCAGAGGGCCACGGAGCCTTCGTTCGCGGGGTTCAGGCCCAAGTGCAGGGCCTGGGCGCGTAGGAGGCCGTGGAGGTCCAGATGGGGTTTTCCACGAAGTCCCAGGGCCATCAGATCCTCGTGCCAGGCCGGGTCCTGTCGGGCGACTTCGATGACTTCAAGGCCCACTTCGAAATGGCATTTCTGAATGGCGGGACCGAAGGCCCAGATGAGCGATGCGAGATCGCCGCCTTGACTCAGGTACAGCTCGATGCCCTTGCGGAAAATTCCCGCGGCAGCTCCGCGCCAACCCGCATGGAGCGCCGCGATCCATGGTGTTTCGTTGACGAGGCCTGCCATCAAAATGGGCACGCAGTCCGCTACGCGCACACCGATGCGGACACTAGGTTGGATTGTCCAAATGCCATCGCCTTCCTGAACCGCATCCTCAACGGCCACGATGCCGCAGCCATGCACCTGGGAAAGCCGCACTGGCGGTAGTTTCGCGGGGGTATCCAGCTTTGTGGAAAACCCCCAAGCAAGCGGGAAGGGCGGGGCGACTTGAGGGATCAGCATGGGTGAGCTATGAGGCGCCAGGGATGAAGTAGAAGTGTGAGGAGTCCGAAGCTTAGCCGCGCACAACAAATCGAAAATCGAAAATCAGAAATCGAAAATGAAGTACAAGAGGTTCAGCGCGGCCAGAGCAGAACCAGCACGCTGATGTCGGTGATGGCCCAGGCGGCCAGGCCGCGGTACATGCCGGCTTCGGCCTGGGGCGCGCTGATCTTCTGCCAGCGCAGGCGCCAAGGAATCAGAAGGCCTAACCAAGCGACGAGCGAGATGAGCAGGTAGAGCGGATTGGCGTGAGCCTTGAGACAGGCCCAGGCGAACCAAAAGTGGGCGCTGAAGGTGGCGATAATCGCGTAGGTCAAACTCGTCCCTACGCCAAAACGAATCACGAGGGTCTGGTCGCCACGCGCGGTGTCCTCTTCCACCTGGTAGATCTGCGTTAACGGGTAGAGCGCCGCGAAGAGCAGGCCAAAGCCGATGCAAAGGCTCATCAACGCGGACTCTAGCCCGCGTCCGGTGAAAACCCAGCCCGCCATTGGCGTGAAGAATCCAAAGCCCACGCAATTGATGAGCAGATCCCACCCGGCCCGGGCTTTTAATCGGATGGGCGGCACGCTGTAGAGAATGCTCATGAGCACGCATGTCATCACGATCTCGAAGAAGTAATGCCCGCCGGGTTTTACACGGATGAAGACCAGGCTCCAGCCCAGGCTCGCGGCCAACAAAACGTAGCCGAAATGGGCTAGATATTTCGGCGGTTTCGGCGGCGCCTTCAGGTAGCCGATATCCCCTTCGTCCTGATCAAAGGCCGAGTTCAGGGCGAGCGTCCCGCCATTCATCAGCACCACGAAAATGACCCAGGCCGAGAAACTCCCCTTCGCCAACGGCCAGCCCGCCGCGAGCAGTGTCCCCAAGAAAAAATGCGCGGTCATGATGGGCCATTCCAGCGGCCGCAGGTGCAACAAGTAGGCCATCAGCTCCTTGCCTAGAAGCTTTTCGAAGAGAATGCGGAGCGCGAATTTCGGGAGTTTCATGGAATCAACAATACCTTTCCAATGGCGCCACGGCCTTCGAGGAAGGCGTGGGCGGCGGCGCCTTCGGAGAGCGGGAAGGACGCAGCGATGCGGAGTTTGAGCGCGCCGTCGCGCACCCAGCTAAACAACTCGTTGGCGCGCTGAAGGCGCTCTTCACGGCTGCTTAACACGTTCCAAAGATCACCCCCCGTTAGCGTCTTCGAGGTATCCATGAGGTAGCGCGGGTCGACGGGCTCGGGGTTGCCACCAGCCATGCCGAAGAACACCGCGTGGCCCCCGGTTCTTAAGGAATCCAGGCTCTGCTTCAGCGTCGAACCCACGGAATCGTAGGCCACATCCAAGCCTTGACCGGATGAGGAGAAGCGGCGGGCGGCCTCCACCCATTCCTGGGAATAAAGTGCCACCTCGTCGGCGCCCGCCTCCAAAGCGGCCTGACGCTTGGCCTCGCTGGATACCAAGCCCAGCACCCGGGCTCCAAGCTTCTTGGCCATCTGGATCAGAAGCAGACCCACGCCGCCGGCTGCCGCGTGAATGAGGACCTCTTCGCCGGGCTTAATGGCGTGGCTGTCTCTCACCAAATATTGGGCCGTGAGGCCTTGCAAAAGCAGGCCCGCAGCAATCTCGAACGAAATATCATCGGGCAGCGGAATGAGCTTGTCGAAGGGCACCGCCACCAACTCTGCGTTGGCAAAGGGCGCATCGGCGAAGGCGAAGCGATCACCGATCTTCAGGTCGCCATTCCCATTCAGGGCTTCGACGATGCCGGCGCCTTCGTAGCCCGCGATCCAGGGCGGATCTCCCGCCAGGTGATAGTTGCCTTTGCGACGATAGACATCGGCGAAATTCAGACCGATGGCCTTCATGCGGACTAGCGCGTGATCCTTAGGAACCAGCGGGTCCGGCAATTCCTCCATGCGAAGCACGCCAGGGCCACCGAATTCTCGAAAGCACAGAGCCTGCATCAAGCCGCGCTTTCGGCATTCTGGCCCTTAGCGCGACGCGGTCCGAGCTTGGGTTCGGCGAGCGCTTCCATGGCCGCGAAAAGGTGCGGCACGCTGAACTGGGTGTCCACGCACATGCCGTGGGGCAGGCTGAGGGGAATCACGTAGGCGGGGACTTCCGGCAATTTGATGAGGCCCTTCAACAGGCGATCCGTGCAGGACACCGCGACGATGAGGTCCGGGCGAAATTCGCGGGCTTCGCGGTAGGCCTTGTGGCTGCGATTGGTGATGCGGCTTTCCCATTTGTTTTCGAGGACGCCATGCATGTAGTCACCCACGGGGCAGAGGCCGCAGTCGTAACACTTTTCGAGTTCATCGAGGATCGGAGCCTTGCACTTGGCGAGCTGGATGCAATGGGGCATCAGGATCAGGGAGCGCCGGGATTTCGCGCCTTGAAAAGCCTCCCGGACCCGATGGTTGTTCCAGCCGCAAAAGGAAAGAATCCATTCATCTTCCCTGCCCAGGATGCGGGCGAAGGGCCTGAAGAGCCACACCCACATGCCATCCCAGCGGATGGTGGCGTGGCGTGTCCGGAGATAGGCTTCGCCGCGCTTGAAGGTCGGCCAAGCCACGCCCGCCATGGCCATGGCCGCGAGGACCCACCAGCCGAAACCGTGGGGCATGGAAAAGCCGAGCAGGAGGAACGCCGACATCAGGACCAAGGGCACACCGCGCCGCACCCACAGGAACATCCCATAGCTTTCGGCGGGCAATGCGTTGAGGGTCATGCCATCCATTTTCAACTCAAATCAAGAAACCGACACCGGAAATCACCGACGGGGTTATTTCGCCGAGCTGGCGAGGCCCACGAGCTTTTTCAAGTCGTCATCCTTCCACCGAATGCCGCCGCCCACAAAGAAGCTGCGCAACTCCTTGTTGCCCAGGTCCTGACCGCCGGCCTTGAAATAGACATTCTTCCAGAACTGGTAGCTGGCGGTGAGCCGGTAGCGGGGGTTGGGCTTATCGTCGCGCTTGGTGAAGTCGTAGGCCAAGGCGCCCAAGCGCAAACGGTCTTCCATGGACCGGAATTCCACGCCGCCTCCACCCTTGCCTTCCACGATGCCGGCGCTGAGCACCCAATTCTCAGCGAAGCGCTTGGAGAACTGCGCGGACACGGTGAGGGCCTGATCCGAGGTCACCGTCCGCGTTTTTTCAAGCACCGTCACGGGCAGTCCGGTGGTGGGATCGATCTTCTGGACGGTGCGGGTGGAATCCGCGATCTTTCCGTCGGGCGTGGAGTTCAGGTCAAGGGCATACCAGTAGTCGTGGCGCGGCGCGATCTCGATCCCTAGGCCCGTCTGGCTATCCCCCCGGGAAGTCCAACGGGCACCGTTCAGGTCCAGGCGCAGGTCCATGGATTTGAAACCGCCCAGCATGTCATTTAGGTTGTCCACCGCCGTATTGATTTTCTTGATGGTGGTGTCGTCGTTGAGCAGTTTGCCGATGGTGCCTTCGCCGTTGTTGAGCTTGGCGGTGATGTTCTTCAAATTAGCGGCGGTCTCCTGGAAGCCGCCCGCCAGCTTGTGGACATCCTGCAGGGTACCGCGCAGTTCAGGCCGCGTTTCCTGGATCATGGCGTCGAGATGCTTGCCCAGTTCTTCGAATTGTTGCGCCAGGCGTGGGATGCGCTCCTTCAGGTCGCCGCTAATGGATTCAGCGTTGGCCATGGTGTGGCTGATGGCCGCGTGGTTCTCTTGGGACATGGTGCGGAATTCCGCGGTGAGAACGCGGATGTTGTCCACGATCTCATCCATCTTGGCCCGGCCCTCTTCGCCTCCGAGGCTGCGGTTCAGCGCTCCCGTGACACCCTTCACGTCCCGTGCGACATCCCCTAGGGTGCCCATCAGATCATCCAGGCTCACGCCGGTCTTGCTGGGGATGGGCACGGAGGGGTCTAAGGCGCCCTTCGAGACGGTTCCTTGGTTTAGATCAATGAACTTTTCGCCGAGGATGCCGATGGAACTTAAGGAGACCGTCGCGTCCTGATAGATGGCGAAATCCTTGGGAAGGCCCATTTCCACCCGGGCGCGGCCGTGGTCCAGTTCGATGACGCGCACTTCGCCCACCTTGACGCCTGCCACCCGCACGGGCGCCTGCACCGAGAGGCCCGCCACCTGATCGAAGAAAGTGAGGTAGTGCCCGGAGGCCTTGTCGTTTCCGAGGTGCAATTTGCCCGTATTGAAGACGAGCACCCCCAGGACCGCCAGGGTGGCGATGAAGAATGCGCCGACTTTGGTTTCGATTTTCATACGTTCGCCTCCTGGCGATTCCGTTTGGGAGGAGGGGGATCCTGAAGAAATGGACCATCCGCGTCGCCCCGCAGGAATTGCTGCACCACGGGATGAGGATTGACTTTGAAGGCATCGGGCTTTTCGATGGCGATGCATTCGCCCCGGAAAATCAGGGCCACGCGGTCGGCGATCGCGAAAGCAGATTTTAAATCGTGAGTGATGGTGATGCTGGTGACGCCGAGTTCATGTTTCAGGTCCAGGATGATTCGACCGATGACGTCCGTCATTACCGGATCGAGGCCCGTCGTGGGCTCGTCGAAGAGCAGGATTTTCGGTTTCAAGGCGATGGCCCGCGCAAAGCCCACGCGGCGTTTCATGCCCCCCGATAGCTCCGAGGGTCGGAGATTGTCGCTGCCCTTCAACCCCACCATGGCCAGGCATTCATCAACCCGGATTTGGATTTCCTTGGGAGACATTTTGGTATGGCGCTTCAGCGCGAATCCCACGTTCTCAGCCACGCTCATGGAATCGAAGAGGGCGGCCATCTGAAAACACATGCCGATCTGTTTCCGCACTTCGAAAAGCTCCGGGATGCTGAGCTGCTGGATGATCTTGCCATCCACCGATACGTGGCCCCCATCGGGTTCCAGGAGGCCCATGATGATGCGGAGCAGCACGGTCTTTCCGGTGCCCGATCCACCCATCACCACCAGGCTTTCGCCCTGTTCCACCTGAAAGTTCACGTTCTTCAACACGACCTTCGGGCCGAAGGACTTGGAGATATTGGCGACCTCGATGACAGCGCTCATACGAGCATCAACTTGGTCAGGAAGAAGTCCGCCACCAGGATCCATAGCGATGAAGTCACCACGCTGCTGGTGGGGGCGTTGCCGACCCCTTCGGCGCCGCCTCTCGTGCGGTAGCCGCGCCAGCAGCCCACCAGCGCGATGATGAGGCCGAACACCATGGCCTTCGTAAGGGCGATGCGGAGATCCCGGATGCCGATGAGCTTATAGAACTCGTGGGCGAAGGTGTAGGCGCTCTGCCCTTCCACATTCACCAAGATCAAATAACCGCCCCAATAACCCACGTAGATGGCAATGCCCGTGAGCAGGGGTAGCATCACCAGGCAGGCCAGCAGGCGCGGCACGAAGAGGTAATGGATGGGGTCCGTGGCCAGGCATTCCAGCGCGTCGATCTGTTCGGTTACCTGCATCGTGCCGAGCTCGGCCGCCATGGCGGAACCCACACGGCCGCTCATCATCAGCCCCGTGATGACCGGAGCCAGTTCTCGCACCACCGCGAGGCCCTCAACGCTGGAAGCGAGGCCCTGAGCCTGGAATTGCTTGAACCCAAAAGCGAGCTGCACCGCGAACACTGCGCTTACCGCGAGCCCCGTCAATACCACCACGGGGATGGAATTCACGCCCACCGCCGCGAACTGGCGTATCAGGTTCTCAAAATCCCAGGGCCGCCGCGGAATGGCGGCGAGGGTTCGGCCCGACACCACGGCAAAATCTCCGACTTGGCTAAAAAATCCAAGCAGGGTCTCGCCCAGTAGATCAATGGTTTTGAACATCCGGTTTCCAGGGTCTGGATGACATGAAAGTACGAGTCTAACTCATGTTCTTTTTTTCAGCTTTTCCCAGTATCGGACCGCGCCTTCTTCCTTGATGACCATGGCGGGGCGCGTGATGGCCAGGGCCCGGGCGGGCACATCTTCGGCGATGGTGCTACCCGCGGCGATGACGGCGCCATCCCCGATGCTCAAGGGGGCCACCAGCTGCGAATCGCTGCCGATGAAGGCATCTCGGCCGATGGTGGTGCGATGTTTCCACACACCGTCGTAGTTGCAGAAAATCACTCCTGCGCCCACGTTGGTGTTCTCGCCCACCTCGGAATCTCCGAGATAGGCCAGGTGATTGGCTTTGGCGCCGGCCCTGAGGAGGGTTTGCTTGGTCTCCACGAAGTTGCCGACGTGAACGCCTTCTTGGAGTTCCGTGCCCTCCCGCAACCGGGCGAAGGGCCCCACCACGCTACGATCGCCGACCTTCGCCCCCTCGATGATGGAGTAAGGGCGGATGGTGACATCCTCACCAATCACGCCACCGGTGAGAATGGAACCATGGCCCACCCGAGTGCCTGTCCCGATTCGCACCGCGCCCTCCAGGCGCACCGAGGGCTCGATCATTACGTCTTGGCTCAACAGGACTCGCGGCCCGATGAGGGCGCTGGAAGCGTCGAGGAAGCTCACCCCTTCGGACATCCATGCTGCATTGATTCGGGCCTGGGCCGCGGATTGCAGGGCCGCCTGGTCCGCCCTGGAATTCATCCCCAACAGTTCCATGGAATCCGAAACCACGACCTCGATAGGATGCTCCTGCGCCACGCCCATGACCGCGTCCGTGAGGTAGAGCTCACCCTGGGCGTTGGTGGTAGAGAGGCGTTGCAGCGCGGGTTTCAGGGCAGCCCAGGGCAGGGCGTAGGCGCCTCCATTCACCAGGGTGATGGAACGCTCTTCGGGGTTGGCATCCTTGTCTTCGACGATCCGGGTAAGGCTTCCATCCGGGGTTTTGAGAACCCTTCCATAGCCGCTAGGGTCCTTCATTTCCATAGCGAGCAAGGACCCTTTGGATGCACAGAGCAGTTGAACCGTCTCTTTTCGGATCAGGGGCACGTCCCCGGAGAGGATGAGCAAGCCGAGCAGACCGAACGCGCCAGCGA
>JANXXC010000296.1 GCA_025350765.1 Holophagaceae bacterium | reverse complement strand
ACTCTCGACTCTCGACTCTCGACTCTCGACTCTCGACTCTCGACTCTCGACTCTCGACTAAGCAAACCTATGTCGGCCGCAGGCCGGTGCCAAAGAATTTCACCTCGCCGAATTACAATTTTCGCCAGGTTGCGCACACAGGCACGGCGGCCATTTCCCCGAGCCTGGAGTGGAAGCGCCAAACCTCGTAGTCTGAAGTCCGGTTCCCATGAAACTCCCCCAAATAGACTCTCTAGTCGCCATATCCATCCCCGCCGGGATGATGCTTTTCGGCGCGGCCATTTTTGGCATCCGCTACTTCCGCAATCGGCGCAGGCCCAAGGGGGATCCCGAACAACTTTTGCTGGGCGCCGTGAGCCGAAGCCTCCATGAGCGTGGGGAGTTGGCGGCGACCCTCGGACAGCTCCAAACGGTGCACGAAAAGTTGGTGGACGCGCTGCCCTTTGGATTGCTGTGGGTGGACCAGAAGCATCAGGTGGCGGCGCTGAACTCCATGGGGCGTGAACTGTTGGGCGTGAAACCCGGCGTGGTGGGCCTGGACGCCTCCTTCGTCCTGGAGCCATTCCCTTGGCTGCTGGAAGGGTTGCATCAGGAGCCGGGCCCGGGCTGGCGCTGCGAAGGCCTCAATGCCGGGGGCGCGACGCGACGCTGGAAACTTCGGCGCGTCGAGGCTCCCGATCAGGTGGGCGCCCTGCTTTCCTTCGAGGACATCAGCGAGCAGGAAGCCGAAGACCGCCGCCGCCAGTTGCGAGAACGTTTCGCGGAGCTGGGCGAGATGACCGCGGGCGTGGCTCATCAATTGAAGAATGGCCTCGCGGTGCTCAAGGGCCATGGCCAGTTGCTGCATAGAGCGGGCCACGAAGAGGTGGCGAAGGATCTGCTTGGAGAAGTGGACGAATTGCATCGCGTCATCCAGAAATTCCTTCAATGGGCCAAGCCTTTGGAGCCGGACTGTGTGGAAACGAAGCTCGAGGAAGTGGCCCTTGAGGTCATCGCGGAGATTGAAAAGCGGCCGTTAAGCCACGGCAGGTCTTTGGCAGTCGAAGGCCAGGGCCGCGCCATGGCGGATCCGATGCTGTTGCATCAGGCCCTGTTGAACCTGTTGGAGAACGCCTGTCAGGCCACGCCTCGCGGGGGTGAGATTCGCATTCTGGTGGAGGAAGGCCGCCTCCGAATTCTTGATCAGGGCCCTGGGATGGGCGAGGATACGCTGGTGCAGATGCTGCGGCCCTTTGAAAGTGGAAGGCCCGATGGAACGGGTCTGGGCCTGCCTCTGGCCCTGAAATGGATCAACGCTCAAGGGGCGGACCTGCGATTCGAAAAGCGCCCTGAAGGCGGCACGCAGGTGGAGATCTGGTGGTAGGTCAGGGGTGTGGTTCGAGGTATGAGGAAGATGCGAGGTGGCGAGGGATGAGGTATGAGGGTCAAGATGGACCGCGCCTGTGGCGCGATCTTTATTTACCTCACCACCTCATCTCTCGTACCTCATAACCTGGACTCATGCGTATTGCACTGCTTCAACTGAACCAGCGGCTCGGAGACGCGGCATTGAATGGCGCGGCCATCGAGACTGCCTATGCCAAGGCCGTGCAGGGTGGCGCTGAGCTGGTGGTCACGCCCGAGCTGGCGGTGTGTGGCTATCTCGCCGAGGATCGCCAATGGGAAATTGGCCTGCGAGCCCGGGTGGCGGCTGAATCCGCGCGATTGACTGCCTTGACTGGATCGGTGCCCTTGGTGTTCGGAACCTTTAGTCCCGCGCCCTCCGGGCGGCTCTACAACGAACTGTGGTGGTGCGAAAACGGATCCGTGCGTCAAGTGGTCCGCAAGCGCTTGCTGCCCACCTACGACGTGTTTGAAGAGCACCGCTGGTTCGAGGCTTCCGCTGAAATACCGCCGCTCATCGAGCACCTTGGTCATCGCATCGGCGTTTCTGTTTGCGAAGATTTATGGGCGGACTCAGGACTCAGCGGAACCTCCATCCGCTATGCCTGCGATCCCATCGCGGATCTTGCAAAACAGGGCGCCACGCTCATCCTCAATGCTTCCGCGAGCCCAGCCACCTTGGGCTCATGGCTGCCGGATGGGAAAGTCGCGTCTTGGGCCGTGCCTTCCAAAGAACAACAGCGCAAGCGGCTCATCCAGGGCCTCGCGAAAAAACATAATGTGCCCCTGGTCTACGCGGATCGCGTGGGCGCCGAGAGCTGGTTGCTCTTTGATGGCGGCTCCTGCCTGGTGCAGCCCGATGGTAGCTGGCAGGGTGGCGAGCGATTCAAGGAAGGCATCGTGTGGGTGGACTCCGAAGCGGCTGGTAACGAGTGGCCCGCAGAACCCACCGAGGGCGCCTGGCTGCGCGACGCCCTGCGCATGGGACTGCGGGACAACCTGGCCAAGCAGGGTCTGGAAGCCGCCGTCATCGGCCTTTCCGGCGGCATCGATAGTTCCGTAGTAGCGGCCATGGCAGTCGAAGTTTTGGGACCGGGGCGTGTGATGGGCGTGGCCTTGCCCACGCGGTATTCCAGCGCCGAAAGTTTGGCGCTTGCAAAAGATCAGGCCCAGCGCTTGGGCATTCCGTTTCTGTCCTTGGATGCGGACGCGACCTTCGCGGGCGCGGCGGCCTCGCTGCATTTGGCCTTCCCAAATCGCAGCTTTTCAATCACCGACGAAAACCTTCAAAGCCGCGCCCGGGCCGCGCTGCTGATGGCCCTCACCAGCGAGCCCGCCGTGCATGAAAAGCTACGCACCCCGCGAGTCGCCGTGCTCAACACGGGCAACAAGAGCGAAGCCGCCA
>JANXXC010000287.1 GCA_025350765.1 Holophagaceae bacterium | reverse complement strand
CCATGCTGGTGGGCCGCTTCGGCGTGCTGATACCGGTGCTGGCCATCGCGGGTTCCTTGGCCGCCAAGAAGCAAACGCCCCCAAGCTCAGGCACCCTGCCGACCCACACGCCGCTCTTTGTGGGAACCCTCATCGGCGTGGTGTTGCTGGTGGGCGCGTTGACCTTTCTCCCCTCCCTCGCCCTCGGCCCCATCGCCGAGCAATTGATGCTCCGCTGAGGAACCCATGACTTCCCATTCCCGCCCCGCCGATATTCAAGCGCGACCTCTCTTCGAGCGGGCCATTTTGCGCCGCGCGGTATTCGATGCCTTCCGAAAATTGAGCCCCCTTCATCAGCTTCGCAATCCCGTGATGTTCACGGTCTGGATCTGCAGCGCTCTCACCACGATCCTTTACGGGCAATCCTTGGCGGGCCATGGGGAGGCGCGCCCAGGCTTCATTCTGGCGGTGTCGCTTTGGCTTTGGTTCACCCTGCTCTTCGCGAATTTCGCCGAGGCCATGGCCGAGGGCCGAGGCAAGGCCCAGGCTGAGACCCTTCGCAACGCCCGAAAGGACGTGAAAGCCAGGAAGCTGCGCGACGCAAATCCAGATGCGCCCTTCGACACCGTTGATGCCAGCTCCCTGCGCATCGGTGATGTGGTGAAAGTGATAGCCGGGGACACCATCCCTGGGGATGGAGAAGTCATCGAGGGAATCGCGTCCGTGAACGAGAGCGCCATCACCGGCGAGAGCGCTCCGGTGATCCGCGAAAGCGGTGGCGATCGAAGCGCCGTGACCGGCGGCACGGTGGTGCTGTCGGATTGGATTCTGGTGCGCATTTCGGCCAATCCTGGCGAGACCTTTTTGGATCGCATGATCGCCATGGTGGAAGGCGCCAAGCGCCAGAAAACTCCCAACGAAATCGCGCTGGATATTCTGCTAGCGGCGCTGACCATCGTTTTCCTGTTGGCCACCGCGACGCTGTTGCCCTATTCGATCTACTCCGTGAAAGCCACGGGGCAGGGCAGTCCCGTGACCCTTACGGTGCTAGTGGCGCTGCTGGTTTGCCTCATCCCCACCACCATCGGCGGATTGCTCAGCGCCATCGGCATCGCGGGCATGGACCGCATGATCCAGGCCAACGTCATCGCCACGTCGGGCCGGGCCGTGGAGGCCGCGGGGGATGTGGACGTGCTGCTGTTGGACAAGACCGGAACCATCACGCTGGGCAATCGCGAGGCCGTGGAATTCGTGCCCGCCAACGGCGTAGACTTGCAAGCCATGGCGGACGCGGCCCAGCTATCCAGCCTCGCCGACGAAACCCCCGAAGGCCGCAGCATCGTGGTGCTGGCCAAGAATCAATACGGATTGCGGGAACGGGATCTGCATTCCCTGGACGCGCATTTCATTCCCTTCACGGCCCAGACCCGCATGAGCGGCGTGACCATCGCGAGGGACGGCGCTAAACGCGAGATTCGCAAAGGCGCCGCCGCCGCGGTGGAAGCCTACGTCCAGGAACTTGGCGGCCATTTTCCGCCTGATGTGCAAGCGGCGGCGGATCGCATCGCCAAGTCCGGAGGCACGCCTCTGGTGGTGGCCGAAGGAATCCATGTGTTGGGCGTGATCCACCTCAAGGACATCGTGAAGGGCGGGATCAAGGAGCGCTTCGCGGAGCTGCGCAGCATGGGCATCAAGACCGTGATGATCACCGGCGACAATCCGCTCACCGCCGCGGCCATCGCCGCCGAAGCGGGGGTGGATGATTTTCTCGCCCAGGCCACGCCCGAGGCCAAGCTCAAGCTCATCCGCGAATACCAATCCGGCGGGCGGCTCGTGGCCATGACCGGCGATGGCACCAACGACGCGCCAGCGCTGGCCCAGGCCGACGTGGCCGTGGCCATGAACAGCGGCACTCAAGCCGCGAAGGAAGCCGGAAACATGGTGGATCTGGATTCCAATCCGACGAAACTCATCGAGATCGTGCGCATCGGAAAACAATTGCTCATGACGCGGGGCTCGCGCACCACCTTCAGCATCTCCAACGACGTGGCCAAATATTTCGCCATCATCCCCGCGGCCTTCGCCTCCACGTATCCTGCCCTGAAAGCCCTCGACATCATGGGCTTGCACAGTCCGGAAAGCGCCATCCTGTCGGCGGTCATTTTCAACGCGCTGGTCATCGTCGTCTTGATTCCTCTCGCCCTGCGCGGCGTGAAATACCGGCCCGTGGGCGCCGCGGCCCTGCTGCAGCGGAACATCATCGTGTATGGCCTGGGCGGGCTCGTCGTCCCCTTCGTGGGCATCAAGGCCATTGATCTGCTTCTCACTGTTTTGCACGTCGCCTGAGGTCCCCATGTCCACCCTTCGCCCAGCCATTGTCTCTTTCCTCTTCCTGAGCGTCATCACGGGACTGGCCTATCCACTGCTCATCACCGGCATCGCTCAAATCACCATGCCCCACCAGGCGAAGGGAAGTCTGATTCGAGAAAATGGACTCGGCGAACAAATCGTAGGTTCAGAACTCATCGGCCAGAACGTCGAGGATCCGAAATTGTTTTGGGGCCGTCTCTCCGCTACCTCACCGGCTCCTGCGAATGCAGCCAATTCTGGTGGATCGAATTTAAGCGCGGGAAATCCGTCACTGCGGGAAGCCGCGGGAAAACGCATCGCGGCGTTGCGGGCCTTTGATCCTGGAAACACCGCGTTAGTGCCCGTGGATCTTGTCACGTCTTCGGGCAGCGGGCTGGATCCACACATCAGTCCGGCTTCCGCGGAGTACCAGGTCCCGCGCATCGCGAGGTTGCGAGGCCTTTCAGAGGCCCGAGTGCGAGAAGGCGTGGCGCGATGCACCGAGGCACCCCAACTGGGCTTTTTGGGAGAAGCACGCGTGAACGTGCTGAAGCTCAACCTGCTCCTCGCTAAGCTGACTCCGTGAATGATGGCCGTCCCGATCCCGATGCGCTGCTCCGCCAGGTGCAGGACGCGGAGGCGCGGGAACGCAGGGCGCGACTGAAAGTATTCTTCGGCGCGGCGCCGGGTGTGGGCAAGACCTTTGCGATGCTCACGGAAGCTCAAGTGAAGCTGGCCGCGGGCGTGGACGTGGCGGTGGGCGTGGTGGAAACCCACGGCCGCGGCGAGACCGCGGCGCTCACCGAAGGACTGGAATTTCTACCGAAACAACAGTTGCCCTATCGAGGGGTCCAGCTCGAGGAGTTCGATCTCCATGCGGCTTTGAAACGGCGCCCGGCGCTGATTCTCATGGATGAATTGGCCCACACGAATGTTCAGGGCGCTCGCCACGGCAAGCGCTGGCAGGACGTGATGGAGCTGCTGGACGCGGGCATCGACGTCTACACCACCATCAATGTGCAACATCTCGAAAGCCTGCGTGACGTTATGGCGCAGATCACGGGCGTGGTAGTGCGCGAGTCGGTTCCCGACACGGTGCTGGAGAGGGCGGACGAGTTGGAGCTGGTGGACCTGCCGCCGGAGGAATTACAGCAGCGATTGAGGGAAGGCAAGGTCTACGTGCCTGATCAAGCGAGGTCGGCGCTGGATCGCTTCTTCCGCAAGGGCAATCTTCTTGCCTTGCGAGAGCTGGCCCTGCGACGCACTGCAGATCAGGTGGACGCGGAGATGCGCCGCTACATGGCCTCCGAAGGCATCGCCAAAACATGGGCGGCGGGCGAGCGGCTCTTGGTCTGCGTCGGTCCCAGTGAATTGTCGCGGCGCTTGATACGCGCCACACGGCGCATGGCCGAAGCCCTAGGCGGCGCGCCCTGGATGGCGGTGTACGTGGAGACCACGCGACATTTCCGCTACGACGAAGATGACCGCGCCCGCATTGATGAAAACCTCCGGCTGGTGGAGCGTTTGGGCGGTGAGACGGTGGTGTTGCAGGGGGATCAGCGGATCTCCGGCGACATCCTCACCTTGGCCAGATCTAGAAATGTGACGAAGCTCGTGGTGGGCAAACCCACGCGGGCCCGTTGGCTGGAGCTGTTGACGGGATCGCTGGTGGACGAGTTGGTGCGGGCCAGCGGCGACATTGATGTGTACGTCATCACCGGCGATCCGTCCGGCGAAGCGGCCAAACCCAGCCTGCGGCGACGAGAGCCCGGTCCCCTGCATCATTACGTTTGGGCGGTGGCAGCGGTGGCCCTGGCCACGGGCCTCGCCTTCCTGGTGTTCCGGCGTCTTCATCTGGAAGACATCGTGATGGTCTATCTATTGGCGATCGTAGCGGTGGCGGTGCGCTTCGGCCGCTGGCCTTCGATGGTGACCTCACTGCTCAGTGTTTTGGCCTTCGATTTCTTTTTTGTGCCGCCCTATTTCACCTTCGCCGTTTCGGATTTCAGGCACATCGGCACCTTCGGGGTGATGCTCATCGTGGGCCTCATCATCGGTAACCTCACAGAGCGCGTCCGTCAACAGGCCATCCTTGCGAGGTCCCGGGAAGCCCGCACCCAGGCTCTCTATCGCTTGAGCCGCGAACTGGCCAGCGGGGCGGATTCAGCGCCACTTGTGGCGGCGGCAATTCGGAACCTCGCCGCACAATTCCACAGCCGGGTGGTGGTGCTGCTTCCCCATGAAGGCGGTGTATTGAGACCCTCGGAACCCGAGCCCGCCTTTTCCATTCGCGAAGATGAGCTGGGTGTGGCCCGCTGGGTTTTCGAGCACGGCGAGGCCGCGGGCCAGGGCACGAATACGCTGCCGGGGGCCCAGGCCCTCTACCTGCCAATGCTCGGCTCTAGAGGTCCCGTGGGCGTGTTGGCCATCCAGCCCGAGGGCGCGGCGGCGTGGATGGAGCCCGATCAAAAACATCTACTGGAGGCCTTCTCCAATCAAACCGCCCTGGCCCTGGAGCGCGCGGAACTGGCCGCCCAGCGAAGCCTGGCGCAAGTGCAAGTGGAGCGGGAGCAGCTCCGCAATGCGTTGCTCAGCTCCGTGAGCCACGATCTGCGAACCCCGCTCGGATCCATCACCGGCGCGGCTTCGGCCCTGCTGGATGAGTCCGTGGAGATGCCCGAAAATACGCGGCGTGAAATGGTGCAGACCATCCAGGAAGAGGCCCAGCGCCTCCATCGCCTGGTCACGAATCTGCTGGATCTCACCCGGCTGGAATCCGGCACACTCAAAGTCCACAAGGAATGGACCCCCATGGAAGAAGTGGTCGGCGCGGCACTCAATCGCCTGGATGCCCAACTGGGGGGCCGTACGGTACAGGTGGAACTGCCCGGGGATCTGCCGCTGGCGCCCTTGGATCCCGTTCTTTTTGAACAAGTGGTCATCAACCTAGTGGAGAACGCCGCCAAGTTTTCAGCCAAGGAAATGCCCATCACCCTCAAGGCCTGGGCCACGGAACGCAGTTTGACGCTGGTGGTGCAGGACTCGGGTCCGGGAATTCCCGAAGGCGAGGAAGAGCGCATATTCGAAAAGCTGGTGCGTCTGCCTGGATCGAGCTCCCCTGGCGCAGGCCTTGGCCTCGCCATTTGTCAGGGCATCGTGAAGGCTCATGGCGGGCGCATTCAGGCTTCGAATCGGCCCAAGGGCGGCGCGCAAATTTTGGTGAGCCTGCCGCTGGAAGGCAAGCAGCCAGACCTTCCGGAGGAGTCGCCATGAGGGAGGCTACGCTCCTGGTGGTGGAGGACGAACCCCAGATGCTGCGATTCTTGCGGGCTTCGCTCACGAGCCATGGCTATCGCGTGTTGGAGGCGACCACCGCTGAAGAGGGAATGCGCTTGGCGACGCTGCATCAGCCCGATGCGATCCTCACGGACCTGGGCCTGCCGGACATGGATGGCCTCGAGCTGACCAAGCGCTTAAGGGAATGGAGCGACCGCCCCATCATCGTGATTTCGGCTCGGGGCCAGGAAGAAGACAAGGTGAAGGCGCTGGATGCAGGGGCCGACGACTATCTAACAAAACCTTTTGGCACCGGAGAATTGATGGCGCGCATCCGCGTGGCCCTGCGCCATTCCCAGCGCGGAAACCAAACCCAGGAGCCCATCTTCGAACTGGGCCGCTGGAGGGTGGATCTGGCGAAACGGGAAGTACGCGTGGATGGCGCGGAAATCCACCTCACACCCAATGAGTACAAATTGCTGACCACCCTTATCCATCACGCAGGCAAGGTGCTCACCCATCATTTGCTGCTCAAGGAAGTCTGGGGAACTTCCGCTGGGGCGCAGCCCCACTACCTCCGCGTCTACATGGCGCAGCTGAGGCAGAAGCTCGAAGAGGATTCCGCCCGGCCCAAACATCTGATCACCGAGCCGGGCGTGGGCTATCGGCTCAGGCTGGAGTAGCCGGAGCGTTTATTTGAATATCGGCAACCGGAGGTAATTGACTCCGCGCAGGGTGATCTGCAGGGGCTCTCCTGCATCCGCGATGGACTCCACGCTCACATCCTTGCCCGTTCCGTAATTCACCTGAGCTCGGGGCTGTTTTGGGACGCTCAGCAGGAAGACCACCCGGCTGCCCGCGGCCAGGCGGCGGCTCGTGAGGCGTTCGCTGCTGAATGCGAGGGTTTGGAGCTTTCCGGGGGTGAGCAACTGGCGCCGCTGGCGATCCCGCAGAAGGCTGGCCCGAGTGAGGAGATGGGAAAGAAAAAGACAGCGCCCATCGGCGGTTTGCTCATAGAGTTGCAGGCTCAGATCCACATCTTTTTTGTTGGTAACGAAGGCCAGGCGTCCGGAAAAGCAGCCACTCACTTCCAAGGGTTCCGTGAGCGGGGCGCTGGCGAAGGCAAGACCGTTGCTCGTGTCGATCTCTTTATCCTGGATCATGGCGGGCCCCCCGAAGCTGAGGGTCTTGCGCTCCGCCAAATCCACCTTCAACGGCAGAGTGGTTCCCTTCGCGGGTGTGGTCGGGCTCAGACGATGCATGCCGTTTTCGCTGGCTGGATCGAGATGAAAAATGCGGGAGCCATTCGCCATAGCGGCCACGGTCGGCGAATGTTTCCAGGTGTCCGCGCCCATGACTTGGTAGTTGACGCGATCCTTCAATAGGGCGGGTTTTGGACCGCCGCGCAGCACATGGTTCAGCCACTGGTAGCGCAGGGCCTCGATGTCGATGCGGGCCGCGGGGTCGATGGCGTAGCCTTGCACCACGTCCTGGGAACGCCGCTGGCCGCCAATATGGTCATAGGGGCCGATGACGAAGTAGTGCTCGGCACCCTTCCTTCGTGTGGTGTGCTCGGTGAAGTAGTACAGGGCGCTGATGGAGCAGCCGTCGAAGTAGCCCGTGGTGGTGAGCACGGGGATGTTGAGGTCGGCGAATTCTTTCCCGTAGGGAATCATGACCTGCCAATAACGGTCGTAGGTGGGATGGCTCAGCCATCGCAGCCACAGGGGATTGGGATGGCCATCCTCGTCCGGCAGCTCACGATAGGGCCGCCCGCTTTCAAACCAAGCCCAATCCAGGCCGTTCCAGCGCTTCCAATCGTTGTAGTCCGTTTCGTCCAGCAGCTTGGTGTGGGTGACGTAGGGAATCCATTTGTAGAAGGAATTCAGAAAAACGCCGCCCTCCATGGGCGTGCCGACGCCCGGCGCCACTGGGACCGAGGGCATAATGGCCTTCAGGGCCTTGGGCCGATGTTTGGCGGCGGCCCACTGGGTAAAGCCGTCGTAGCTGCCGCCGTACATGCCCACTTGGCCATCGCTCCAAGGCTGGCGGGCGATCCAGGCGATGGTGGCCGCGGCGTCGGCGCCGTCGTGTTCATAGGGTTCGATGGCGTCGGGGCTGTTGCGTTTGCCCCGGGAATTGGCCACCACGCCCACGAAGCCGTTGGCCGCGGAATGAATGGCCTCGCCGCGATTGGACTCGTTGGCGTAGATGGTGAACTCGAAGGCCGTGGGCAGCTTCGCGGTTTTCCGGGGCCGCACGACGACCGCGCAGATGGTGGCGCCGTCCTGGGTTCGGATGCGTGCGTCCTCGTCAATGACGTAGCGCCACCCCTCTTCCTCTGCCATGAGAGCGGCGGCCTTCGGCAGCAGACGATCCACGGTCGCCAGGGTTTGGTAGGCTGCGAGCAACTTCAGGGCTTCCGACAGGTCCAACTGAGTCTTGCCCTTCAGCTCTTCTCGAATTTTCTCGACTTGCTGGCGTGCGCCTTCGACATTGCCCCGCAGGGCCACCGAGAACTGATAGACCGCAGGGTCGTCCAGGTCCCGCGCCATGGCGACGAAGGCTTCATTCAAGGCCGCCTCCGGTGCCTTGCCCGCGGCTTCCAGCAGCCGCGTCCGCGCGTACAACTCATGCTGGCGCGTGGCCGTGGCGCGGGTGGGTTCGTCCCCTTTGCGAAGGGCGCGCAGGGTCTTCATGGTCTCCAAGGCCGCCGGATAATCCTGGGCCGCGAGTTGAAGGCGAAAGCGCGTGTTCAGCGCCACTTCGCCCTCCACTGAGGGCTGGGCCGCCAGCACCTCCCGGGCCAGGGCCGCCATGGCTGCGGGTTCGGAGGATGCGGGCGTGGAGAAAGATTGGGCCCGAAGGGAAACCGGAAGGATGGCAAAGAGCGCGGCCACGGGCAGGGTAGGTTTCATGAAGACTCCTGAGAAATATCCCTACCGGAGGTCGCCGCAGAGGAAGCAGAACGGTCTGAGTGGTGTGGGGAACTTAGCCGCACATGAACAGATAAATCCATTGGGCCACGGATTACACGGATTCAAGAAGCTAAAAAATCCGCGTAATCCGTGGCTCATTCGTTCTCTTTTCCTTACTTGCCGGATTTTCGATTTGGGTGCGAATCAGCGTTACAACTAGGGCGTCTTCTGTGCCCGAATTCAGTGATGTTCCGATGCCGTTTTCTCCGCCTTGGGTCCGCTGTTCAGGGCCCAGATTCCAGTGCCGAAGCCCAGCACGGCAAAGACGAGTCCCACGGTGAGCAGCATCTTCCGCTGGGTTAGGGCCGTGAGTCCAAACAGCGCCATGGACAGGGAGAAAATGGCTTCGGCGATGGCGAAGCGCTCGTGTTGCGTGTGCAATCCGTGGCGGGTCTCTTCCTTTGTTTCGGCGTCGCGCTTGATGCCTTCCTTCTCGTGCTCGTAGCGTTTGCTCTCTTCCTCATAGTGCTTCATGCGCGGTTCCAGGGCTGCGGCGGAGGACCCGCTGTCCTTCAAGGCGCCCAGGATCTCCTTGGTGTTTTCAGCCAAGTGCTGCTTGGTACTCTTGGCTTGGAACAGTGCCCAAGTGTTGTTGATCTGGCTCTGCAATAAAGCGCTCTCCTGCACCACGATATTGCCCTTGATGGTGGTGAGGGCCATGAGCGTGGCCGTCAGGGCCACGCAGATTCCCACGCGGCCCATGAGGGGGTTCTTCGCGCCGTGTCCGGCTTCATGAAGCGTTTCGTGGATGGCTTCGGCCAGTTCTTCCATGGGGGACTCCAAAATTAGGTGAGCCGTCGTAACAAAACAACCTTGCCCTTCACTCCCGTTGGCCGGAATAAGGGGCCGTAACGGAATTGCGATTTAGACAAAGGTTATTCCGTAACGGCTCCTAAAGGCAGTCTGTCAGCCTTTCTGGAAGATGGCTGCGGCCCTTTGGGCGGGCGAAGGTACCCTGCTGGGATGGAACCCGAACAGGAAGCCCAAAACCTACCCATCGCCGAAGGTCCATCCCCATGGATTCCCTTGGGCCCCGCGCATCTCCTGATCTGGATCGCTCTGCTGTGGCCCCTGGTATCGGGCGCGATCCTTTGGCCCGCGCTGCTGAGTCTAGGTCTCGGCGGGGAAACCTTGGGCTGGATCATGAGCCTTCCCGCCTGGGTCATCGGTGGCGCGAGCGTCGCGGTGGGATTCAAGGCCCATGAAGCCGAAGCGCCAGGAATGGTTCGCCGCGCCGCCTTTGGCGCCGCGGTGGCGCTGTGGCTGATCCTGATGGGCGTCGGCCTATTGCTCCGTTTTAAAGTGTTCGGGAGCTACGGAGCCTCGATGAACTATTGGCGCTTCGAGCCCTGGGTCGCGCTGCTGTTGGCCCTAGTTCCCATGGCCTTGATGCTGGCGTCCAAAGAGGAACAGAGCGGCGGCTCCTTCGACGCTGCCATCGCGGCATTGGCCATCCTCGGCGGCCTGGGCTTCGTGGGGACCCTGGTACTGGCCGTCGGCGCTTTGGTGCTCGGTCATCCAATGCTCGCGGTGGCGTGGGAATCCCTGCGCCGTCCTGCGGATGCCCTCAAGGGCGAATGGATTAATGGCGGCGATGATGCGCGTCGCGCAGCAGGTCTTGGGCAGATGGCCTTCACCTTCATCCTGATCGTGCCCTTGATCCTGGCGCTGCTCCTGGTGGAGCCCGGCCGCAACAGCTTCAGCCCTTCGGCCAATTGGGCGCGGGCATTGGAAGCTTTCCTCACTGCCCCCCTGCTGGCCCTTGCCACCCTGGGTCTCGCCAAGCGCAGCGGCCACCGCCAAGGTCGCGGCCTCGCCATCGCTACCCTGGCGCTGTTCGGAATCCTGCTGCTGCCCGTGCTGGTGGGTGTGGTCGTGCTGATTCTGTGGACGACGCACGTCATCCGCTAAGCCGTCGAAACAAAACAACCTTTCCTTTCGCTCGCTTTTGATCGGCATAAGAGGGCAAAAAGGAATGGCGAAGATGACAATGGTAATTCCATAACGACCCCTATGTTGGGCTAGGCCCTTCGGGAGCACTCGCCATGAGACTTCGACACGTTTTCCTCGCCTTGTGCATCTTTGGAGTCCTCCTGCCCTACTCCCAATTCATACCTTGGGTGTTGGAGCACGGCCTGAATCTTTCTCGGTTGGTGAGCGATCTATTTGCGAACCGTATCGGAGGCTTCTTTGGGTTGGACGTGGTCATGTCGGCGATCGGGCTGTGTATTTTTATCCGTGTCGAAGCTCTGCGCATCGGCATGCGCGGCCGTTGGATTCCCGTGGTCGCAACTCTGATCGTTGGGGTCTCCCTGGGACTTCCTCTCTTTCTATACATGCGCCAGGCCCACCTTGACCAAGCCGCTGCCTAACCCCGTTCAACCCGTTCACCTTTGGCGCCGGTTAACTTCTTCCGTTAGGTGTACCGAGGATGGCCTACCCTGACCTGTCAGAAGGAGAACTGCATATGAAGAGGTTCATGACCACGATAGGTTTCGCTACGGCAGCAAGCATCCTTTTGTCTCAACCAGCTTCTCAAAAGCCAGCAACACCTCCAACCGAGGAGCAGCAGATCATCGAGATGGAGAGACAGTGGGCGGCCGCGATTCAGAAGCAAGATGTGGCGGCCATGAGCAACTTCCTTTCTGGAAGATATTTTTTGGCCATTGGTGTCCAAGGCGAGGCTCTGAAAATCGTTCCGCGGGAGGCGTGGCTTGGCACCTTAAAGTTCTACGTCACCACCTCTTTCAAAATTGACGACATTCACGTCCACGTTTACGGGGATACGGCGGTCGCCTTGATGCTCTACTCCCAGAAAGCCACGGTGAAAGGCCAGGATCGCAGCGCCCAGTTTCTGATCACGGATGTTTGGATCAAAGAAGCCGGTGGCTGGCGCGTAGCCGAGCGGCATTCAAGTCGCCCAGAACAACCCGTCGCCGCTCGCCCTTGAGCACTTTCAGCGCAGGTGCGACCGAATAAGAATGGCGGCGGCGATGGCGTTTGCTCGCCTCCTCATATCATCCGATGCGCCCTAGTATTTCCCTGTTCAGCGAAAGGTTGCCGGAATACGGGCCTCTTGAGCGGCCGGGGGCCTAGCCTATTCAGGCACGCGAGATGAGCCTAGGCGGCCTTTCGTGAACTACCGATGGAGATCATCAATGTCGAACCTCGAATACAAGACCATCACGCTGGATTATCCGTCCAAGTTTTTGGGAAAGACGGACCCTAATTTTGCTTCAGTCCTTAACCAGAATGCGTCGGAAGGCTGGCGGCTGGTGCAGGTCCTGGAACCTGCGAAGGGCATGGGTGAAACCAGCGAGTTCGTCCTCATCCTTGAGCGGGCGAAGGCCTCCGCATGAGCCTTAGCTTCCGGATCAAAAGGCCGCTCCAGGTGGCCGCATCAGGCTTCCTGATCCTGCTGATCGCCGAGCGGATCAAGGGCCACGGATGGCGAGAGGCGCTTGTCTTCAGCGCGATCTGGGCGGCCATGTCCACCGCCATTTTCATCGGGACGATGCTCTACTACGCCCGGACCCAGAAGGACTGTCCCATTTGCAATGATGTCTCCGCAAAGCCGTCCTAACAAAACAACCTTTCCCCTTCCCTAGGCTGCCAATGGACTTGATCAAAGCGATCCTCGCCACCGCTCCAGGTCTCCTGATCGCCCTGGGGCTCGGGGTGGGTCTCCTCGTCTTTGTGATCCCAATTTTTATACCCTCTCCGGATGGTTGGCGGTCGGCGGAACGCTTGATCCTGTTCACCGATTGGGGCCTTTCCATCGCGGCGGTGGTGGCCGGAATTGGAGTACTCATGCTGGAACTTCAAGGGAACTATGTCGGGTCTTTCTCTCTGCGCCAGCGGTTTCTATGCTCGGGGCTCCTATTCGCCTTCGCGGGGCATCGGATCTATCAAAAATCAAGCGGCTGACTTCTGTTTGACTGAGCCTCCAAGCAAACGGTTCGTCAGGCATCCATCCTCTTTCGGCGTCCCCCATGCGAATCAATACCCCGATGAAAGCAGTTTTCCTAGCACTCCTGGTATGGCTAGGGAGCGGTGGTCAGGTGTCTGCGGATGCAGCGCCGACGGGCTTTCCTAGGCACACGAATGACTACGTCAATGACTTTGCAGGGGTGCTCAAGCCCCAAGACCGGAATTCCATTGAGGCCCGCTTCAAGCAATTGGAATTTCAGACGGGAATCGAAGCCGTCGTGGTCACCGTAGATTCCATTTCGGACTATGGAACCGCGGATGCCTCGGTGGAAACCTTCGCCACGAATCTGTTCAATACCCGGGGCATTGGGCATCGGAAAGCGAACAATGGCGTGCTTTTCCTGATCGCCGTGCGGGATCGGAAAGCGAGGATCGAGCTGGGCGGGACCTACGGGCATCGCTATGACGAGCGCATGAAAAAGATTCTCGACGAAGTCGTCGTCCCGAGATTCAAGGCCGATGAAATGAGCCAAGGGATTCTCCACGGCGCCATCGCCATCGAGAAAGAAATCACGATCCCCGTGTCCTGGTTTGAGTTCTACAAATGGCACCTGGGGATTGGAGCTGGAATCATAGCCCTGATTCTCTCCGGCATTTTCCTGGAAGGGCGCGGAAAGCGCGGGCTCGCCTGGCTTTGTTTTGGAGGTGTTTTTTATCTCCTGTTGGCCTTGATTCGAATGTTGATTTTCGGGAAGTCGCGGAGTGGATTCGGGAGCGGCAGTTCAGGTGGCGGGGGTGCCAGCGCCGATTGGTGAGCTCACTCCTACTCACGCCCATCCACCCATATCTCCGGTGGCAGCGGATGGCTGAGGAAGTGGGTCATGCCTTCGCTGAAGCCGTAAGCGCCCACGCGACCGAAGGCCAGGAGATCGCCGGGCGCGAGATCGTTGGGGAGATCCACGTCGCCGAGACGATCCAGGCTGGTGCAGAGGGGACCCGCTAAACAAAATTTTCGATTTTCGATTTTCGATTTTCGATTGAGTGAGCTGGCTTTTGGCACTGCGTGCACGGGGAAGGGTTCGCCGGTAAGCAGAGGTCGCAGTAGATGGTTGATGCCGCCTTCGAGGATTGCGAAGTGGGTGCCGCGGCTTTCCTTGATGCGAATGACACGCGCGAGATAGACGCCCATGGGCGCCGCGAGAAAACGGCCGGGTTCCAAAATCAGGTCGCCCTTGAACCAGGCGTGTTCCTGAATCAATGTATGAAGGCCTCGGCCCAGGGCTTCCACATCCAGCTCGGTTTCATCCGCTGAATAGGTGACGCCCAGGCCGCCGCCGAGATCAATGTGCTCCAAATCGAGGCCGTGCTGGCGATGCAAACGCGCCGCAAGATCCAACACCATGGCGTGAGTCGCCAACAGTTTTTGCGCGTCCCGCTGATTGCTGGCGGCGAAGACATGGAGGCCGCGAATGCGGACGAAGCGCAGCGCTTTTGCGCGCTCCAGAATGTCGGGTAATTGCTCTTCATCAATCCCAAAAGCAGAAGGACCGACGCCGCCGATGATGCGGTTGCCTTCCTCGGCGCCTTGGCTCGGATGGACACGGAGGTTCACGGACAGCTCGGAAGAGGCGAGTTCGTCCAGTCGCGCCAGATCCTCCCAGCCTTCGGCCTGGATACGGACATCCAGGCTCAGCGCGAGCTTCAGTTCTTCCAGGCGTTTGCCGGGCCCCGCGAAAAAGGTATGGCCCGGTGGCAATTGCAATTCCGCCACGCGATGCAGCTCGCCGATGGACGCGCAATCGAAGCTGGCACCGAGCCGCGCGAAGGCTTTCAATAACTCTGGATGGGGATTGGCTTTCACCGCGTAGGCCAGGCGCACGCGATCCGGCAACGCGGCGCGAAGGCGCTTGAACTGGGCCTCTGCGATGCGGCCGTGATAGGCGAAGAGCGGCGTTCCATGGAGTTCTGCCAAAGCCACACAGGCCGTGTCATCAAATGGAAAAAGGCTCATTTCGAATTCCAAAAAGGTGCCATTCGTTTGACGCCTTCGGTGATCTGATGCGGAAAGGCGGCGAAGCTGAGACGCGCGTGGGCTGCGCCGCCGGGACCAAAGGTGCTGCCCGGCACCAGTACCACGCCCCCCTCATCCCGCAATCCCAAACAAAAAGCCATGGGGTCCGCGAGCGCCGAATCCGGCAGCGCGATGAAGTGATAGAAGGCGCCATCCGGTGGCTCGGCATCGTGGCCCAAATGCGATTTCAGGGCGGCGGCCAGGGCCTCCCATCGCGCCCGAATTTCCTTTCGCGCCGAGATGAAGATGCTTTCCGAATCTTCAATGAGCGCCAAGGCCGCGCGCTGCGCCGGGTGTGCCGCGCCGGTGACGGCGTAGCCATGCACGGTGCGGGCGGGGCCCAGCCACTGGGGATCCCCGACAATCCAGCCCACCCGAAGCCCCGCGCCGCCCCAGGCCTTGCTCACAGAACTGAGAATCAAGCCGTAGTTGGAGACATCCCGCAGGCTCGGCGGCCGAACTCCATAATGCAAATCGCGATAGACCTCGTCGCTCACCAGCATCACGCCCCGGGCTTCGCAGGCCTCGGCTATGCACCGTAGATCCTCAGCGCTGGTGGCGGCGCCCGTGGGGTTTGACGGTGCGTTCACGACCACGGCTTTGACCTTGGGATGGGTTTCTAATGCCGCTAGAAGGGGACCCGCTTTGAGACGGAAACGATCCTCCTTGTCGAGGGCATAGGTGACGGGAATGGCTTCCGCCAACAGCGCCAGCGAGGTATAGGCGGGGAAGTAGGGATCCGGAACCAGCACTTCATCGCCGGGGTTCAGGAAGGCGAGGAACAACGAAAAGATGCCGCCCTCGCTGCCGCAGGTGATGAGCACTTCGTCCCGATGCGCGCCATGGAAGCGCGCCACCGCATCGCGCAATTCCGGCAGCCCGAAATTGGGTCCATAGGGGCAGGGGCCGCGGGTTTCGTGCAGGGCCTTTTGCGCGGCGTGGGGTAAATCCCAGGTGGGTTCGCCCAAGCCCAGCGGAATGGCCGATGGAGACGCGCCTTCACTCAAAATGCGAATGGGTGAGGGCTTGAGGTGAGAGAGGCGATGGGCGGGCAGCATGATGCTTCGATCGTCGCCTCGATAAGGCCTCACCGCAATGCGTCTTCGAGGGTGGTGGAGGCATCGGTGCGGGCGTCGCGGTATTTCACGATCATGGGCGCCGATACATGGAGGCCCTGTTCCTTGGCAAGGGCGCCGCTGGCGGGCCGCGAGCCTTGCACCACCACGGCGCCCTCGGGAACCTCCTTGCGCCACTCCTTGCCGTTCACCAAGTCGTAGATCACCGTGGAACCCGTGATGATGACGCCACTGGCTAGCACGGCTCGGGCGCGCACATGGATACCTTCAAACAGCCCAACGAGGCCGCCGACGAAAACATCATCTTCAATGATGACGGGCCGTGCACCGGCGGGTTCCAGCACGCCGCCAATTTGAGCGGCGGCGCTGACGTGGACGCGCTTGCCCACTTGGGCGCAGGAGCCGATGAGGGCGTGGCTGTCCACCATGGTGCCCTCGTCCACATAAGCGCCCACATTCACATAAGCGGGCGGCATCACCACCACGCCCTTGGCGATAAAAGCGCCCCGCCGCAGCGTGCTGCCGCCGGGAACGATGCGAACGCCCTCCTCCAACTTGAAGGAGCGCGCAGGGTAGGCGGTCTTATCGAAAAACGAAAATCCGGGCACCGAAAGATCCTGCATCACGGTGTTGCGGAAGCCTGAAAGAATGGCCTGTTTCACCCAGATGTTCACCCGCCAGCCGCCATTCCCATCGGGCTCCGCCGCGCGGAGCGCCCCGGATTCCAAGGCGGAAAGCAAAGCCTCGTGAGCTTCGAGGCGTTGGGCATTGGCAGAGATGGCCTCCGAACTTTGAGCGTAAAAGGATTTCAGATCGTCAATCGTCATAGGGATATTCCTGGCAGATTGCCTTCGGCGGCGAGACACAGCGCGTCTACCAAACACTTGCAGGTGGTGGGCTCCGCGGTGGTGAGGGGAAGGCGGAGCACGTCTTCGCCAAGGCGGAGAAATTTTAATCCGGCTTTCAGCGGGATGGGATTGCTCTCCATGAACAGCGCGTCAATGAGCGGGAGAAGCCGCGCCTGGCGGCTTTGAGCCCCTTCGAGATCGCCTGTCAGCGCGGCGTTCACGAGGGCTTTCGTTTCCTTCGGCAACAGGTTTCCAAGCACCGACACCAAGCCTTTCGCGCCCGCCGCGATACTGGGTAGCGCAAGGTTATCGTCGCCCGCCAGGATGATTTTTCCGGCCGGAAGCGTACGCGCGATCTCCACGATCTGGCCGAGATTGGCGCTGGATTCCTTCACCGCGACGACCTGCGGATTCTCCCAAAGCAGCGCCAAGGTTGATGGCGAAAGGTTTTGGCCCGTGCGGCCCGGTACGTTGTAGACGATGATGGGCAGGCCCTTGGCGGCATCGGCGATGGTCTGGAAATGGGCCACGAGACCCGCGGGTGTGGGTTTGTTGTAGGGCGGCGTGACGACCAAGACCGCGTCGGCGCCCAGCTCCTGCGCCCGCTTGGACCAGCGCGCGGCTTGAGCGGTGGAGCTGCTGCCCGCGCCGACCACCACGGGTATTCCGTCCGATTCCTCGCGGCAAGCTTGGATGAGAAGGTCTCGTTCGCTGTCATCGAGCGTGGCCGCTTCGCCGGTGGAACCCAACACCACGAGAAAGTCCACGCCGCCATGAACCACGTGCTTCACGAGTTTCCTGAAAGCGTGTAGATCCAAGTCTCCATTGGATAAAAAGGGTGTGGCCAAGGCCACGCCGAGGCCTTTGAATCGGGTCATGGATTCACCTCATGGAAGAGCGGATCCAGTAGCTCCTTCGCCACGGCGTCCATCATGAAAAGTCCTTTGCGACCACGAATCCAGTGGGCGGCTTGGATGGCGCCTTCGGCGTAGGGCACCGCCGAACGCGCCGCATGATGCAATTCGATAACCTCGCCGGGCGCGTCGACGCCCACGATATGAGAGCTGTAAGTATGACCGGCGCGGATGCTGGAGACGTTGAGCTGGTGCGGCTTCACGTCACTTCCAACCGCTGGGATGACCCATTCGGTTTTGCGGGGGCATCCCTTCATCAAGGTGGCCGCGAGCAGTTTGGCGGTGCCGCTGGGAGCATCATGTTTGCGGGCGTGATGGTGCTCCACAAGAAAGGGATCCTTGCTTTCATCCCGGGACGCGAAGCGCGCGAGAATGAGGCTAAGCCTGGCGTAAAGCGCCACGGTGAGTGAAAAATTTGGTGCATTGATGACGCCGATGCGTTGGCCTACCAGTTCGATGAGATTTGGAATTTCCCAGCCCGTGGTGCCAATGAGAAAATCTGCTTTCTGCTCCAAGCACCAGTCCAGATGCTCTCGCACGGCCGCACCGGAACTGGCGTCAATGGCCACGTCTACGGGACCCGATGGCTTTTCGGCTCGCCCGATGCACCATGCGAGATCCGCTCCCGCGCAATCCGCGATGGCCGAACCCAGGCGCCCCTTTCCGAATACGCCGATCCTCATCAGACACCTCCTTCGATCAGGGCCGCATGGAGCCGCCGCAGGGTTTCGTGTTCCTGAGGGCGCTCCACCACCAGACTCAAATTGATCTCATTGGCGCCCATGGAAATCATCTCGATGTTGATGTCGGCCAGGGCGCCGAAAATCCGGGAACCCAACCCCGCCGTTTGTTTCAGCCGCGCGCCCACCACGGCGACGATGGCGCGATCTTCGGCCACCTTCACCGTGGCGAAGGCGGACAATTCCTTAAGCAGAACCTTGAGCGGGGCATCGGCCTCAATAGTGAGAGAGACGCTGACCTCGGCGGTGGCCACCAGATCCACGCTGACCCCCAGGCGGCCGAAGACCTCGAAAAGCCGCGCTAAAAACCCGCTCTGCGCCAGCATCCGGGAGCTGCTCACGGTGAGCACGGTGATGGGTCCGCGGCTGGCCAGCGCCGTGACGGAACGGCCCGAATGGACCTCGCCGGTGATGGTGGTGAAGCGGCCCTGGGGCTTTTGGGTGTGGCGCACGGTGACGGGAATCTTGGCCTCCACCGCCGGCTGAATTGTGGCCGGGTGCAACACCTTTGCGCCAAAGGCCGCCAACTCCGCGGCTTCTGCGAAGCTCAATTCCGGAATGGGCAGGGCGCCGGGCACGATGCGCGGATCGCAAGTGAGGACGCCCTCCACGTCGGTCCAGATCTGGACCTCGGAAGCTGCGAGCGCCGCGCCCAGAAGGGCCGCGGAGTAATCGCTGCCGCCGCGGCCGAGGGTCGTGGTGAGGCCTTCTTCCGTGGCGCCGATGTAGCCCTGGGTGACCACCACCCGGCCAGGCCCCAGCAGGGGGGCGATGACCGAGGCCGCCAATTCCCGGATGGATTCAGGCTGGGGTTGCCCTTCCCCAAAGGTGCCATCGGTCCTCATGACGGCGCAGGCGTCTACCCAGGCCGCGTCACACCCTTCCTTCCGCAGGAAAGCCGCGAAGATGCGGGTAGAGAGCTGTTCGCCAAAGGAGGCGATGGCGTCCTGGCTGCGGGGGCTCAGCTCCCGCAATAACGCCACACCACGAAGGAGCAGCTCGATCTGGCCAAAGGCATCGGTGAGGGCGTGATCCAGCGCTTCGGGAACCGAGCCCTCGGGGTTGTTGAAAAGCTCGTCTGCGGCGCGACGGTGATTCTGGATGAGGGTCTTCAACTGATCCAGCGCGACGGGCAGATCCCCACGCTCCGCGGCGCTGGCGGCGGCGAAGAGTCCATTGGTGGTCTTCCCCATGGCGGAGAGCACCACCAACGGGGCCTGGGGCAACGCTTCCCGCACGAGGCTGGCGACCTGGCGCATGCAGGCCGCGTCCGCGACACTGCTCCCGCCGAATTTCATCACCCGAGGATTCACAGCAGGCCCTTGGCATGGGCTAGTTCCGCGTTGAGGATGCTGCCGCCCGCGGCGCCCCGCTCGGTGTTGTGGCCCAGCAGCGTGAACTTGATGCCCAGCAGCGGACAGGCTCGGATGCGGCCCACGTGGACGCTCATGCCGCCATCCATTTCCACGTCCCGCCGCACCTGAGGCCGGTCTTCGGCCTCGTGGAGGCGGATGGGCACGGGGGGCGCCGAGGGCAGGGCGAGCGCTTGAGGTTCGGGTTTCCACGCGCGCAACACCTCGCGCACTTGTTCCGGCGTGGGGTCGCCTTTGAGCTTCACGCTCACGGCTTCGGTGTGGCCATCAATGACGGGGACGCGGTGGCACAGCGCCGACACGGCGACGGCCGCCAGCTCGACGCCATCGGGGGCGAAGCGGCCCAGCATCTTGGGGATCTCCTCCTCGACTTTTTCTTCTTCGTTGCGGATGAAAGGCACCACGTTGCCCAGGATGTCTAGGCTCGACACGCCGGGATAGCCCGCGCCGCTCACGGCCTGCATGGAAGTCATGAACACTTTTTCGACGCCGAAGGCCTGGTGCAGCGGCGCGAGGGCCATCACCAGCACCGTGGCGGTGCAGTTGGGATTGCACAGGATGGCGCCCTTCCATCCGTGGTGGCGGCGCTGCAGCTCGATGAGCCTCAGATGATCGGGGTTCACTTCCGGCACCAGCAGGGGCACTTCGCGCGTCATGCGGAAGGCCGAGGCGTTGGAGAAGACCAACGCGCCCGCCTGGGCGAAGAGGGGTTCCAGCTCTGACGCCGGGCCGGAGTCCAGGGCGCTGAACACGATGGGCGACATGGCGTGATGCGGATCGCCGGGCACCAGCACGTGGTCCGCCAGGCCGCCGTAGGAATCGCCGTCCAACCGCCAGGCGCAGGCCTCGCGATAGCGCTTGCCGGAGCTGCGTTCGCTGGCGGCCAGGTGCTGGATGATGAAGAGTGGATGGTTGGCCAACCGCCGCACGAAGCGCTGGCCCACGACACCGGTGGCGCCTAAAACCGTGACTGGAATCTTGATGTACTGGGTCATGTCAGTCCTTTAAAAAATGAATGGCTAATCGCTTGTTGAGGGCCACGCCAAGGACGAGTTCCGCCAGATTGATGTGTTCGTTTTCCGTGTGGGCCACGGCGATGGAGCCCGGTCCCGCGAGGACGACCATGCGGTCTGGGATGAGGGCACGGAGCTGCGGCGCGTCGCTGCCGAAGGGCATGGAGGCCTGTTCGAAGCCGGGGATGGCCGGGTAGCGATCGGCGGGCTCCGAAAGCAGCCGCTCCATCTCGGCGCCCGGGGGCTGGAGATCCGCGGCTTGCAGCTCGAAGAGCGAATGGGGCAGCGTTCGAGCCAGCACGTGGGCTTCGGCCCGGGCGGGGATGGTGTTGATGGCTTCGCCGCCTTCCATGCGGCCCAGGTTCCAGACTTCGGGACCGAGATCCGGGTCCTCTAGCCTGGGCAGGGTCCGGAGCCGCTGGAGCCAATCAATGAGCATCCAGTTGGCGTCCTGCCCTAGCTCCGGAGATCCGCTGTGGGCGGACTTTCCGTGGCATCGCAGGGCGAGATGCAGCACGCCGCGCTGGCCGGAGGCGAGCTTCAATTCCGTGGGTTCGCCGTTGATGAGGGCCCGGCAATCCCGCACGCGGTCGGAGAGGCCTAGGGCCGCCGCGGCGCCGGCGCTGTCGGTCTCTTCGCCCACCACGCCCAGCCAAGCGAAACCGGTGATGCCTTCCCCAAGCATCTGCCGGATGGCTTCGAGCTGGGCCATGATCTGGCCCTTCGCATCGCAGGTGCCGCGGCCGTAGAGGAAGTGGCCTTCTTTGCGCGGCGGGATGAAAGGCGGCACGGTGTCGAGGTGCGTGGAGAAGAGGACCCGCGGCCGTCCCCACAGGGCCAGCACATTGGTCCGGCCAGGGGCGACGGGCTGTTCAAAAATCTCGGCGCCCATTTCCGTGAGCAGCTGATGGAGCAAGGGCAGCAGCGCGTCTTCGCGGCCAGAAGTGGAATCCACCTCGCACAGTCGCAGAAGCCAATGCTGCATCCACAGGGGACCCGTTGAATGGGAGGTTTTTTTTGAGTGGGACTTGTTCATCGGGGCATCACGTACCGGAGGATCCGGAAAACGATGGTGCCACCGAAACGAGGGTCCCAACACCTGCCCGTTGGCAGGGTCGCCCGCGATCCATCTGGCACTTCACGGCAGAAGACTGCCGCGACAGCCGCCGGGATTTAGCCCAAGCGTCCAAGGATTACGCCGTTGCCGCGCTTCCCTTCGGCGATCCTCCCCTTTCACGCGGCATCAAAGGGTGCAAACCTCCGCCGCGCTACTGATGGGGACCGCTCCTCCATCGGAAGTTCCAAGATGCCATATTCCAGCCCGTGCTGGAAGACCAAAGGGAATAGCCCACCGCGATTCCAGATTGATCCCGTGACGCCAGGGCGGGAACGGCCCCAAAACATTCGACCAGAACAAGGCGCGGCTCGACAAGGTTTTCGTCCCCGCCATCAAATTTCGGCCCTCGATGGTCTGCTTTCTCCTTAGGGTTTCATGAGCGCCCTAATTGGAGGAAAGCCATGCTCCATCGCATTCCGGTTTTTCGATGGCTTCCCGGCCTGTTAGGGGCGCTGATCCTCAGTTGTGGGGGCGGAGGTGGTGGCGGTGGCGCTTCGACTCAGCCCACCGCAGTGCCTGTCATCACCAGTTTTCAGGCCTCACCCTCCACTATCACCCTGGGGCAGGGCAGTGTACTGACGTGGTCGGTCACCGGTGCGACCAATTTGTCCATTTCTGGAATCGGCGCCGTTGCGGGCACCAGCTCGGCGGTCACACCCAATGCCACGACCACCTACACGCTCACCGCTTCAAATGCGGGTGGCAGCGCCACGGCGTCCGCCGTCATTACCGTTAACCCGCCCCTTCCCACCATCCGCAGCTTTTCAGCCAACCCCGGCACCATTGATGTAGGCCAAAGCTCCATGTTGACCTGGGACGTATCCGGGGCCTCGGGGCTTAGTATCAGCGGCATCGGTTCGGTGACTGGAACCAGCACGGTGATTAGCCCCACCAGCAGTACGACCTACACCCTTACGGCTACCAACACCGCCGGTTCTGTCATCGCAACCACGGCCCTGACGGTGAATGTGCCCCCTCCGGTCATCGCAAGCTTCTCGGCATCGCCAGCCTCCATCGCCCAGGGCCAGAGCAGCACCCTGACCTGGAATGTCACCGGCGCTGCGAGCCTCAGCATCGCGGGCATTGGAACCGTTAGCGGCACCAGCCTACAGGTCAGTCCCACGGAAACGGCGACCTACGTTCTTTCGGCTGCCAATAGCAGTGGCACCACCACCGCTTCGGCCACGGTAACGGTTGTCCCCACCACAGTACCGCTCATATCGAGCTTCACCGCGACGCCGAGCACAATTGTGCTGGGCCAAGCGAGTACCTTGGCGTGGAGCGTTACAGGCGCCGCTTCTCTGAGCATCAGCGGCCTTGGAGTGGTCACGGGCTCCAGCATTTCGGTGATGCCAAGCCTTTCGAAAACCTATGTGCTAACCGCCACCAATGCCGTTGGGTCTTCCATGGCTTCGGCGCCAATCACCGTCTCAGGCACGGGTCCCGCCATTACAGCCTTTGAACCCGATTCAGGCCCCGTAGGCACGATGGTGCTTATCAGCGGGGCGAATTTTGGCGGAACCACCACGGTTGCCTTCAACGGCACGGCTTCGACCTTCACTTTGAATGGAACCACCGAGATCAGCGTCACCGTGCCGCCGGGGGCCACAACCGGGCAAATTTCGGTGACGACTCCCGGGGGGGTGGGCCTCTCGCCGTCTCCCTTCACCGTTCCCAGTGCGTCCACACCCATCAACCTGCTCCAGAACCCTGGTTTCGAAGCCGGGAGGAGCGGCTGGCTGGCGTCGGACCTCAACAAGGTGGTGGAGAACACGCTGGGACGCACCGGCAGTTGGCGGGCGCGGTTGGGCGGCAGCACGGTCGTAACCTCGGATCAGCTCTGGCAGGACGTGGCGATCCCCGCCAACGTTACAAGCGCGACCTTGTCCCTTTTCGTGCAGGTGAGTACGGATGATGTAAGCACCGTGGTCCACGACACCTTACAGATCCAGATTAGGGATGTCCACAATGGCGTGCTGAGAGCCCTGGGAACCCTGTCCAATCTCGATGCTGGTGGCGCCTATGTGCAGAAAAGCTACGACCTCACGGCCTTCAAAGGACAAACCACTCGCATCTACCTGGTGGCCGATTCAAACCTTGGCCTGGCGACCAATTTCTTCGTGGATGATTTGGCGTTGAACGTCGTAGCGCCCTCGGGCTTGGCGCCAGTCATCACCAGCTTTTCCCCCTCGATGGGAGGGCCGAACACCAATGTGACGGTGCTAGGGGCCTCCTTCTACCAGGTTCAGCTGGTCCGCCTGAACGGCCGCTCCCTTCCCTTCACCTTGGATTCGGCGAACCAGCTCCACTTCTCGGTTCCCAACTCCTACAGTTCGGGTCCCATCACCGTGTTGAACCCACTGGGAACCGGCACCTCGGCTCCCGCGCAATTCACGGTGAGTTACACGGCTCCGTCCATTGCGAGCTTCTCGCCCAATTCGGGGCCCGTGGGCGCTTCTGTGGTCATCAATGGAAGTGGCTTCTCCACGCTTCAGGGAGTGTCCTTTAACGGGACCCAGGCCACCTTCACGATCAACAGTGACGCGAAGGTCACCGCTACCGTTCCCGCAGGAGCTACTTCAGGATTCCTTACCCTTCGCAATTTAGGAGGCACGACCATTTCTGCGGACGCCTTCACGGTCACGGCGTCAACTCTCGCGGACTTTAGCGTGGAGGCCGCCTACCTAACCCAGTCCGTGCAAACCTTGGGTGGAACCGTACCCTTGGTGCGCAATCGCGACGGGCTTCTCAGGGTGTTTCTCAAGGCAGATCAAGCCAATGGCGCCTCGCCGCTGGTGAGGGTAAAGATTTTTCAAGGCCAGAACGTCATGGCAACCCTGGATATTCCTTCGCCCGGCGCGGCGGTCCCGACTTCGATTCAGGAGGGTAACCTTGCGCTCAGTTGGAACGTGGCGATACCTGGAAGCCTGATCCAGCCGGGCTACAGCCTTATCGCAGAGGCGGATCCCGGGGGCCTGGCACCGGACCGGGATCGAAGCAACAACCTTCTCCCGCGATCCGGCACCCCGATGCCCATGAATGTTCAGACCCTCCCTCCCTGGAGGGTCTCGTTCTTTCCGGTGGTCCTGGCGGCAGGAACAGGCAATGTGTCCCTGACCAACGTGGGTGACTGGACGGATCGCCTAAGGCGCATGTATCCCATGGATCAGGTGGACGCCACGGTCGGCGCTCCCTTCACTCCGAGTGTGGCTGATCTCACGGCCGATGGCGGCGGCTGGGCCCAGCTTCTGAATGACCTGGAGACTAAACGCCTGCTTGAAGGTCGGACTGATCGAACCTATTTCGGCGCCGTGAAGGTGGCGTACGGCAATGGAATATCCGGCATGGGCTACATCGGTAGCTCCGCTTCCATCCAAGGTAGGAGCGCCGTGGGCTGGGACAAGACCGGCTATCCCGATGGCGGCAATTACCCAGAGGTCTTCGCGCATGAAGTCGGCCACACTCTCGGGCGTCGCCATGCGCCCTGCGGTACTCCATCCAATCCCGATTTGGCCTATCCCTACGCTGGACCCGTCCCACCCGCGGGCAGCATCGGCGCCTTCGGGTTGGACGTGGGCGCTTTTGCTTCCAAAGATCCAGCTCTCTTCCGGGATGCATTGGGGTACTGCTCACCCACCTGGGTGAGTGACTACACCTACGCGGGGATCCTGGCTTTTCGTATGGCCAGCCCTCCCGCCTCGGCGGCTTCCGAATCCTGCCTTGTGATCCGGGGACGGATGGACGATTCCAGCGCGGTCTTGGAGCCGGCCTTTTGGACGCAGACCCCGCGCACGGCGCCCAGCGGATCGGGAGTCTTTCAAGCGGAAACGCTGGATGCCCAGGGGAGGTTGCTCGCCACGCTGTCCTTCGAGCCCCTGGTCGTGGGTTGCAGTGGGGAGCGTCATTTTGTGGTGGCGTTGCCCTGCGCCGACCCCGGACAAGTGGCGGGGTTGCGCCTCCTCAAGGAACAGGTGCCCATCGCCGAGCGGCGACCGTCGGCCTTCACCCAATCCGCAAATGGACCCGGGATGCGCGGTGAGATGGAAGGCGAGCGGGTGCATCTTCAATGGAACGGTACGGCCTTTCCCAGCGTGGCTGTGAGAAACGCAGAGACAGGCGAGATCCTGGCGTTCGGCCAAGGCGGCGATCTGAGATTGGATACCTCCGCCGTCAATCTGGAGATCCTGGCTTCTGAAGGCTGCACCAGCCGATCCCTCCTCGTGTCCCTGGCCCGCGACTTTAAATGAAGGTCAGGTTCGCGTAGGTGCCACCGATAATGGCCTGGCTGTTTCCGCCGAGCCATTTGTCAATGACCGTGGCGTACATCTGCCGGAAATCGAGGGTGGCCGTCATATTGTCGTAGTTAACCAAGTTGGTCAGGTCTGGATAGCTGGAGTAAACACCTCCGGTTACGCCCTTCCCCAGACAGAAGCTGAGGCCGGCGGTGCCATGGTCCAAGCCGCCGTTGTTCTCAGGAACCCGCCGCCCAAATTCACTCCATACCATCACCATTACGCGGTCCTGCATGCCTGAAATGGAGGCCAGATCCTGATAGAAAGCGGCCAGGGTGGCACCAAGATCTTTCAACAAAAAAGTGTGGTCTCTCGGATGGTTCGAGTGGGTGTCGTATCCGTAGGTTTCCGTGTGAAAGATCTGGGTGGGAAATCCCTTCGCGAGCAGTTCTGCCACGTACTTCAATTGACTTGCCAGGTGGGAGTAACCCCTCAAGGTGGTGTCGGGGTAGGTCGAGTCCCCCGGGTAGGGGACGCTCGAATTGCGGCGCACAGTACCGAAGAGAGAAGTGAAGGCTTCCTGGGCGTTATAGAAATTTTTCCCCGCGCTCTTGGCGCCGCCCAAACCAGAGGCGGAGGGTGTTCCCGTGAGGTTCAAAACGTCATTGAAGCCCGCGCGGAGCAGGGCGGCATCCGGGGGATTGTTGTTGCCATTGAAGCTCGTGGGATAACGGAAGGTGCTACTCCGGGGCAGATTTACGAAGGAACGGGTCTGGCCCACCATGGCACCGGTGAGATTGTTCACGGCGATGCCTCTCAGCACGTCGCCGGAAGGGTCGAACATCTGATCCGCGATGCGTCCAAGCCATCCCGTGTCATTCGGGATGACTTTGCCGAAATTCCAGAGATCCTCCGCCTGGAAATGCGAAAGACTCGGGTTGGGCATGCCGATGCCCGGCATCCAGGCGATCTTCCCCTGTTGGTGCAGAGCCAGGAGGGGGCCGAAGGACTTGTTGAGTCCCAAGCCATTGCCGATATCCAGAAGGTCGGTCGACGGATCTAGCTTAAGAGTGGGTCGTTTGGTCCGGTAGACATCATAGTTGGCGCCGGAGAGGGGCGTCATGGTGTCCAGCAGGTCGTTGCCTCCGGCAAGCTGAACCACCACCAAAATGCGGCCGTTGGCCGCGGCGTTCTCGCCGCCGCTCCCGGGGGCATTTGGTTTCGTAAGGCTGCCGCCGCAGGCGAGTCCCGCGAGCCCCGCGCCGCCAGCGGCCAGGGATTTGATGAAAGTGCGACGCTGAGTCATGGTCATCCTCCTCAGTGCTGCATGGCAAAAGGACTGGTGAGCAGGAGGAACAAAGTCTCCCGCACCTTCGATTCGGTGGACGCAGAGCCGTCCCAGGCGAAGCTGCCATTCCAGACCCGGGATAGGATCGCATCCCGAATGGGGTTGGGGATGGGGGCAGGCTGGGCCAAATCTACCAGACGGGTCCACATGGCCTGAAGGCTCGTGGGGGCGGTGGGGAACCAATCCGCCAGAGTCGTGGGGAAGATGGGGGGATTGTTTCCCGCGCTGTCCGTGCCGTTGCCGAAGGCTTTTTCACCCATGCAAAGACCGTAGATTGTTTCGGTGCGGGCCCGATAGGTCTCACTGTTCAGCCAGGCCGTGTGTTCGTGCCAGCCATTGGGTCCATAGGGGTTCAGCAGATTTTGGCCCATGGAGGTGAAGTTGGAATTGTTGCCGGAGTCGTCGTTCCCCATGAGGGCCCACCAGCAGGCGAACAATGGCATACCGTTAGTGGGATTCGCGTGGCGGGGCGCGACGGCTTTCGATAGGTTGGGGCAAAAGGTCTTGGCCAGTCTGACGATCCAGGCCGAAGGGTTTTCAATCAAGGACCACTTCACGGAAGGGTCGTAGAAATAGGCGGATTTGAACAGCGCGAACAAGCTGTCCCGAATGCCGAAATTGTTGCGCAAGATCACGGCGGCGAAATCGTTCTGCACCGTGGCGGAGGGCTCAGGCTCCACGAAATAAATGAGCAGACGCCTGGCCAGGAAAACGGCGCACTGATTTGCCCGGAGCTGGGGTATGGCCTTGACGATGTTCTCCCCATTATCAAGGGAGAAGGTTTGCCCGAAAATCGTGACGGTGCCCTTTGCGCGGGCGTATTGATCAATCTTGAAAAGGCCCTTGTTCTCAAGATTGTTCTCATTGGAGTAGGTCCAGCCGGAAAAGACTTTGGCCAATTGGGAAATGTCCAACTGGTTGTATCCGTTGTCCACGCCCAGGGAATAGAGCTCCATTACCTCTCGCGCATAGTTTTCGTTGGCCACGTCGGTTGGGCTGTAGACGCGGTTCTCCACCGTGTCGAGCCAGACCATCATGGCCGGGTCCTTGCTCACCGCCACCAGCAGATCAGGAAAGCGCTCCGCGCCGCTTTGGCGGAAGAGATCCAGTTGATTGGTCATGAAGGGAGGATTTCCTACCTTCCGGTGACCCGTGGCGAAGAAGTTGTGCCAGAAGAGGGCCAGCTTCTCGATGAAGGAATTCGGGTTGTACTGCATGCGCCAGGCCCAGTTGGCGACGGCGTCGTCAATGATGGAAGAGTCGTCCTTGAACTGGCGGTAGAGGCGAAAGGCTGATGCCGCGGGCGCGATCAGGGTGCCGTCATATTTCTTACGCTCCATGGGATTGGCGTAGGCCTTTGCTTCCAGGAAGGTCCCGGAATCCGTGACCGGAAATCCGAGGCAGGCCGCCACGGTGGTCGCTACGGAAGAGACCGCCAAGGTGGCGGCCTCTTCGGGCCTCATCCCAAAGCCCAAACGGCGGAGGAAGTGAAGCACATCGTCCACGGTCCAGGTTGTTTTCTGGGCATCGAAGGTCGCCATCGCGCCACCCCATAATCAGTGAAAATCCAAGCATGCTCCCGGCAGAGGCCGGGGGCTTCAAATAAATCCCAGGGCAGGATAGGAAGCGCCCAGGACGGTCTTGCTACTCACGCCCAGCCATTTGTCCAGCACTGTGGCGTAGAGGTTTCGGAAATCGGTGGTGAATTTCATGTTCCCGTTGTCGTCCAGGCTCGTGAGATCCGGGTAGTTGGAGTAGACGCCGCCTTTCACGCCTTTGCCGATGACGTAGCTGAGCCCCGCGGTGCCGTGATCCAGGCCGCCGTTGTTCTCTCGGACGCGGCGTCCGAATTCACTCCAGCCCATGATGATCACGCGATCCTGGGCATTGCCCTTGGAGGTACTAATGCTGGCGAGATCCGCATAGAAGGCATTCAGCGAGGCGCCCATCTCAGTGAGCAATTTCGGGAAATCCCGAGCGTGATTGCTGTGGGTGTCGAAGCCGCCGGTGGCTGTGACGAAGATTTGAGAGGGCAGATCCTTGGCGATCATTTCCGCGATGAAT
>JANXXC010000242.1 GCA_025350765.1 Holophagaceae bacterium | reverse complement strand
CTGGAAAGAAGCCCTCACTCAGTTCGCCATCCTCTACCCCACCCGGATGGAACCCTCGACCTACTGACCCGGATCAAACATCATGAAAATCGCTCACACACAGAAATTTGGATAGGTCCTGGGATCGTAATCCTGAATCTGAGATTGGGCGACTTCAACGCTCTCCAGGATTTCTTTGATGTTCTTTTGGCATTCCTCACTCTGGTGTTCGGAATCCTTCAAGAGGGATTTGTATTCCTTGAAGGATGCTTTGGAGTCCGCTAGCAAAGATTTCCGGAGCCGCACCACCCGCGGATCCGCGATCCCAACTTGCAGGGCCCATGCCTTGGGGTCCGCGCCTTGATCCAGCAGGACGTGGTAGTGCAGCGATTGATTTTGATCGGCGATCTGATACCGGAAACCCGGCGTACTTTTCGATGCTGGCGAGGCGATCCATTTATCGCCCAGCTCCGTGGCGGGGCCTTTTGAGGGAGCCTTGGCGAATAGGATCGAGGTCAGTAGTACAAATGCAACGAAGGTATGTTTGAGGTTCATGGAAACAGTATCCGTTCCAATAGCTGCTCCACATCACTCAAACCTCGTACCTCAAAGCTCGTACCTCAAGGCTCGTAGCTCATAGCCCATCAAGGACTTTCCCTTGAATCCCAAGCCTTTCCCTGAGAAACTTGGGGTTCGCGTCCCGCAATAGGGAAGCTCCTTGCTCCCATCTTGAATGGGGGCTTCACATCCACAAGGAGGAACGATGCGTCTATACGAGACCATCTTTATCGCCTCCCCTACCTTGACCGAAGAACAGGTCGACGAACTGGTCAAACAGTACGAGGGGATTATTGCCGAGCAGGGTGGCGAACTGCTTAAGACTGACAAGTGGGGCCGCAAAAAGCTGGCCTACGAAGTCCAGAAATTCTCGGAAGGCTACTTCACGCTTTTCGAGATGAACGCGGGCCCCAAGCTCATTGCTGAGCTGGAGCGCCGTTTCCGCAACAACGACGCGGTCATCAAGTTCATGAGCGTGCGCCTCGACGAAGAAGCCAAGTCTGCGGCCCGCCGCAAGGCTCGCTTCGAGCGCGAAGGCAAGCGCAAAGCCGCCGCCGGCATCAAAGAACGCTCCCCTGAGGAGGTGGCAGGATGAAAAAACGACCTGACGCAAAGGGCAAGCCCAAGAAGAAGAAGGTATTTAGCGGCCGACGCAGCAAGTTCTGCAAGTTCTGCGTCGAGAAGTCCACGCTCATTGATTACAAGGACATCAAGACCCTGCAGGGCTTCACGCCCGAGCGCGGCAAGGTCCTGCCCCGCCGCACCAGCGGTGTGTGCGCCAACCACCAGCGCATGTTGGTCGAGTCCATCAAGCGGGCCCGCAACATCGCTTTGCTGCCCTTCGCATCGGACTAGTTCCCGCATTGGCATGCTCAGAAAAGCCGCCCACATGGGCGGTTTTTCTGTGGTGGGGCGCACTTGCGACTACCCCCCGATTGGACAGCGCACCGCGCTGTCCTCCCACTCCTCGCTTCGCTCGATCGCGGAGGGGGCCCCGTCCAACCACCCGCGCAGGTTGGTCGAGACCATCAAGCGGGCCCACAACATCGCTTTGCTGCCCTTCGCTTCGGATTAGATTCCGGTGTGAACCCCTGAAAAGGCCGCCGCAAGGCGGCCTTTTTCGCTTCGTTCCGTTACTCTGGTTCCATGCCCGACGAAGCCCCCAAGCTCCCAAATCTTCCGCTGCCCCTGCGCAAACAGAAGGCGTTCAACGCTGCCTGGAAACCGCTGCTCTGCAACTGGGTGGTGCCCGGCGCGGGCTACTGGATGATCGGTGAAAAGGGACGCGCCAAGGTTCTTTTCGGGATCACCGCGATCTTTTGCGTGATGGCCTGGCTGCAACTCTCCCATGGCGCGGGGAGTGGCATTCCCGGCGGTGTCTACGTCCCAAAAACCGAACCCTTCGAGTGGATGCCGACCCTAGGCGCCGGCGCGACCCTCGGCATCGGGCCGATTTACGGAATCTTCGCCTGGGCCTTCGGGGGCCAGGGCACCGAGCCCGTCCGCAACCTCACCCAGGAATACGGCGCCAGCTACGTCATGATCGCCGGCCTGCTGAACTGGCTCTGCTGCTTCGACATCTTTGATCGTGTCACGGGACGATGGGTGTGGCGGCTGCCAAAGGATGAGCAGGATGCGCTGGCGGCGGGGAATGCGATGCCCAAGGCTGAATAAGAACCACCTGCGAGAAAAGTCAGACGCTTTCCAAATCCCGCTTTGCCCCATCCAACTTCAGGCTCCGTCCGCTGTTCAGCACGACGCTGATGGAGCTGGCCATCATAGCCGTGGCGGCCAGGATCGGATGGACGTAGCCCGCTAAGGCCAGAGGCAGCAGCACGGCGTTGTAGCCCAGCGCCCAGCCCAGATTCTGCCGGATGCGATGCAAGCTGAGACGCGACAGTTTGAGGAAGACCGGCAGCCGCCGTAGATCGCGGTGCACCAATACCAGGCCCGCGCTTTCCAAGGCGACGGAGGCGCCGCTGCCCATGGCGATGCCCAGGTCCGCCTGGGAGAGCGCCACGGCGTCGTTGATGCCGTCCCCGACCATGGCCACCGGGCCGACCTTTTTTTGAATCTCGGCGAGCCGCTCTCCTTTTTCCGTAGGCAGCGCGCCGCCCATCACCCGGTCTTTCGCGATGCCCACCTGCGCCGCGACCTCGTGGCAGGTCTCGATGCGATCCCCGCTCAGCAGCCAACACTGCACGCCCATGCGCTGCAAAGAACGAATGGCCGCCGAGGCTTCCGGACGCACGGTATCGCCAAGCCCCCACATCGCCACCGCGCGTTCTCCCATGGCGAACATCACCAAAGATCCGCTTAACCCATCCCCTCCCCACCAGGATTCCGGCGCCCTGACCCCCTGCTCCTTCAGCCACGCGGGACGGCCGATGAACAGGGGCTGATCCTTGAATCGGCCGCTGACGCCAAGGCCCGGCCGCACTTCGCGATTCCACACGTCCGGCAATCCGTGTCCTTGGGCGCGGGTGGCGCCTTCTCGGAAGATGCGCTCGGCAATGGGGTGCGTGGAGATTTCTTCCAGCGCCGCCGCCAGCATCAGGGCCTCATCTTCGGCGATGCCATCCAACCGCGACCCCGTGAAATCCAACCGGCCGGAAGTCAGGGTCCCCGTCTTGTCAAACACGAAGGCTTTCAGCTTCGGGCCCTGCTCCAGCACTTCGCCGCTGCGCAGCAACAGGCCGCGCTTGGCACATTCGGTGACCGCCGCCACCAGCACCATGGGCGTGGCGATGCCCAGGGCGCAAGGGCAGGCCACCACCAGCACGGCCACGCCCGCCATGAGGGATTGGACCAAAGGCAGGTGATGGGCATAGGCGAGAAAGCCCGCGAGAAGCGCCAAGGCGATGACGATGGGCATGAAGACCGCCGCGATGCGGTCGGCCAGCAATTGGATGGGGGGCTTGGCGGCGAGGGTCTGGCGCACGCGCTGCACCACCTGGGCCAGCCGCGTATCGGAACCCACGGCCTGGGCTTCCAACTCCAGCATTCCTGCGCTCAGGAGTGTGCCCGCCAGCACCGCACTGCCCGGACTCACTTCCAGGGGTTTGGGTTCTCCGGTGAGGCTTGAAGTGTCCACCCAACCATGGCCCGTGAGGACTCGGCCATCCACGGGAATGCGCTCGCCGAGCTTCACGCGAAGGCGATCCCTGATGCCCACCTGTTCCATGGGTACTTCGACAAAATTCGAACCATCCCATCGCTCCGCGCCTTGGGTGGCGAGCTGGAGAAGGCCGTGAACCGCCCGCTGAGCCTTGCGTTTGGAGCCCCCCTCAATGGCGCGGCCGATGACCAGCAGGCTTACCAACATGGAGGCCGTATCGAAGTAGACATGGTGGGTGTGCAGCACCAGCGCAGCGTAGAGGCTTACGATGAAAGCCATCACCGCACCAAAGCCCACCAGGGAATCGGTGTTGGGAGCGCCCAGGCGGATGCGGCGCCAGCCATTGGTGATGATGGGCCAGCCGCAGTAGAGCAGCACCGGCAGGGCCGCCAGGCCCGTGGTCCAGGTGAAGGTGTCCCGCACGATCATCGGCATGGGGTTCTTGTCGTAGACCCGCTCCATGAAGACGAGGTTGGACAACCACTCGACGCCCTGGTCGTGAGCGAAAGTGGCGTACATCACCATGGCGTTCATCATGGCGTTGGCCCCCAGCACGATGGCCAGCACCAGCCTGAGTGAATGATGAATGCTGCGGCTTTCGTCCCCTTCTTCCAGTGGCCCCGCCAATTCCCGCGCCGGAAAGCCAAGCTTGGTGAGGTGCGCGGCGATGGCATCTTTGCTGGCGAAGGAGGGTGCATAGAGCACCTGGGCCACTTCGGAGATGGGTTCCACCACCGCCTTGACGACGCCCCGCTTGGATTGCAGGATGCCTTCGATGAGGGGAGCACAGGCGCCGCAAGCGATGCCCTCGACCTTCAGCCATAGCTCCAGGTAGGGCCCGGGGGGCAACTCGGATTCAACACTCGCCGCCCCCTTGAAGCGAGGGCCTTGGCGCATGGCTTCTTCAACGCCCAGGATGCCAAACACCGTCGCACAGCCGGGGCAGCAGAATTCGTATTCCGCCCCGTGAAGGATTCGCTTGGCGCGGCCCTCGGCGATGGGCGAAAGGCAGAGATCGCAGTGGGATTTGGGGAGGCTTCCGGCCGCGAAATGACGCATTCCTTTTCCGCCTTCACCAACCGGGGACATCAACCCTCTGTCTTGAGACTCTTCGCCAGCAACTGTGTGCGGATGAACCCGTCGAGGTCGCCATCCAGCACTTTCTGCGTCTGACTTGTTTCATAGCTGGTGCGGTGGTCCTTGACCATCTGGTAGGGCTGAAGCACGTAGCTGCGGATTTGAGAGCCCCAGGCCACGTCGGATTTTTCGCCGGAGGCGGCGGCCACCTTGTCCAAAAACTTTTGCTGTTCCAATTCGTAGAGACGCCCTTTCAAGACTTTCAAGGCCGTCGCGCGGTTCTTGATCTGGCTGCGCTCGTTCTGGCAACTGACGACGATGCCCGTGGGTAGGTGGGTAAAGCGCACGGCGGATTCGGTGCGGTTCACGTGCTGGCCCCCGGCGCCGCTGGCCCGGAACACGTCGATTTTCAAATCCTTGTCGGGGATGTCCACGTTGATGGTGTCGTCCAGTTCGGGACTCACATAGACCGCCGCAAAGCTGGTGTGGCGGCGCTTGGCCGCATCAAAAGGGCTGATGCGCACCAGGCGATGCACCCCGGCCTCGGCCCGCAAATATCCGTAGGCGTAGGGTGCCGTGACCAGGATGGTGGCGCCTTTGATGCCGGCTTCTTCGCCGTCTTGGTAGTCGAGCATTTCCGTGGCCCAGCCTTTGGACTCGCAGAACCTCAAGTACATGCGCAACAGCATGGCCGCCCAGTCCTGGCTCTCGGTGCCGCCCGCCCCTGGCGCGATGGCGACGATGGCATTGTTGCTGTCCAGATCGCCGCTGAGCATCATGCGGAGCTCGGCGTCCTCGATGGCGCCACGCAGAGAAGACTCCAGGCTTTCAGCCTCGCCATGCATGTCGGCGTCATCGCGGCTGAGTTCCAGCGCGGTCTCAAGATCCTCGATGCCCGCGCTGAGCTTTTTCGAAAGGGTGATGTCATCGCCCAGCGCGCCGCGCTTTTTCAAGAGCGGCTTGGCGGCTTCGGGATCATCCCAAAAACCCGGCGCCGCGGTCTTTTCTTCGATCTGTTCCAACTCGAGGGCTTTTTTTTCGGCATCCAGATGCGCGGTCAGCTGGCGCACACGGGGTTCCAGTTCATTCTTGGCCCTGACGAGGCTATCAAAGTCCATGCAGCATCCTGAAGGCCCCAGGAAAGGGCAACCCTTCATCTTACAAGGCTCGGCGGTGCCGCCGTAGTCCGGTATTCTGGTGAGATGGCTGAATCTCTCACCGTGCTGCCCAGCGATCTGGCGCCCTCTGAAAGGGGCACCTTCCAAGGGCACGCTGGTTTGAGGCTGGCTTTCGCGCGCTGGGAGCATCCCGAGCCCAAAGGGCGGGTGGTGATCTCCCACGGCTATGGCGAGCACGGTGAACGCTACCGCCACACCGCCAAGTGGCTGCACGCCCTGGGGTGGTCCGTATCGTCCATGGATCACGCGGGTTTTGGACGCTCCGAGGGCATCCGCGGGGACGCCACCGGCATTCGGCCCTTCGCCGATGATCTGGCACTCTTTCTTCGCCAGGAGCGCCTTCATGACGCGGATCGCCTGGGCGCCCATCCGCGCCTCCTGAACGGCGTGCCCGTCCTTGCCCCACCGGTCTGCCCCCAGATCGTGCTGGGCCACAGCTTTGGCGCCTTGGTGGCCCTGCTCACCTGCCTCTGGCATTCGGACACCTTGGATGGGCTTGTCCTCAGTAGCCCGGCGGTGGGCCTGCGAACCCGAACGGTCCTGATGCAATGGCTCAGCAAGGTGCTATTCCGGCTGGCTCCCCACCTCTCTATCGATCTTCCCGGCAACAAGAACCTGGTTTGTTCTGACCCCGTGCTGGTGCAGCGCTACTGGGCGGACCCCTACTGCCATCGCCGGGTGACGGCCTCCTTCCCTGCGGCCATCGAAGAGGGCCGGGCGGAGTTGCTGGCCTATGGCTCGGAATTGGACCGGCCTATCCTGCTGCTCCAGGCCGGCACGGACACCGTGGTGGACCCCGACGGAGCCGAGGAACTTTGGTCTGCCATCAAGCCCGGCCTGCTGGAACGGCATCGCTTGGAGGGCTTCTATCATGAGGTCTTCCACGATATTCACCGGGCCGAGGCCCAGGCCTTCGTGGGACCCTGGTTGGAGGCCCTGGATCGAACCTGGAAGGCCGTCAACGCACCCAAGGAAGCCACGCCTGAATCCTCCCTTCCCGCCATCGCTGTCTAATACGTTTTATTTCTAGGATCCCCATGAAGCGCTTTCTTCGCATTTCATTGACGCTATCGGTGCTGCTGGTGGCGGGCATCGGCTGCCGCAAACCCAAAAAAGTGGTGGACAAGATCCAAGGCCAGACCGCGCCGGATTTGCTGGCCAAGGGCGAGAGTCTGCTCCGCAAGGGCAAGTGGGAACAGGGCCGCGCGACCCTGCGGCTCATCGAGGAGTACCTTCCCTCTACCCCGGAATTCCCCAAGGCCAAGCTCTTGTTGGCGGACAGCTATTTCTTCGGCTCCACCAACAATTACCCCGAGGCCCAGGTCGAGTACCAGAGCTACCTCAATTATTTCCCCCGCAGTGAACGGCGCGACTATGCGCTGTACCACATCGGGCTCTGCCACTACGCCGCCATCGAAACCGCCGAAAGAGACCAGTCCGAAACCAAAAAAGCCATGGAGTCCTTTCAGCAGCTTTTGAAAGAAAGCCCTGGCTCTGTCTACGCTGAGCAGACCAAATCCAAGATCACCCAGTGCTGGCGGCGCATCTCCGAGCATGAATTGCTGGTGGGGATCTACTACGTGAATACCTACGACTATCCCGCCGCGGAAAACCGCCTGCGGAATCTGCTGGTGACTTATCCGGAATACGTGGATCGCGAGCGCGCCTACTTCTACCTGGGCGAGGCCCTGCGAAAAAAATTCGTTTCGCAAGAATCCCTGACCCAGTTCAACAAAGAATTCCTCGCCAAATACCAGAAGAAGGAATTCGGGGAGTTAACCCCTGCCGACCTCGCGCGGTACAACCTGGATTTCGGAAAATTCTCCAAAGAAGAGATCGCGAAATACCGCGAGGAATCCAAGGGCTTCTATCAAAAGCTGGTGGAGAGCTACACCACCGGAGAGTGGTCCACCCGGGCCCGGGAACGCTTGGTGGAGATGGGTCAGCGAGACCTGAAGGAAGAGCTCGACAGTTAGCCGGGATCCAGGAGCCTCCATGCAACTCAGTTCCCTGGGCCTCGGCACCTACTTGGGCCATCCGGATGGGGATACCGACGCTCGCTATACGGAGGCCGCCCTGGCCTTCTCCGTCGTGGGCGGCAATGTCTTCGATACCGCCGCCAACTACCGGGGTGGCCACAGCGAAAGGGCTCTGGGCGCGGCTTTCCAAGCAGTCCCTCGGGATGGCTTCTTCATCAGCACCAAGGCCGGCTACCTCCCCATGGGCGATGGCGTCACCGAAGAAAGCCAGCAGGCCTGGTTCCAGCGTGTGCTGGCGGGACCGGGAATCCTTTCCGCCCGCGAGGTGATGGACGGCTGCCACGCCATAACGCCGAAATATTTGGCGCATCAATTGGAGTTAAGCCGCGGCGCCCTGGGCGTCGAATGCATTGATCTTTTTCATCTGCACAATCCCGAGCATCAGCGCCCCGAGCTGGGACCGGATGCCTTCGATGCAGTCATCCTCAAGGCCTTCGAGGCCTGCGAAGGCTTCGTGCAACAAGGCCGGATCAAAGCTTTTGGTTGCGCTACCTGGAATGGGTTCCGCGTGCCGCCCGAGGCCGCCGAGCACTTGAGTCTGGAGAATCTCGTTGGCCTCGCCGAAAAAGTCGGCGGGAAGGACCACCACTTCCGCTGGATCCAGCTGCCTCTGAACCTGGCCATGCCCGAAGCCTTTGCCGCGCCCACTCAAGTGATCGGCGGCCAGGCGATGACGCTGCTGCAAGCGGCCCAGGCCGCGGGCATCCAGGTGCAGACCAGCGCCAGCATCATGCAGGCCCGCATCCTGAAGCAGATGGAGAGCCAGCGCGGCGAACTAGAAAAGGTGTTCCCTGGTTGCGCCACTACCCCGCAGATGGCGTTGCAGTTCACGCGCTCCTGCCCCGGCGTTGCCACCGCGCTGTGCGGCATGAGCCGCAAAGCTCACGTGCTTGAAAATGCCGTGGTGATGAATCTTCCCAAAGTATCTGAATCCATCCTGAAAGGTCTGCTCCACTCCTAATTCGAAAATTATCGAAATTTATCCTTGCGAACTATTTCGATTATCATAGAATTTGGTTCTGGGAGGTTCCATGACCAAGCAACTGGATCGGAACGCTGCGCGGCTCGCCGCTCTCGGCCATCCCGTTCGCCTGGCTATCCTCCGGGCCGTTGTGAAGGGACCCGCAGAAGGGACGCCGGCCGGCGATCTCCAGACCCAGGTGGGGATCCCCGCCTCCACCCTGAGCCATCACCTCGCCACCCTTAGCGAGGCCGATCTTGTGAAGGTCGAACGCTCGGGCAACTTCCTTCTCTACCGCTGCGACTTCAAGTCTCTGAAGACGCTTTGTGACTACCTCTGGGAGGACTGTTGCTCCGGCGGCAAGTGCTGCTGATTTTTTTCGCGATCTATTTCGATTTTTTTCGAACTTTTATCCTCTGGAGAATCGCCATGCAAGGTGTGCTCAAACCCCATCTCTCGCTCAATGTTTCCGATATCGACGCATCCGTGGCCTTTTACGAGCGGGCCTTCGGCGTCCCAGCCACCAAGCGCAGGCCGGGCTATGCCAAGTTCGACCTGGCCTCTCCCCTGCTCAACCTCAGCATGGCCCAGGCGCCGCGCACGGGCTTCAACGCCAGCCACTTTGGCGTGCAGTTGGCCCGCACCGAGGACGTCGTGGCACACCAGGAGAGATTAAAGGCCGCGGGACTTCCCACTTTCGCCGAAGACCAGACCAGCTGCTGCTACGCGGTGCAGGACAAGGTCTGGATCACGGATCCCGATGGCAATGCTTGGGAGTTCTTCACGGTTCTCGGTGACTCGCCGCTCATGTCGGAAGAGGCCGGTTCCACCTGCTGCACGGTGGAGGTTCCCTCCACCTGCACGATCCCCGAGGTCTGCGCCGCCACCCCGGCCGGTGCCTCCTGCGGGTGCTCCTGATGAAGGTGCTTTTTCTTTGCACCGGCAACAGCTGCCGTTCGCAAATGGGGGAGCTGCTGCTCCGACGCCTGCGTCCTTCCTGGGATGTTCAATCCGCCGGCGTCGAGGCCCATGGTCTCAATCCCTTGATGATCCAAGTAATGGAGGAGACCGGGAATATGCCCGCTGATCTGCGCTCCAAGACCGTGGATGATCTCGCTGCCGCGGGCTATCCCCTAGACTCCTTCGACGCGGTGCTGACCCTTTGCGGAGACGCCCTGGAGCGATGCCCCGTGCTGCCTCGCAGCGTTGCGCAAGAACATTGGGGCCTCCCGGATCCCGCCAAGGCCGTCGGAAGCGAAAGGGAAATTCTGGGGCAGTTCCGCACCGTGAGGGATAACTTAAAAACCCTTCTGATCCGCTGGGTCGAGACCCGTCCATGACCGAAGACAGCCTTCGCCCCCTCGTCGCAGAAGCCCTGGGCACCCTGCTTCTCGTGGCGACGGTGGTGGGCTCCGGCATCATGGCCCAGCGCCTTTTCCATGGGACGGATAGTTCTGATGGATTGGTGCTGCTGGCGAATACGGCGGCCACGGCCGCGGGATTGCTGGCACTCATACTCTGCTTCGCCCCGATCTCCGGTTCGCACTTCAACCCCGCCGTAAGTCTCGCCGCCTTTTGGGAAGGCCGCCTCTCCCGCCGCGAGGCCTCGGCCTTCGGGCTTGCACAGATGGTCGGCGCCTTGGGCGGAACGCTTTTCGCACACCTGATGTTCAGCGCGCCCTTGCTCCAAATCTCGCACCACGCGAGGCCAGAATGGCCGATGCTGCTCTCGGAATTCACGGCCACTTTCGCCCTGGTGGTGGTGATTCGAGGGACGCGAAATCAAGCGCTGGCGCCCTTCGCGGTGGCGGGCATCATCGCGGCGGGATACTGGTTCACACCCTCCACCTCCTTCGCCAATCCAGCCGTGACCTTGGCGCGCGCCTTCACCGACAGCTTCACGGGCATTCGGCCCATGGATGTTCCAGGCTTCATGGCGGCCCAGTTCCTCGGCGCCCTGGCCGCCACCGTACTCTTCCGTTGGATGCAGCCACCGGAGGCGCTCCCCGCCGTTGTTTCAGATTAATCTGGTGGTGCCACGGGGAAGAACGGCATCACGGGCCATAATGGAATGACCAGAAAAGCGCAGCTCATCCCGAAACGGCCCCTAATGTTCATCCTCGGCATTACCCCCGATGAGGGTTTTGACGCGGTGCGCTGGGAGGCAGTCTTGAACTCAGGCCTCGACGCGCTGATGATTCGAGAAAAGCAGATGAGCGCCCGGGATTTGCTCTTCACCGCGCGGTGGGTACGGGAACGCTATCCCCAAATCGAACTGTGGGTGAATGGACGCCTGGACGTAGCGCTTGCGGTCGGCGCGGGCTTGCATGGGCCCGAGGCCTATCCTGAGATCCCCGGAAACCCAGTACCGCTGTCTCGCCCCATTCATTCCGAGGATCAAATCCCTTCCAGGTTGGGGTGCCAACAGCTGCTGGTGGCGCCGATCTTCGAGGTACCGGGCAAAGGCGCACCCTGGGGCGTGGAGCGGCTTCATCGCGCACTCGATGAAATTCCGGTTGGGCCTCGGGTGCTCGCGTTGGGCGGAATCAATCCCGAGAATGCGGCTGCCTTGCGGCATCCGCGGCTCAGCGGCATCGCACTCATCGGCGCGCTCTGGGGGGCTCGAGATCCGAGTCGCGCCGTGGAGGCGTTGAGGCTCTCCTGGACCTGATTTTCTGATTCGGTGTTGGGAGAATTGGGTCACACTCATCCCCATGTTCAGGGATTTGAGAGAGCGCGTGAGCGGCACCCGCCGCACTTTGGCCTGGGTGCTCCTGTCGCTCATCCTGACGGTGGGCGCTTTCTTCTTGTTACGGGTGAAATCGAGCCTTCACCCGATGATCCTTCACGGCGCGGGCATCGTGTTTTGGTCCGGGGCCGCCTTTCTTGCGGTCCGTCTGCTCACGTTTTTGCTGATCGATCCACTCCTGCGGGAACGCAAGACCGCGACCCCCGGATTCGCGCGGGATCTGCTGGTGGTGGTGCTCTACGGATTTGTGCTGGGCGGCGTTCTCAAGGAAGTGGTGGGTATCAGCCTTTCGCAGTTACTGGGCACCGGCGCCATTGCTGCAGCCATCGTGGGCCTCTCTCTCCAAGAGACCTTGGGCAATCTCTTCGCGGGCATTTCCATGCACCTAGATCCGGCCTTCCGGGAAGGCGAATGGATTGAAATCACGGGCAATCTGCGGGGCGGACCGGGTCGTGAAACCCTCATTGGCCGCGTGGACGCCATGACTTGGCGTACGGTCCAGCTGCGCAACGATTATGGCGATACGGACATCATCCCCAATCGGCTCATCGCCCAGGCGGTGGTGACAAACCTCTACGTGCCCACCGGGCTTCACAAGCGCGTGTTCAAGCTCATCGTCGAGCCGAACCCAAATCTGCACGTGGCCCTCACCAAGCTCACGACTGCATTGGCGGGCATTCCCCATCATCCGTACCAAGCCCCAGAAGTGGTCGTTTGCGGTTCGGAGCTGGGCGGGGCGGTGGTGGAATGCCGCTATTGGACCATCGGGTGGCGGGACAGTCGAAGATCTCTTTTTCTGGCCACCCGCCTGGCCACCTCGGTGCTGCCCCGGGAAGGCTTCTCCCTGCTGGGTCCCATGGGCCCCACGACCGCCCACTCCCCGGTGTTCCACCCCACCGAGGCTCATATGAAGGACCTGGTGGCCCTGCTCCAGCTGCCCTCCCACTGGGCCGAGGATCTCCGTGCTACCGCACTGCTTCGGCGTCTGGGGCCCGGAGAAGGCGTCATCGGGGAGGGGGACCCAGGCAACTCCATCTTCGCGGTGGTGAGCGGCACGCTGAACGTGGTGAAGGTGGCCGAGCGGACGGAACCCTACACCGGTCTTTTCTGGGACATCATCGCCACTCTGGGGCCCGGCACGTGGTTCGGCGAGGCCAGCCTGCTCACGGGAGCTCCCCGCAATGCCACGGTGGTCACCGAGACCGCTTGCGAGATCATGGAATTGCCCAAGAGCGCCTTCGAGGCCTCCCTCAAGAGGGAGCCCGATTTGGTGCATCGCCTCGTGGATCTCATGGAGGCCAGAGCCAAGAAATCGGATTCCCTAGGCTCGGGATATCAAAAATCCAATTCCCGCGAAATCTGGCTCAAGCAGATCAAGGTCTGGTTTGGAATGGAGTAGCCGGCTCCAAAATCGACGGGGCCCTACAATGACGGAGGGAGGGCTGCATGAACATTCCTGAAGACTTGCGCCACCTTGTGGATCAACTGGGCGAGGCCTTGGTGCGTGCCCTGGTGGAAGATCCCCGCTGCCATGACCTGACTCAGCGCATTCAGGCTTCGGGCTTTGATCTGTCTCTTTCCCTCGAGGCCGTCGTGGTCTCTCATTCCAACGAGGCCGATGAAGCGGATAGGACAGACCGGTCCCTCCTGGCCTTTTCCCGGGATGACGAAACCCTGTTGCGTACCTTCCGTATTGCCCTCGATTAACCGTGGCCATCCCATCCCAACCCCGGCCCCCGGCCCCCGTCGACAATCCCTGGGATCGCGCGGCGCCCGAGCTTTCAATCCTCTCGGCCGGGCCCTCGGAAATGGACCGGAAGGGGCTTCGCGCCCTGCTGGAACACTTGGGCGAGCCCGCTTTTCGGGGGGATCAAGTTTTTGAGGGCCTCTACCGACATCGATGGACCTCCTGGGACCAGTTCACCCAACTTTCAAAAGGGCTGCGAACCAAGCTGGAAGCTGCGGGCCCGATCTTCATCCCCGAGATCACCGAGAGTGTCGCCAGCGAGGATGGCTCCACGAAACATGCCTTCCGTCTCGCAGACGGCAAGCAAGTGGAAGGCGTCCACATGCCCTATCCCCCTCGGGGGGTCCACGCACCCGCTCCAGGCCGTGTAACGCTCTGCCTCTCCAGCCAGGTGGGCTGTGCCATGGGCTGCACCTTTTGTGCGACGGGCCTCATGGGCATCGTGCGGAATCTTTCCGCCGGTGAGATCGTGGGCCAGGTTGTGGCCATGCTCAATGCTCACGACCATCAAGAAGGCGGGCCTGTGAACCTAGTCTTCATGGGCATGGGCGAGCCCCTCCACAACCTTGAGAACGTGATGGCAGCGTTCCGCATCCTCACAGACCCGGGCGGAATGGCGCTGTCCCCGCGGCGTATCACCGTGTCCACCTCCGGCTTGGTGAACGGCATTGATCGCATGGGTGCCTACCCGAAACGCCCTCGCTTGGCGCTTAGCCTCAACGCCACCACGGATGAGTATCGCTCCCGCATCATGCCCGTGAACCGGGTGTGGAATCTGGATTCGCTCTCTGAAGCCCTGGCTCGTTTCCCCCTTGAAAAAGGTGAGCGGGTGACGCTGGAATACGTGCTGCTGCAGGGGGTCACCGATAGTTTGGAGGATGGCCGTCGTCTGGCGCGCTTCGCCCAACGGTTTCCTTCCAAGATCAACCTCATCCCCTTCAACCCCCATGAGGGTTCCGGCTTCGAGCCCCCCACGGAAGAGCGGATCGGCGCACTCTGTCAGTTGCTGGCAAAGGCCGGGCTCATCGTCAGCGTCCGCCGCTCCCGAGGCCAGGACGTGGCCGCCGCCTGCGGCCAGTTGGTACGCGGACTGCAGGTGGCTGCTAAGGGGCCCGGCGGGTCGCACCGGGCTAAGAGACTGCCCTAGGGCTGGAAGACCGCCGAATAGGTGGGTGCAGAGACCATCGACCAAGAGGGACGCAGCGGCAGGCTTGGGTTGTAGCCACTGTTGTACACCACCACGATGCGAACCACGTACTGAGAGCCCGATTGGAGCAGGCCGTCTGTTATGGCCAGGATTGGTGTCTCGGTGGCGACTTCCAGACGGCTTTGCAGGCTACCGTCGGCGGGGTTGACTTGAAAGAGAGTGACTTTGTAGTAAGTCGGATGATCCTGAGGCCGCACGGTCCAGCTCAGGGGCGGCGTCAGGCCCACGTGGGCCGACGGTGCGAACATATCCTGGCCAGCCAACCGACCCTGGATCACTGGGCCCAGGATGGGGGTGCGGACGGAGGCGGGCCAGGAGTTCTGGGGCCACATCTCCTCGATGGCATCGGTCACGCGGGTGGGCTGGGCCTGACCTGGCACTGGCAGATCGAAGGAGAACTCCTGACGCAGCCGCACGAAGCGTCCCCACACGGTGGGGTAGGGATCACCGTAAGCCAGCGCCCCGGAACTCACCATGCTCCCGGTCTGGGAGGTGTTGTAACCCAACAGGGTGGGCCATTGGGGGATGGGACCCACCTCGAAGCCGAAAGGCTGGGTCAGCAAATCCACCTTGAGCAGCCCACGGGAGGCGGGGTTCACCGCCGGGTTTATCGACGGCAGCAGCGCCGCGTAGGCATCTGCATTCACCTGCCAGGTGATCGTTCGGTCCTGGGCCACTGCGGCCAGCGTGATGTTCTTCCGGGTTTCACTGGTGGGGGCGATGGCGAAGGCGGGTACCTGCAGCGCGCCGACGATGCTTGTCACCGTGGTGCCCGAGGCGGTCTGCGAAGCCAATCCCACGGCCCACAATTCGTCCTTGGTGTCATCGGCCAAAGGCAGGCCCTTCCATGGGAAGCGATAGACCGGACCCGCGCCCACCTGTTCTTGGACTTGGCCCAAGGTCGGAATGACCGCCTGAAGGCGAGTCGTTTGACCGACGAGCGGCCCCAAGACCGTCACCATCAGTAGGGCTTGGTCCTTGGTGGCGAGGGTCGCATCGGTGCGCCCCTCCTGGAAGGTTCGCAGATCCAAGGACTCATTGGTCGTCCAGAGCCCCGCGATGGGCGTGCTCCCGGCCCCATAGAAAAAGGCGTAGAAGGGCCCCGGCGGCACCCCTTGGATGCTGAAAGTGCCATCCGCCAGACCGGTGCCCGAGTAGTGGGTGAAGCCGCCCTGGCCATTGGGTTGGATGGCTTCCAGGCGGACCAAACTGAGATCCTGGGGCACGGATACTTCGCCGGTGGGAGTTTCAAAGAGCGTGCCCGCCTGGCCCCGCAGCGTGCGGGCCAGGAAAACGCGCAGCTTTGCATTTTCGCTCACCACGGTGGCCGCAGAGTTTCTGATACGAACCGAAAACAGGGTGAAATCATCGGCCAAGGTGACGGCTGGTGTCGTGTAGGAAGTCGAGGTCGCACCGGGAATGTCCACACCGTTCCGGCGCCATTGGTACAGAAGGATCGGACTCCCATCTGCCACCACGGAGAAGCGGGCCGTCTGTCCGGTGCCCACGACAATATCGGCGGGTGGGGTGATGATGGTGGGGGGAGTCACCACGATCGTGAGCGTAACGGCCCGGCTCGTGACGGTGCCCGCGACGTTCTGCACGGTCACATCGTAGGTGCCCGCGTCGGTGTCTTGCGCGTTCGTAAAGGTCAGGGTGCTGTTGGTCTGGCCCGCGAGAGGCACGCCGTTCTTGCGCCACTGATAGGCCAAGGGGGCCGTGCCCGTGGCAACCACCACGAAGGACCCGGTCTGGCCCACCAGCGCGGTCAAGTTCGTGGGTTGTTGCGTGATGACCGGCGGCGCGGTGGCACTGCCGACCGTTAGCTTCGCTGGCGTGCTGGTGACGGAATCCAGGGCGTTGCTCACGACCACCGTGAAGGACGCGCCACTGTCCGCGCGCACGGTGGCGGCAATCGTGTAGGAGATGCTAGTGGCGCCTGGAATGTTGGTACCGTTGCGTTTCCACTGATACTGCAAGACCGGCGTACCCTGGCCCAGGACAGTGAAGGTAGCGGGCTGGCCTTCCAGGACTGAGAGATCGCCGGGGTTCTGGAGGATGGTGGGCCGCTCGTTGACGCTCAGAGTGGCCGGGGCGCTGGTTACGGAGCTAACCGAGTTGCTCACCACGACCGTGAAGATGGCGCCGTGATCGGTGACGTTGGTTAGTGGCGTGGTGTAGACGTTGGCATTCCCATCGGACACAACCGCGTCGTTTTTCTTCCACTGGTATTGGAGGGCCGGACCCGTGGCCTGCACCGTGAAGG
>JANXXC010000019.1 GCA_025350765.1 Holophagaceae bacterium | reverse complement strand
GTGGCATTGCCGCCATCCAGCAAGCGCTCCACGAGCTTCTGGTCGGTGCCCATGATGGCGTTCACCCCGTCACCCATGGCGACGAGCGCGGCCCCGGTGAGGGTCGCCAGATCCACGATGTGGTCAGGCTTCATTTCTGAGGCCCAGTCCAACAGATCCGCAAGCACCAGCCTGCCTTCGGCGTCGGTGTTGAGCACTTCGATCGTCTTGCCCTTGCGGCTACGCAGAACGTCACCGGGCTTGTAGGCATCGCCACCGGTCATGTTCTCCACGAGCCCCATGAGCCCCGTCACCTTCACGGGAGCGTCCAGCTGCGCGCAGGCCACCAGCGTGGCCAGCACGATGGCCGCGCCGGTCATGTCGTCCTTCATGGTCTCCATGCTCGAGGCGTCCTTGAGGGAAAGGCCGCCGGAATCAAAGCACACGCCTTTGCCCACCAGGACGATGTGTTTCTTCGCTTTCTCTTTGGGCGTGTAGTCCAGCTTCACCACCCGGGGCGGACGGGCGGAACCTTTGCCGACGCCCAACACGCAGTTGAAATTCCCCTTTTCGAGGGCGGGCACGTCCAGCACCTCGCAATGGAGCTTGTGCAGCTTGGCGAGTTTCATTGCTTCGGCGGCGAAGATCTCGGGGGAGAGATCTCCAGCGGGTGTGTTGGCCAGATCGCGCACGCGGTGGCAAGCGCCCACGCCCGCTTCGATCTGGGACTGCCGACGGCGGGCTTTGCGGGTGTCGTCCCCGTTGGTAAAAATCTCGATGCTCTTGAAGCGCTTGGCCTCGGCTTTGTCGCCCTTGAAGGTCACCTGGTCATAGTCCGCCAGCAAGATGCCCTCCAGCACCGATTCTTGGACTTCGTCATGGCCCAATACGGAGGTCGACGGCGCCACCACGCCGATGGTGGACCAGCGCTTTTTGATGGCCTGGCGCCCAGCGATTCCCACGGCCTTGCGGATTTTGTTAAGGGTTAGGGCCTCTTCTTCCCCCAGCCCTACCAAAATCATCCAGCGGCTATCCTTCACTCCGTTTGGATGATGGAGGGGCACCACCTCCAGGTAGTCGGCCTTGAAATCACCCTCGTCCATGACCTGGCGCACCACCTTGCTGATGGCCAAAGGCAGGCGGTGTCGCTCGCGGCCAGAAAACACCGGGACAATGAGCACATCGCCGGAGAAATCCTTTCCGGTCTGGGAGCTGATGTCGATACTGGGCATTTGGGCCTCCGGGAGTTACGAGGCTATCCTCAACGAGATGCTCCGGAAAGTGATTTTTTTACTCGTTATCCAACTGTAACATTTTCAAAATTACTCTCATATGCGAGCGGGCAAGATGGAGCATGGCTCTTGCCGACCGCCTCCGACCTTTGCGACGAACCCCTTTCCCCCTGCCTCAGGCTTGGCCCGCCTGCGCCCAAGGCCTGCTTCGGGAGGGTGCCCTCTGGCTCCATGGAAGCGGCTGGGGCGGGGATGTGCTGGCCCTGCCGGGCGGCCCTCGCCTGGAGAGCCGGTGGTCCGGGGATCGCTGGATCACCACATTGGAGGGCCAGGAGCAGCCAGGATCGCCCTACGCCATCCTGGAAAGGGCCACCGCCTTTCCCCATCCCTGGATCGGCGCCCTTGGCTTCGAATTGGCCTGCGGCGAAGGGGGTCTTTCCCATAAATCGCCCGCCCCTGGGGAATTGGGCATGGCGTGGCAGGGCGTGGCCCAAGCCATCCAGGTGAACGATGGAAAAGCGGAATTATGGAGTTGGAATGAAGCTCCCCAAACAAGCGTTGAAGGAATTCTCGCCCAGGTTTGCACCCTAGCTCGGCCCCGCCTGGAATCTCTGATCCCGCGATGGGACGCGGCCATCCACCGAGACGCGGTGGAAGCCATTCGCACCCGCATTCTCGATGGCGGGTTCTATGTGGCCAACCTCTGCGTGCCCTTCGATGCCCGATGGTCCGGCGATGAAGTTACCCTGGCGCTGTCGGCCTTCCGCCGAGCGAAAGCGCCCTTTGGAGCCCTTCTTCCCCTGGGCGGCCCCACCCTGCTCTGCCTTAGCATGGAGCGGGTGCTTAGCCAGAACGGTGGCCGGCTCACCTCCGAGCCCATCAAGGGCAGCACTGCGCTACGAGGCGATACCGCGGCGGATGAAGCCGCGGGTGCGGCCATGCAAGCCGACCCCAAGGAGATCGCGGAACACACTATGATCGTGGACCTGGTGCGCAATGATTTGGGCCGGGTGGCGGAACAAGGTTCGGTGCGGGTTTCAGAGCTCATGGCCCTGCGCACCTACCCCACGGTGCAGCATCTGGTGAGCCGTGTGGAAGCCAAGGCGAAAGCCGGTATGGGCTTAGCGGCGATTCTTCGATCGGTGCTTCCTGGCGGCAGCGTCACCGGCGCGCCGAAAGCCGCCGTGTGCGCTCATTTGGCGAAGGCGGAAGCTTCCACCCGGGGCTTTTATTGCGGCGCCTTGGGCTGGATTCATGGCCAAGATTTCGATCTGGCCTTGCCCATCCGCACCGCGCAGATCTTCGAAGACCGCCTGATCTACTGGGCAGGCGGTGGCATCACGCTGCGCAGCGAAGCATCCAAAGAGTGGGGCGAACTGCATTTGAAGACAAAAATATTGGAACTATCCTGATCCACCAATCCCGGAGTTATTCATGTTCTGCGTACCCTTCCCGTTTCCGCTCATGCTGCCCGCTCACGCTCTCCAGGCCGAAGCGCCCGTGGATGTGCGGGCCCTCGCGTGGATGCAAGGCCGCTGGCTGGGCGAGCATGGCAAAGCGACATTCGAAGAGCAATGGTCCCTTCAGGGCCAGTCTTTGCTCGGTATTGCTCGCACCATGGAAGGAGATCGCAGCACCTTCTTTGAATTGTTCGCTCTGGAAAAGGATGGCGAGGATTGGGTCCTGCGCCTTCGCATGTTCGGCCCCGCCCTCGACAAGGCCTTGCGCGGAAAAGAAGAACCCTTGCGGCTCAAGCTAGTCGAGGCCGACGCCAAGCATTTCAGGTGCGAGGGCCAGGACGGCGACGCGGGCACGGTCCTGGTCTACAAGATCGCGGCTCCAGGCAGGCTCGAGGCCCATCTCACGAAGACCCGGGAGGGCAAGGTGGTGCATCAGGAGGACTACAGCTTCAAGAAAGCGAGGTAGGTATTGTCAGGCCGCTGAAGCCTCGCGGATAATTTCCTCGAAGCGCTCGAACAAGTGGGCGCGCGGCCCACGGGGAATCTTTTTTAGTTTCAGCCCCGCTTGTTCCGGCGTGCGCCCACCCTTGCGCTGATTGCAAGTCAGGCAGCAGGCCACAAGGTTCTGCCAGGTGGTCTGGCCGCCCTGACAGAGCGGGATCACGTGGTCCACGGTGGTGGCCTTGTGAGAGCAGCCTTCATACATGCAGGTGTGATGGTCCCGCTTCATGACGCGGCGCTCCAGGCGACCCATAAGGAGTTTGGATTCGGCGCAGGCTGAGGCATGGGGGAAGATCACAAGGGCGAAGTGGTTCTCGAATTCCAGGTTCCGCTCAAAGGTCGCGGGCATGAGCACGAAGGCCCGCCCCCCCGCCACGGCGCGGATGGCTTTGCGTCGAGTCATCTCTTGCATGGGGACGTAATTCTGGTCTACGGCGATCACGTCGCCGGCCCCTGAACGTTCCCTTCGGATGAACATCTTCGATTCCAAAATGAATGAAGCGGTTAACCCATTCTGGAACCTTTTTCGCCAATTGCCCGTGTTTTTAACGAAAGAATTTCACGGCGGTCAAATTCAGGCTTCGGCGTCTTCGTCCACATAACCCAGGGCCGCCTGGGATTCGGCCTCTGGAAGGGCCTCTACCTTGGTGAGCTTTCCCGAGAGCAGACGGCTGCGGTTACTCACTTCGCCGAGCTTGGTCTTGGCTTCATCCAGTTTCTTATCCAGCGATTCCAGCGCCACGCCGAACTTGCCAAATTCGGTCTTGATGGCGCCCAGGGTTTTCCAGACTTCCCCACTCTGCTTGCTTATGGCCAGGGTCTTGAAACCCACCTGAAGGCTGTTTAGAAAAGCCGTCAGCGTCGTGGGCCCGACGATGGTGACGCGGCATTCCCGCTGTAGTTTTTCGAGCAATCCCGGACGGCGCAAGGCCTCGGCGTAGAGCCCTTCGAAGGGCAGAAAGAGCAGCGCGAAATCCGTGCTGTGGGGCGGCGAGATGTATTTGTCGCGGATGTCCCGGGCCGAGCTTAACAAACGATTTTCCAGGGCCTGAGCCGCTTTTTCGACCGCCGGCAGATCACCGATTTCATAGGCTTCCATCAAGCGCTGGTAGTCCTCGGTCGGGAATTTTGCATCCACGGGCAACCACACGGTTTCCCCATCCACAGGACCGGGCAACTTCACCGCGAATTCGACGATCTCGTTTCCGCGCGGCTTGATCTTCACGTTGGCCGCGTATTGTGACGGCGCCAAGAACTGCTCCAGCAGCGCGCTCAACTGAGCCTCACCCATGACGCCGCGAGTCTTCACGTTGGTCAGCGCCCTTTTCAAACCGCCCACGTCATTGGCCAGATTTTGCATGGCGCCCAGGCCAAGCTGCACTTGCTCCAGCCGATCCGACACCAGCTTGAAACTCTCCCCCAGCCGCTGTTCCAGGGTGGCGTGCAATTTTTCATCCACGGTCTGCCGCATCTGCTCCAACTTGGCATCGTTGCTTTGCTGGATGCCGTTGAGCCGCGCCTGGACTTGCTCCTGCACCGAATGCAGCTGCTCACCCTGCTCCTTGCGTGCCTCGCGAAGGGAGTCTTGGATGGCCTTGGTTAGGGCATCAAAGCGGTTGGAGAGTGCATCCGCTTGCACCCTCAAGGCAGATTCTCTTCCTTTCTCCGCGTCGTTGGATATCTGCAGAAGATCCTTTTGCAGATGAGTCAGGGCCTGCTGGAAGGGCAAGAGCTGAGAGGCCACGTCGGACTGAATGTCCCGACGCTGCTGCTTGATTTCTTCATCCAGATGGCGGTGCAGGGACTCCACCTGGCGGCCTTCATCGGGATTCTTTCGCAGCGAAGCCCACACGGCCACTAATGCCGCGAGAAAAGCGAGGAGGGAGAAGAGCGCGGTCAGATTCATGATTCCATCATGCCCGTGGCGGCTGTCCATCTTGCCAGACGCCCTTCGCCGCTGGATTCCAGGCCCAAGGTGGAAACCCAAGACGTTGGCCAGGGTCCCTCGCTGCCGGCCCACTCCACTACGAGAAAGTCACGTTCCGTGATCTGCTCTTCGAGGCCCAAGGTCCAGGCGCCCGCGGCCCCGAGACGGTAGAGATCCAGGTGGAACACCTTGCCTCGCGGCGTCTCGTAGCGGTGCAGCACCGCGTAGGTGGGTGAGGCCACGTCGTCGCCGTTTCCGCCCAGCCCCGCCACGAAACCCCGCGTCCAGGTGGTCTTGCCCGCGCCCAGTTCGCCGCGCAGCAGCCAGGTTCCGCCGTTGGGGGTGAGTTTCGCCAGCTCTGCGCCCAGGGCTTCGGTAGCCAGATCATCTTCAAGCAATTTTTCGCTCATGCGGGCCTTCCAGCATACAAATCGCGCAGCAATTTCGGCAATTCTTCTGCGAGGTCACGTGGCAACAGAGGCCCGAGGCCTAAGCGGTCCGCGCATTTGCCGTGGAGCCAAGCCGCAGTGGCCGCGCAGCATTTCATTTCTTGTCCTTCGGCGGGCCAGCCCGTCATGAGGGATCGCTGCGCCACTAGTCCCGCCACCATGCCCGACAGAAAATCTCCGGTGCCACCTGTTGCAAGTCCCCAATGGCCGGTGTCGTTGATCCACGCCTTTTGGTTTTCGCCCCCCAAAATCAGACTTTGGGCGCCTTTCAAAAGCAGCACGCCTGGTCCCGTCGCCACTGCTTTAGCCTGTTCCAATCGTTCCTTCGTTCCTGCGGGTTTTGGGAGCCGAAAGAGCCGCGCGAATTCGCCCGGATGGGGCGTGATGATGGTGTCGCGCCGCGCCATCCACTTGGGACCGTCACCCTCTTTCAACGCCGAAGCGTCGAGCACCAAGGGGCCATCCCAATCGGGAATTTCATCCACGCCACCCGGCCCCACCAACAACACGTCAATGCCGCGGGGGATGGCGCCGTTCCACACCTGAACCATGGCCTCGGGAATCTGCGCGGCGACCTCGGCGCGAATGGATGCGGGCACCAGCACCGTGACCAGTCCCGCGCCCACCCGCAGCGCGCCCTTGGCCGCCAGCACTGCGGCTCCGCTCATGCCTTCCTTGCCCGCGAGAATCCCTACATGACCTTTGGAACCTTTGTGGGTGTCCCAGAAAGGATGCGGCAATGGCGGATCATCAATCAGCCAATGCAGCGGATGAATCGGCGACTTATCGAGATCAAGCGGCAGCGGAATCACATGCACTGTGCCGCAGGATTCCGCCGCGGGTTTAAGGAGATGGCAAAGTTTAAGAAATCCAAAGCAGGCGGTGGCGTGGACGTAAGACAAGGGTTTTTCCCCGTCGGGATCATCGGGGTGCAAGCCTGAAGGTAAATCCAAGGCGATGCCATCCTCCAACCAACAGGTGATCAGGTCCGTTGCCCAAGCCTGCGCGACCCCATCCAATGGACGATTGGTCCCGATTCCGAACATTCCATCCACAAAAAACATTCCCGGTGGATGGCCGACCAATCCGTCCGAGTAGGGATGCTCCGTGAAGCCGATTTCCCCTCCAATCGCCCTCCACCGCTCCGCCTGCACCGCCGCGTCGCCCTTCCATCTGGGCTCTGGGGTCAGCGTCCACACGCGGACCTGCTGGCCCCGCAGCTTCAACAGACGCGCCACCGCCAGCGCATCGCCGCCGTTGTTGCCGGGGCCCGCGAGGACTTCCACCGGCACGTTTTCCGGAATGAGTTTCACGGCACCCTCCGCCGCGGCTTCCTGCAATTCCAGGGAAGTGACCTTGCCGGACTCGATGGCCCAGTGCTCCAGGGCGCGCATTTCATCGGCGGTGAGAATGGGGATCATGGGGGCAGTTTACCGGAGGCTCTCAAGCCCTTGGAAATAGATGCCGTGGTGCCGCTAGTCTGGAGCCATGCGCATGCACATCGCCTCAGCCTCGGGGAATGTCTTCGGCTATTTCTGGGCTGATGAACTCCCTCCCTCTTTCGATGGGCCCGCCTGGGCGCGGGTGCTTTCGCCGCGAGGTATCGGTTTCGGATTGGATGGCATCTTCCGCCTGCACCGTCCCCTGCCCGACGCGCCCTGGCGGCTGGATCATTGGGATTCCGATGGCGCCCACACCTTCTGCTCCAACGGCAACCGCGCCGCCCTAGCCCTGAAGGGCGCGCCCACGGAAACCCTGGTGCAGGCCCAGTCCGCGGGCTTCGACTGCCGGTTGAGACGGGAGCTTGAGGCCATAGGCATTCGCATGCCAGAAGGCGATGGCTTCGCCTTGGGGGTGGTGCCCCTCGAAACGGGCTATCCATCGGGCTTCGGTTTTGTGGGCAATCCCCAACTGGTGCTGCGGGTGCCCTCCGTTGAAGCGGTGGATCTGCCGAGCCTCGCCAAGCCCCTGCGCTGGAATCCAGCTTTTCCCGAAGGCACCAACGTCAACGTGGTGGAAATTTTGTCCCCAGGCCACGGACGCATCCGCTCCTTCGAGCGGGGCGTGGAAGGCGAGACTCTCTGCTGTGGCACGGGCTGCGCCGTAAGCGCCGCCTGGCTGGCGCAGACCGAGGGCCTTTCGGATTGGACCTTCGAAACCGCCAGCGGTGATCCGGTCACCGTATCCCTGAACCTGGACACCGAGGGCCGTTGGACGGAGCTCTGGCTCTTTGGTCCCGTGCGCCTTTTGGGGCGCGTGGAACTGGACGCGAACCTGGGCCTCGGCTGAGACCCAGGTCCGCGTGGCGGTTGCTTAATACCGGTACTGATCCGCCTTGTAGGGCCCGTCCTTGCTCACGCCGATATAAGTGGCCTGATCGTCGCGAAGCTCGGTGAGGACAGCGTTGAGCTTTTTAAGCTGGAGGCGCGCGACCTTCTCGTCGAGATGCTTGGGCAACGTGTAGACGCCGATTTTGTAGTCGTCGCGCTTCGTCCACAGCTCGATCTGCGCCAGGGTCTGATTGGCGAAAGAACTGCTCATCACATAGCTGGGATGGCCGGTGCCGCAGCCGAGATTCACAAGCCGGCCTTTGGCCAGCAGGATGATGCGCTTGCCGTTCTCAAAGATGATGTGATCCACCTGGGGCTTGATCTCTTCCCAAGTGTATTTTTCGAGGCTCACCACATCAATTTCGTTGTCGAAATGGCCGATGTTGCAGACGATGGCCTGGTCTTTCATTTTCGCCATATGATCGTGGGTGATGACTTTGTAGTTGCCCGTGGCGGTGACGAAGATATCGGCCTTGTCTGCGGCGTAATCCATGGTCACCACGCGATAGCCTTCCATTGAAGCCTGCAGGGCGCAGATGGGGTCCACTTCCGTGACCCACACCTGGGCCGACAGCGCGCGCAGGGCTTGGGCGCTGCCTTTGCCCACGTCGCCGTAGCCGCAGACCAAGGCCACCTTGCCGGCGATCATCACGTCCGTGGCGCGCTTGATGGCATCCACCAAGGATTCGCGACAGCCATAGAGGTTATCAAACTTGCTCTTGGTGACGCTGTCATTGACGTTGATGGCGGGGAATTTCAGGTCGCCTTTTTTCGCCATTTCATAAAGGCGATGCACTCCGGTGGTGGTCTCTTCGGTGACACCGCGAATGCCCGCTAACTGCTTTGCGTACCAGCCGGGATGAGAAGCAAGGCGCTTGCGGATGGCCGCGAAAAGAATGTGCTCTTCTTCGCTACCGGGGTTGTTCAGCACCGACGCATCACTTTCAGCGCGAGCGCCGAGATGCAGCAGCAGCGTGGCATCGCCGCCATCATCCAGGATCATGTTCGCGCCCGATCCTTGAGCATCAGGCGCGAAATCAAAAATGCGGTGGGTGTAATCCCAATACTCGGTGAGCGTCTCGCCCTTCACCGCAAAGACCGGCGTGCCGCCTTCGGCGATGGCAGCGGCGGCGTGATCCTGGGTGCTGAAGATGTTGCACGAAGCCCAGCGCACATCCGCGCCCAAGGCATTCAGCGTTTCGATGAGCACCGCCGTCTGGATGGTCATGTGCAAGGAACCCGCGATGCGCGCGCCTTTCAGCGGCTTGGACGCGGCGAATTCCTCGCGGATGGCCATGAGACCCGGCATCTCGGTCTCGGCGATGGCGATTTCCCGGCGGCCAAAAGCGGCCAGGGTCATGTCGGCGACATGAAAATCAGTTTGAGTTCCGGCCGTCATGGCGGAGCCTCCTCAAGTTGTGGCCAGGAGGATGGGCTCGCGGGCTCACCCAACACACCCCGGCAAGGTTGTGAGGTGAGCGCCGTTCATCAAGAATCCGAGCCTGGGACAGGTGTCTCGCAGCGCTCCTCGGACCTCCAAATGATACTTCATCAGGGCTTGGAATTTCCCAATTTTGGATTTTTGATTTTGGATTTCCGATTTTCGATTTGTGGTGCGCGGCTTCGCCGCGTCCTCGTTCCTCGTACCTCAACCCTCGTCCCTTGCCCCTTGCCCCCCCTACTTCACCGCCTCGCGAGCGATCATTAGCTCTTCGTTGGTGGGCACCACCGCCACGGCCACCTTGGAGCCGGGCTGGGAGATGAGCCGCTCGCCGCTGCCCTCTCGATTGGCGTCCTCATCCAGCGCCACCCCGAGGTAGTCCAGGTGACTGCAGACTTCGGCCCGCAGGCGGGAACTGTGGGTGCCAATGCCGGCGGTGAAGGTAATGGCGTCCACCCCGTCCAGCACCGCGGCATAACTGCCAATGAATTTGCGCACATCGTAGGTGAGGAGATCCCGCGCCAGGATGGCCCTGGGGTTGCCCTGGTCCGCGGCGGCCTCGATCTCCCGAAAATCGCTGGACACCCCGCTGATGCCCAGGAGCCCCGACTTCTGGTTCAACAGCTCCGTGATGGCTCGGTAGTCCAGGTGCTCCTTCTCGATGAGGAGGTCCACGATGCTGGGATCCAAGGTGCCACAGCGGGTGCCCATGATGACACCCTGGAGCGGCGTCATGCCCATGCTGGTGTCCATGCTCTGCCCATGGAGCACGGCGCAGACGCTGCTGCCATTGCCGATGTGGCAGGTGATCAGCTTCAGACTGCGCAGAGGCCGGGCCAGCAGGATGGCGGTGCGGGCGGCCACGAAAGCGTGGCTGCTGCCGTGGAAGCCGTAGCGCCGGATGCCGTATTTCTGCGCCAGTTCGTAGGGAATGCCGTAGGTCCTCGCGTAGTCCGGGATGGTGTGATGAAAGGCCGTGTCGAAAACCGCAATTTGAGGGATGTCAGGATAGGCCTGTAGGGCCGCGCGAATGCCCTGGGCGTTGGCGGGGTTGTGCAGGGGCGCGTATAGCGAATAGGCCTCGATGTCCGCCAGCACCTCGGGCGTAATGAGTACGCTTTCTCCGTATTTCGGCCCTCCGTGCACCACGCGATGGCCCACCACGTTGATGGACTTCCCCTCGGGCACCCGGCTCGCCACCAATGCCATCACCTCCCGCAGGGCCGCGCTCTGGTCCGGAAGAGGCAGTTCCCGCTGCTCTCCCTCCGCGCCCGCGCTCCAGTGAAAGGCCCCGTCCACGCCGATGCGCTCTGCCATGCCTTCCAGCAGCAGTCGCTCGTCGGTCATATCGAAGAGATTGAATTTCAGGGACGAGGAGCCGGCATTCAAGACGAGGACCAGCATCGATACTCCCGTTTCAGTTCATCGGACCACCCTAACGGGTTTGCCGTAGGAAGTCCGTCACGGCCTTGGGGTAGAGGTCCATTTCCGCTTCGTAGACCCGCTGCTGGAGGGTTTCTGCGGTATCCCCAGGCAGTACCGCGACCCGGGTCTCGGCCAGGGTGCGCCCGTGGTCCCATTCGTTGTCCACCAGATGAACGGTGCACCCGGACTCGGTTTCCTTCGCCAGCAGAACCGCGCGTTGGACGTTCATTCCATACATCCCCGGACCGCCAAAGCGCGGCAGCAGACCCGGATGAATGTTGAGGATCCGGCCCTCCCAACGGAGAGGAATGACCAGCTTCCGCAACCAGCCCGCCAGCGCGATGAAATCGGCCCCGGCAGCTTCGGCGAGCCCTAGGCAAATGTCAGAGTAGGCTTCGTCGGAATCGGCATCCTTTCGATCCAGAATGGCCACCAACAGGCCCTTATCCCGTAGCTTCGCGATGCCTTCGGCCGTAGATCGGGAGGCCACGACCAGGACCACTTCGGCGGGAATACGGCCCTCTCGGCAGGCCTCCAGCAGGTTCAGCGCATTGCCGCCGCTGCCGGAGATGAAGAGGGCCAGCTTCCTCATGGCGCGGTTTGAAGGAGGGTCAGCACCACCGCGTCCACGATGTTTTGTGGCGTGCAGCCCCGGCTCAGATCGCTGGCGGGCTTCGAAAGCCCTTGCAACAGCGGACCCAGCGCCGAGGCGCCCCCCATCCGCTCGGCGGTCTTGTAGGTGATGTTGCCCGCGTCGAGATCAGGGAACACCAGCACGTTGGCCCGGCCCGCCACGGGAGAGCCAGGGGCCTTGCTCGCGCCGATCTCCGGCATGAGCGCGGCGTCCATCTGCAATTCGCCATCCACGCAAAGGTCCGGTGCGCGGGCTTTGACAAGTTCCAAGGCCGCCCGGATCTTCTCGACCTTGGGATGCTCGGCGCTGCCTTTGGTGGAAAAACTCAGCAGGGCCACCCGGGGTTCCACGCCCAGAAGCCTGCGTGCGCTATCCGCCGCGGCCAGGGCGATATCCGCCAACTGCTCCGCCGTGGGATCCGGCACCACCGCGCAGTCACTGAAGATCAGCGCGCCGCGCTCGCCGAAGGCAACATCGGGATGGATCATCAGAAAACAACCGGACACGGTCTTGATTCCCTTCGCGGTTCCTAGCGTCTGGAGGCAAGCCCGCACGGTCTCTGCCGTCGTGTTTAAGGCGCCCGCCGCGAACCCATCCGCAAGACCCTGCCGCACCATCATGCCGCCGAACCAGAGGGGTTCCCGCACGGCTTCCAAGGCCAGTTGCTCACTGATGCCCTTGGGCCGGCGCAGCTCCCAGAAAGCTCCCGCCAATTCGGCGGTGAGGTCATCGCGTTCTGGATCCCGGACACGGATGTCCTGCAGATCTAGGCTCAATTCAGAAGCGCGCTTCGATATCGCGTCCGGCAAACCTAGTACCGTCACCTCACAGATGCCTTGGGAATGCAGCATGAAAGCGGCTTTCAGCGTGCGATCGTCCCGGCCTTCGGGCAGCACGATGTGGCGGCGCAAGCCCTTGGCCCGCTCACAAAATGCCGCCATCCAACGATCGTGATTGGCATTCATCGGCGTTTCCTTCGGAGCTGATCCGCGTCCGCCAGGAATTCCATTGCGTCGAGGCCCGTACGATCCTTGAACACCTGCTCCAGGCTTGGCACGCCGGAACTGATTTCATCCAGGTACATCAATTCGATCCGGTGCATGGGGAAGAATCTTGTATCCAAAGCCACTTGGTCACCGTGCCCCCGATTGACCAGCGCAAGGACCTCTTCCCAAGGCGCCAGATCGATGCCGCGCACGGCGATGCCCGCGGTCTCCAGGCCCAGAATGCGGCCCCATATTTTTAGACGCGGGGCATTCAGGACCACCACCACGAGCTGTCCACGCTGAAAGGGGAAGGACAAGGGCATGGCGGGTACCTCACATGAGCCAGGGTAGCCAGGCCAGGCCTTCGGAAGGCCGGCCGGACTCCTGGGTCTGCCATTGGGCGGCGTCCTGGAGGATCCACTGGGGCCCCCACCAGGCCACCCGCTCCAGCGTTACTTGTTTGGAAATCTCCTGTCCCGGCGTGCTGCCCCCGAGCCCCTTGGGGAGTCGCAGATTGATGAGTTGGCGGTGGGCGAAGAGGTCGCGGGCGGCCTCATCGAATTCCCAGCGGGCGCGGTAGTCCACTTGGCACATCACCGGGCCGTTGTAATCCCTGGCCGGGGTGACTTCCACCACGTCGGTGAAGATCAGTTTCCCCGCGGGCACCTTCAGCGCCCTGCCCTCCACGCGCCCCACTTTCAAAGCTTCCGGTCCCCAGTTTTTGCCATCCCAGAATTTCATGAGCTGCAATTGCGCCGAGGCATTGGAGCCGGACTCGGGCACCGGAATGGTGGCCTCCAGCTGGCGTGGGTAGCCCAGGGTGGCTTTCAGTAACACTTTCGCGTGCACCTTGAAGAGGGCTGGCGCCGCGCTACCGCTGCCGTTGGCTTTGCCCGCGATGACGGGACCGAAGACCCAAACCAGCTTCCACCCCAGCAGCACCGCGACCACCAGCCCCCACTTGAGAAGCCGCTTGGGCCAAGGATTCATCCATGCGTCTGCGTGTGCCATGCGTCCATAATGCCCGATGGGTAGGCTCTTGCGGGAATCACAGCGCCGGTCCCTCGACGATCAGTCGGGGTTCGGTAAAGGATTCCAGAGCCCAGCGCGGGCCTTCGAGACCCTGGCCAGAGGCGCCCAGACCCCCAAAGGGCGCCGCATCCATACGGAAGGTGGGGGGTAGATTGAACAGCACGCACCCTGCGTGGAGCCTTTGTTCCGCGAGGCGCTGATGCCCCGCGTCCCGCGTGTAAATCGAGGCCCGCAGGCCAAATCGCGTGGCGGCGGCGCGATCCAATCCAGCTTCAAAACTCGGGACTTTGGTCAGCACGGTGATGGGTCCGAAAAGTTCTTCGCATTGGAGTGGATCACTTTCAGGAACATCCGCGAGAATGGCTGGAGGCAGGAGCGCACCCCGGCGTTGACCCCGCAGGAGCACCGTCGCGCCTTCCTGGCTGGCGCGATCCAGGGAAGCCTCCAACCGGATGGCGGTGGCCTCGCCAATGAGGGGCCCCACCACGGTGGCTGCATCCATGGGATCGCCGCAGGGCAAGGCTTGCACGGCCGCCACAAAGGCGGAGGTGAAGACCTCCCAGAGATCCTGGTGCACGTAAATGCGCTGGGCCTTGCAGCAACTCTGGCCCGCCGCCGCCACCGCAGCCGGGGCCAGGGCCTTGGCCGCCTGGATGGCCATGGCGGCGTCCAGGTCCGCGTCCAGCACCACCGCGGCGTTGCCCCCCAGTTCCAGGATCAACGGCTTGCCCAGCAGAATCGCTTTCAAGTGCATCCCCACCCGCTCACTGCCGGTGAAACTCACCACCTTGATGCGCTCATCCAAGGCCAGGGCTTCGGCCTCAAGGGGCGGAACATCGGCGATTTGAAGCAGATGTTCAGGCGCCTTGAGTTCCACTCGCGCAACCTCGAAACAATCGAAGAGCAGCTGCGAGGTACGCGGTGCCTGAGGGGAGGGTTTCCAAACACAACTGCATCCGGCTCCGAGGGCCGGGGCCAGTTTATGCAGGGCCAGATTCACCGGAAAATTGAAGGGCGTGATGGCCAGCACCGGTCCCCGCGGAATGCGCTGGAGCCGGGCTCTACAGCCTTCCGCGCCGGCCATCAGGTCATAGGGAATGGCTTCCTCGCCGAAAGCCGCGACCGCTTCTACCGTGGCCCGGAGGGTCAGGAGGCCGCGCTGGATTTCTCCCCGCGACAAGGTGATGGGCTTGCCGGTTTCGAGGGTCAAAAGCTGGGCCAGCTCCTCCGCAGCGGCGGCGATGCGCTCACGCCAGCCCCGCAGCAAATCTCGCCGGGCCATGCGCGAGGCGTGACGCCAGGCCTCGAAGGCCACCCTGGACGCGGGCAGGAAGGCATCGGTAGTCACTCGTCCAGCCTGCCGTTCTCTTCCAGCAACGCGGCCTTCACCTTGGCGGCCTCGGTCTCGAAGGGTTCGAGCCATTCCGCAATGCCTGCCAGGTCGTCCCGGCGGCCCGCGTCCTCAAGTCGCTGGCAGTAGGCCTGCAGCGTGTAGGCGCCTAGACTGGCGGAGGTGCTTTTCAGCATGTGCGCGATCTTGAACACCGACTGCGCATCGCCTTCATCATGAGCCTTCCGCAGGCCCTCCACCCGCCCCGGCAACTGCTCCAGATAGATCTGGATGAGATTGCCGAGCAGGCTGCCGCCCTCGTGCCCTTTGTAGGGCCGGAGCTGGTCCAGGGCCAGAGGATCAAGGGTGGGAGGGATCATTGGAGGATGCATGAGGACCTTGAGAAGATAGCCCAATTCTCCCGCCATGGGATCATCGCTCATGGCCGATCCCATCCAAGTCAACGAGCGCGTCCAAGTGCCCGCGCGGGCTCAAAGCCTGAAGGCCGTTCGCAGCGGCGGTCCCGGTGGGCAGAATGTCAACAAGGTTTCCAGCAAGGCAGAACTGCGCATCGACCTCACCGCCATCGAAGGGCTGGACGAAGGCGCGCTGGCTCGGCTGCGCTTTCTCATCCGCAATCAGATGGACAGTGAAGGCCAATGGATTATCACCTCCGACCGTTTCCGCGACTTGCCCAAGAACATTGAAGACGCCCGCACCAAGGCCATCTCCGTCATCGCGCAAGCGCTCGTAATCCCCAAAGCCCGCCACAAAACGAGACCCACCAAAGGCAGTCAAGAGCGACGTATCGAATCCAAGAAACGCGTCGGCGTGGTGAAAGCGGGGCGGAAGGGCGCGTGGGATTGAGTTTGAGGCGACGAGGGATGAGCCACGAGCTGCGAGTAAGCAGGCCACGGGTAGGTTCTGCCTTGGCAACAGGATTCTGAAATCCCGGCCCGCAGGCTATGCTTGTGGGACCACCCCAAGCATTGCCCATCTTCGCCGAACGCTCGCATCGCGCTCATATCGGCGGTCGTCAGGAATTTTCTAATCGAGGAGAAACCTCCATGATCACGGAACAGAAAATAAAACCGGGCGACGAGCATCTGTTGTACCGCTGGGGCGCGGCGGTGGCCATCCTCGTCATGTTGGTGGGATTCTCCAGGACTTTTTATTTGAAGGCCTTTTTCGGCACTCCAATCCTGACGCCGCTGGTGCTTCTCCATGGTGTCGTGATGACGGTTTGGTTTGCGCTTTACGGGGTGCAGACATGGCTGGTTTCTTCCCATCGAATCCAGATCCATCGCCGCCTGGGTATTTTTGGGGCGCTCTGGGCGGTCGTGGTGCTGGTCGTTGGCACCACCACCGGTATCGTCGGCGCCAAGCTCGGTCATAGCCCCGGCCCGCCGCCCTTGGTCTTCCTGGTGGTTCCGCTGGGGGACATGTTCGTCTTTGGCGTGCTGGTCATCACGGGTCTTGGGTTGAGGAACCAACGCGAAAGCCATCGTCGGCTGATGTTGCTCGCGACCGTAGGCATCCTCAACGCCGCATTCGCTCGCATCCAACTAGGCTTCATTCGAAACCATCTTCCGATGGCAGCCTTCATGCTCACGAATGCGACGGTGCTCGCTTTCATCGCCTATGACACGTTCAAACACCGCCGCTTGCATCCAGCTTTCGGTTGGGGCGGCCTATTCATCCTCGCCTCCCTGCCCCTGCGAATCATGCTGGCTGGGACCGGCGCCTGGATGCAGTTCGCGACTTGGCTGGTGAAGTAGATTTACTCCCGGTCGCCCTTCCGCACCCGATCCATTTCGCGCTTACTCTCGCGATCCTTTAGGGCCTCGCGTTTATCGCCTTGGGTCTTGCCGCTGGCGAGCGCAATTTTCACTTTGATATGACCTTTTTGGTTCATATAGAAAGCCAGCGGGATGATGGTGAAGCCCTTGCGGGTGGCGCGGGCCACGATCTTGTCGATCTCGGCGCGGTGCAATAGCAGTTTGCGCGGACGAAGGGGGTCGTGGTTGGTCCAGGAGCCTTCCGCATAGGGCGCAATATTGGCCTGCTTCAGCCACAATTCGCCGCTCTGGGCGTCCACGTAAGCATCCTGCAATTGTCCGTGGCCGCCGCGCAGCGATTTCACTTCGGTGCCCACCAGGGCGAGCCCCGCCTCCCACGTGTCTTCGATGTGGTAGTCGTGAAAAGCTTTGCGATTGCGGACGAGGTCTTCGGACATAACTCTAGTGTAACGGTGGTCGCGGATGACGCCGAAAAACCTGGGCCACGGATTGCGCGGATTTCCACGGATAAAAAAAATTCTGATTTTCGGCATCACGCAGCATAAAAAAGTCGGACACAGAAAGCAGAGAAATCTCACATAAAACCACGGAAATGCAGGTTCAGCGCCGCATCCAGCGGGGGTCATTTGGATGTGGGCGCGACCTCGATCGCTTTTGAGGGCGAGTCGGCGGTCGCGCCCACATCCTCAGGCGCGTCGCGCCTGTGCCCGCATATGCGGGCGACCCCCGCGCTGCACTGCACGACTCTCTTCGTGTTCTCCGCGCTTTTCTCCGCGATCTCCTCGTCCCAGCAGTTTGGTGGCGCGAGGGATTTGGTCGAGAGATGCCGACAGTTAGGAAAATTTTTGGCAAACAGATCCGTGTAATCCGTGGCTATTCCATTCTCCGCATTCCTTGTCGATGGAGTTGATAACTGGGCTAAGGTGGGACGGTAATCCAGAAGAAAACCGCGATTCAGTCTCTGTGTTTTCCCCTCTCCTTCTGTGCCTTCTGTGTCCAGTCTTTTTAGGAGTTTCACTATGCGACTGATCTTCCTTCTCGCCGCCGGAATCGTCTTCACCGCTAACGCGCAGACCTACGCCCCGGCCATGATGGCGGACCTAAAATGGCGTTGCATCGGGCCCTTCCGGGGCGGGCGCACCGTGGCGGTGGCGGGCATCCCTCAGCAGCCCAACGTCTTCTTCATGGCGCCCAACCACGGCGGCCTTTGGAAGAGCGACGATTATGGCCGCACCTGGAAACCCATTTTTGACGACCAGCCCACGGGCTCCATCGGCGCGCTCGCCATTGCCCCATCCAATCCCGACGTGATCTATGTGGGAAGCGGCGAGGGCTTGCAGCGCCCGGACCTGAGTACTGGCGATGGCATCTATAAATCCATGGACGGCGGCAAGACCTGGGTGCATCTCGGCCTTCGGGACGGCCAGCAGATCGGGAGCATCATCGTGGATCCAAACAATCCTGATCGTCTCTTCGTGGCGGTGGTGGGCCATCCCTACGGGCCCAACGCGGAGCGCGGCGTCTTCCGCTCTTTGGATGGCGGCAAGACCTTCGACAAGGTGCTTTATACGGATGAAAACACCGGCGCCGAATCCCTGGCCTTCGATCCCACCAATCCGCAGATTATTTTCGCGGATCTGTGGGCGGCGCGCCAGGCGCCGTGGGAGAACGGCGCTTTCAAGGGCCCCGGTAACGGGCTCTTCAAATCCGAGGACGGCGGCGCCACCTGGCACTCGCTGAACAAGGGCCTGCCAACGTTTACGCAAGGTCTTGGTCGCATCGGTTTCGCCATCGCCCCGAGCGATCCCAAGCGAATGTACGCCCAGGTGGATGCCAAGGAAGGCGCGGGCACCTACCGCAGTGAGAATGCCGGCGAATCCTGGATCCGCGTGAACGATGAAACGCGAATCCATGGCCGCGGGGACGACTTCGCGGAAATCCGCGTGGACCCAAAAGATCGCGATCTCGTCTACGCCGCCAACACCAGTACCTATCGATCGAGGGATGGCGGCAAGAGCTGGACCGCCATCAAGGGCGCGCCCGGCGGCGATGACTATCACACCATCTGGATCAACCCGACCAATCCGCAGATCATCCTGCTGGGCTGCGATCAAGGCGCGACCCTCAGCGTCAACGGCGGTGCCACGTGGAGCAGCTGGTACAACCAACCCACGGCACAGTTCTATCACGTCATCACGGACAACCAATTTCCGTACCGCGTCTATGGAGGGCAACAGGAAAGCGGCTCCGTTGGCATCCTCAGCCGCGGAAATCACGGCGCGATTTCCTTCCGGGACTGGCAACCCGTGGGCGTCGAAGAGTACGGCTACGTGGCACCGGACCCTTCAGATCCCAACATCATTTACGGCGTAGGCGCCGGCAAGGCTTCCCGCTTCGATTTCCGAACGGGCCAGACCCAGGACATTTCGCCGGATCCAATGAAGGCGAAATCCCGCTATCTCCGCACCACGCCGATTCTTTTTTCGCCCGTGGATAAGCACACGCTCTACCTCGCGGGCAACGTGCTGTTCAAAACGACCAATGGCGGCCAGGGCTGGGAAACCATCAGCCCGGATCTCTCGCGCACGGACCTGCCGACGCCGCCCAGTGTGGGCGTCTACGCTTCCAGCGAGGCCGCAAAAATCCAGCGGCGAGGAGTGATTTATTCTCTGGCGCCATCGCACAAAGACATCAACCATCTCTGGGCTGGCACGGATGACGGGCTCATCCATCGCACCTTAGACGGCGGGAAAACCTGGCAGAACATCACGCCCACGGGCCTCGCGCCTTGGAGCAAGATCGCGCAATTGGAAGCCTCGCATTTCGACGAACAGACCTGCTACGCCGCGGTGAATACCCTGCGCCTGGATGATCTGCGGCCCCACGTCTACCGCACGCGGGATGGCGGCAAGAGTTGGCAGCACGTTACGGAGGGCCTCCCGAGCGGCACCATCATCAACACCGTGCGCGAAGATCCCGAGCGCAAGGGCTTGCTCTTCGCGGGCACTGAACAGGCGGTCTTCGTGAGCTTCGATGACGGCGATCACTGGCAGAGCCTGCGTCAAAATATGCCCGCCACTTCCATCCGGGATCTCGTGATCCATGGCGATGACATCGTGGTGGGAACGCACGGGCGCTCCTTTTGGATCCTCGACAACGTCACGCCGCTGCGGCAATTCACCCCCGCGGTAGCGACGGCCGGGGCCTTCTTCTTCAAGCCCCAGATCGCCACCCGGGTGCGCTGGAATCTGAACACCGACACGCCCCTGCCCCCGGAAGAACCCGTGGGTCAGAACCCGCCGGATGGGGCGGTGATGGACTACTGGCTGAAGGAAGATGCAAAGGCCACCTCGTTCGAAATCCTGGATACGAAGGGTGCGCGGGTGCGGCTTTTCAGCAGCGAGGATGCGATGGACCCCCTTCCCGAAAAGGAATTGAATGTCCCGCTCCATTGGATGAGAGAGTCTCGTCTGCTCTCCGCGAAGGCCGGACAGCATCGTTTCCTGTGGGATCTTCATTACGCGCCTCCTGCTTCGCTGGACCATGAGCCGCCCATCTCCGCGATTTCCCATGACACCCCGCTGGAACCGCGCGGGCCTTGGGTTTTGCCGGGCATCTACACCGCAAAGTTCAAAACGAATGGGCAAGAATTCATCCGGTCTTTCAACGTCCGGTTGGATCCCCGGGCGAAAATTTCAGAGATGGATCTGAGGCGGCAAGCGGAGCTCTCCCAGCGGTGCGCCGAAGGCATGGCCAGAACTTTTGGGATTCTCCATGAACTCCGAACGCCATCCAAGACCCCGCCTGATCTAAAGCTCAAGACCCTCGAATCAGAGCTCACGAAGCTCCATGGGGAATTCACTCACTTGCTCGGTGTTCTCCAAAGCGCTGATGCCAAGCCTACGGATCAGCTGGTGGCCGCCGAAGCGGCCGCGCAGCAAAAACTCACCGAATTACTCAAGCGGTGGGATGACCTGAAAAAGGCGACGCCGTAGCTGCGCCTTTTCCCCTTGAATTTGATGAAATTAGATCGCTTCCGCGGGCCCATCGATCTCTGCGTAAAGGGGGTGGCTTAGGTACCGTTCCCCGGTATCGCAGAGGATCGCGACGACGGTTTTCCCTTCGCCCAATTCCGCGGCGATCTTGAGGGCTGCATGGACGATGGCGCCGGTGGAGATGCCCGAAAACAGGGCTTCTTCGCGAGTCAAGCGACGCGCCATGGCCACTGCATCTTCAAAGCTCACATCCTCCACCCGATGGAAGGCTTCGCGATTGAGGATGCTCGGCACGAAGTTCGGGCCGATGCCTTGAATCTTGTTGGGGCCCGGTGTGCCCTTGGTCAGCAGGGGAGAACTCTCGGGCTCCACCGCGACCACCAGGGTGCCAGGCTTCTCTTTCGCCAATACCTCGCCCACGCCGGTGACGGTGCCGCCGGTGCCTACACCCGCCACGAAGGCATCCAGCTCGGGCACCTGTTCCAGAATTTCAAGGGCCGTCGTGCGGCGGTGAACGTCGGGGTTGGCGGGGTTGTCGAATTGCCGCACCAGAAAATAATTCGCATCACTCGCGGCGATTTCCTCGGCCTTTTCCACGGCGGCCCTGATACCGCCCGCGCCGGGCGTCAGCACAACCTGCGCGCCGTAAGCCTTCAGCAACGCGCGGCGCTCAAGCGTCATGGTGTCGGGCATCACCAGCAGCACGGAATAGCCTTTTGCCGCGGCGATGAAGGCTAGGCCGATGCCCGTGTTGCCAGACGTGGCTTCGAGAATCTTCATGCCGGGTTTCAAGGCGCCGCGCGCTTCCGCATCGCAGATCATGCTCAGGGCGATGCGATCTTTCACGCTCCCACCGGGATTAGCGCTTTCCAGCTTCACGAATACGGTCGCCGATCCCTTGGGCACGACGCGGTTCAGGCGCACCACGGGCGTGTAGCCCACGAGATCGTAAACGTGGTCCACGCGGTTGGGTCGCTGGGGCATGGGATTCTCCTTGGGGAAAGAGCCAGGATATAAAGCCTACTTTTTTGGTCAAGAATTTTAATGAGCGCAATTTCCCCTGATCCTAAACATGGCGCTCAATAGAAAAGCATCATCACGCAGAGGGAATGCGGCAACACCCACGCACCCTACGCCGGGAGCGCCACCTCGAGGAACTCCAGGTCGGTGCTGGGCGCGAATGCGATATCGGTATCTGCCGGAATGACGCAGGCATCGTCGGCTCGAAGGCAGTGCTCACCGAACTCGGGCGAGTGCAGGGCCAATTGGCCACGCAGGACGAACAGGAACAACAGCTCCCCGCTGTGGCGCAAGGAAGGTTGCAAAGCGCTGGCGTTCGCCGGACGGGATGGATCCACGCGCACGACCCTGACCGTAGCCAGATCCTCGGTGGCACCTGCGATGCCAGAGTCACGCGCCATGAGGCCCGCCAAACGCCACGGCCGCCACGGCGCTTGCGCGGCGACATGGTGGACGAATCGCTGCCCGTAAAATCGACGGTCCGCGGTGATTTGCGCCGTGGGCAAGCTCATCTGGTGATCCGCGAAGGTTTCGTGGATCGCCGGGCAACCCAGTTCGATCACCTCCAGGCCTGGCGACGCCTCTAGCACGCGATGGCGGATCTGCGGCGGTTGCAGCACGCAGTCGCCGGCCTGCAAGACAAATGAAGGACCTTGATCTTCGAACACCACCCGAACCCAGCCAGCCTTGCAGAAGATCATTTGGAAGCGAACTTTGTGGTAGTGCACGTAGTCGGGCACCACGCCTCCGTCCGGAATGCGGATGTGCGACGCGATGAACCGGCCGCCCAGCCTACCCGGTATCAGATCCCGATACTGCATCCCAGCGCGTCCGACGCCCCACGCGTTGGCGTCATCATGGCGGCAGACAAGAAACTCCTGCGTCCCTGCTGGCACCAGCAGCGGTGGATCGGCGTCGGCCAATGTGATTTGCACGCCACAGGGGCTCCTCAAAGCGCGCGCGACGCCGGCCGGGAGGCGTTCAAAGTCGCAGGCCAGACGCAAGCTCATGGGGCTCGCGAGCGCCGATTCAGTCGACATTGCTTGCAGCCGCAAGTGAACGCCGAAGCCAGAGATCACCGCCACCGTCGGAGCATCGGCGGGATGAATCTGCTCGATTCGAAAACCCAATCGTTCAGTGAAAAACGCGAGCGATGCCGCTATGTCGGGACAAGGCACCACCATCTGCGCGTCGCGGATCATTGGGCCGATGGGCGTGGCGGTGGGGTCGGTCATGGTGTGGAGTCCGTTGATTAGAGATTCAAACACCCCAAGCGCCAAAATAGGGAATCCTGATCACAAATGAAACTCAGCTGACTGGCCAACCTCATCAAAATGCACCACGCGGAGGGAAGCGGAGGAAATCAGAGGGAAGCAGTGGGTCTCCGCAAGCCTCCGCTTCTCCGCGCCTTCCGCGTAGTGTTTTTCTGCTGACTTCATCTCAAACGCCCAATTTATTTGGAGATAAATGAGATGAGAATCCTTGGGAATCAGGTTGGGGATTCAAACACTTCTTCTTGAGTGAATCCCATTCCGGATGCGCCCCTCTCAAGGAATCTCGTAGACCGTGAGCTCTTCCTTGATGCCCCGGAGCGAAGCGCGATGGGGCGTGGGTTTGAGGCCGCGAGCATCGAGCAGTCTTGCCACTAAGGGATGGGAGACCACGGGCTCGGTGGTGAAGATCGCCTGGGAGATCGCGAGGCCCTGCACCCGCGCGGCGATGTTCACAGTCTGCCCGAAATAGTCCAGCCGCTCGTTCAATGTCACCGCCAGGCAGGGCCCTTCGTGAAGGCCGATTTTCAAGATCAGGTCCTCGCGATCCTCGGGGGCATTGAGCCGGCCCATGGCTTCGCGCATGCGCAGCGCCGCGGACAGGCCCCGCTCGGGCGTGGGAAAGGTCGCCATCACCGCATCCCCGATGGTCTTCACCACTGAGCCGGATTCCGCGGCCACGACTTCGTTCAACACTCGGAAATGGGCCCGGACAAGATCATAGGCCACGAGATCGCCCACCCGCTCATAGAGTTCCGTCGAGCCTTTGAGATCCGTGAAGAGGAAGGTTAGGCTCGTGATCTTCATGCGCTGGTTGATATCCAGCGTGTCGGCGCGATAGAGGTCGCGGAAGGTCTGGGTGGTCAGCAGATCCTTGGCGGTGAGGAAGCGGCGGCGATGGCCCAACAGATCGTGAAGTCGCTCGTTGGCGATAAAGATACCCGGCAGCACCCGATGGTCCGTCTGGTTCTCCAGAGTGAGGCGCAGCGGGCCTGGGCGCAGCTCAAGGGTGCCCGTGGGGACGCTGACCTCGTTGAATACCACGGTGAGATCCTGGCGTTCCCGGGTGGGCTCGCCTTTCACATCGATGAACATCGCCGAATGGGTGACGGCGTCGAACACGATGAGGAATTCCTTGGGCAGCTGAACGTTGAGGATGCACTTGCCCCAGGCGGGAATCTCGTCCGCATCCAGGGTAAGGGAGGCCAGCAGATCCTTGTACGCGGCGCCATCCGGGAACAAGATGCCCGAGCTCCAGAAAATCTGGCGGTAGTAGTCCCACATGGGCAAGGTGTGGGGGTCGTGGCCGGCGATCTTTCGCACGCCCGGACTTACGGTGAAGCTCACCTCGACCATCTCGTCCAGGGTGGGCTCGTAGCCCCCGGCGCACAGGGCGCAATAGTAGTGCGCCTTGTCCACGGACTTGAGGCTGGCCGCCGCTTCTAGCACTCCGCCGCAGCCTGGGCAAAGCAGATTCCAAGAGAGCTCAAAAAGGCCGATGCGCGAGGCATGAACGAAGGCATCCACCGTCCAATCCTCGCGCAGGCCGTGCCGCGCGGCGAAATCATAGACGTTGATGCGGCACAGATCGGCGTCGGCGCCTTCGCGCACGAGGTCCTGAATGGCTTGGGCGGCCTCGGGGCTCGCGGCCTGCCGGAGAAGGGCGAATCGGGATTCAGCGTCACTCACGCGGTCGAGTCTACGACGGGGGCCATCCTTCCTGTAAGCCGTTGTTAATAATTAATCTCGCCATGCTGAGGGCAGGCACGGCATAAGGGCCGTAACGGAATCATCAGAAAAGCACTGATAATTCCATTACGGCCCCTAAGCTGAATCCATGGCGCTACAGAAATGGACCTTCTCATCCCCACCCGAAGATACGGGCCTGCGCCTGGATCAGCTGGTGGCGAAGCATACGGGTTTGTCCCGGCGGGCGGCGCGAGAGGCGCTGAAATTGGGCGGCGTGCAGGTGGATCGCAAGCGCGTCCGCGTGGCGGGGAAGATGGTTGCCTCAGGCGTCGAGGTTCGCGTGGCCTTTGATGCGAACCTGCCGCCGGTGCCGGACATCCAGATCCCCATCGTGTTCGAGGACAAATGGCTGCTGGTGGTAAACAAGCCCACGGGCCTGCCCACTCAAGGGACTTGGGCTTCGGACCGCCATGATCTGCTGGCCCTGCTGAAGGCCCAGAGGCCCGAGCTAAAACTTTTCCTGCATCACCGGCTGGATCAAGGGACCTCGGGCCTGTTGATCTTTTCGAAGGATGCTTCCATCAACGCCGAGCTGACGCGCAAATTCACGGACCACGAGGTGCGGAAAACCTATCTGGCGCGGGTGTCGAGCCCCGTGGAGGCCTGCACCGTGGACCGCCCCATCGGGCGCCTTCGAAACGCGGTGCCCGGGCGCTTCGGCGTGGAAGGCGATCTCATGGAGCCGAAATCCGCCATCACTGTGATCAGGCCCGCGTTGGCGGAAGAAAGGCAGGGACTGCCCGCAGGCCACTGGATCATCGCGGAGCCCCGCACGGGCCGCACCCATCAGATCCGCGTCCACCTGGCGAGCCTGGGCGCGCCGGTGCGAGGCGACCGGCTGTACAGCGGCGAGGAGGCCAGTGAGATGGACCTGCATGCCTGGAAACTGTCGCTCAAGCATCCCGCCACAGGAGAGGAACTCCTGCTGGTGGCACCGCCGCGCTGGAATTCCTGATGAAGATTTTCCGCCAGCTCGGATCCTGCGGAACGGTCATCGTCTTCGTTCCCATCGCGTGGGTCGCAGCCTGCTTTCTGGGCCGCGCCATGGCGCAAAGCGCTTACGACCACCAGATCACGCCCGCCACGCGGAATTTCCGCCTAGATAACAGCGCCATCTCCCCTGAGGGGAGTGTCGTCAAGGATCGCCTCGCGCTTACCGAACTTCGGAAATACGTGCGGGTCTGGAGCCTGGAGCCGGGCGCTTGCAAGGAGTTTCCCGACGCCGCGCGATGGCCTTGGAGCTGGAATCCCCTGTTCGGTTCTGCGGCCATGATGCGCCTCAAACAAAAGCAGGCCTTCCTGTCGAGCCAGCATCATGAAGTCCACCGCCAGTCCCTGGGCCCTGGCCACTGGCGTTTCTCCATTCAGCCCGACCGGGAGGCCGCCCTGGGCGGAAGGCGCTTCAGCGTTGAGGTCCGGGGCGCGTCGGTGGTGAGGGCCTGGGAATGGAAGTGAAGCTGCCCCTGCTCTACAACCCCAAGGCCGGGGTGTCCCGAAAGGATCCCGAGGCCTTGATGGCGAGGCTCCCGGCCCGGCATCGCGCCCGCATCGAACCCATCGCCTTTGGTCCGCCCTACGACTTTGAACCGCACATCGCGCAGGCCATCGCCGCCGAGGGACCGCTCTTCGTGTGGGGCGGTGATGGCACTCTCCACCATGCGGGAAAAGCTCTGGTGGCGGCCGGATGTCCGGTGCCCCTGGCGGCCATCCCCGGCGGCAGCGGCAACGGCCTGGTGCGGGGCCTCCGCACGCCGCTGAACCCCAGCGGCGCGGTGCAGCGATTGCTCGAAGGGGTTGAGATCCGCATGGATTTGCCGAGATTGGATGGCGCGCCCTTTCTCAATCTCTGCGGCACGGGATTCGAGGCGGTCATCGCCCACGCCTTCGATGGCGGCACCGCGCGGGGCTTCCTGAATTACGTGAAACGCTCCCTGAAATTGTGGCGGGACTTCGAGCCGGTAGGCCTGCGCTGGGAGGCGATTCAGCCTCAAGAAAGCGAGCCGAACTCGAGACGTGAAGTGCTTCGCGCCGCGTGGCTCGGCGAAGAAGCCGCGTTGCCGGAGAGTGCCTGGAGTCTCTGCATCGCCAATCTTCCTCAGTACGGGTCCGGCTTCTGGATCGCGCCGGGCGCGCACCCCGCCGATGGAATCCTTCAGTGGGCCACCCTCCGAAAGCCCCGCCACCTGGACCTCCTGACCCAACTCCCGGCCCTTTTTCGCGAAGGCGGCCGCACCTACCTGCGCCAGGAAGGCCGCTTGTTGAAGGCCAACGTTTACCTGGACCGCCCTTTGCCTTGGCACCTGGACGGTGAGCCCGTTGAATCCCGCGACCGCGCGGAAATAACCCTGGAACCCAGTGTCTTCAGGATGCAAGTGACCGAGGCCTGTCCATGGCGATGATTCAACCCGAATTCTCAAACAAAAGCGGCCCCGAAGGGCCGCTTTTTGCTCAGGGACTGCTTACCACCAACCTTGGCCCGACCGATCCCAGGACCCGAAGCCCACATAAGTAGGGCGGCGGAACTGGGCGCTCATGTCCACATGGTTGCCCCACACACCCGCGGCCACTTTCACATCCTTCAAGTCTACGGTGGTGGGATCCCAGGATCGCTCCACCGTTAGCTGGAAAGGGTAGGCCTTCGAGGACATCCAGCCCGGATCGTCGGCGACCACATAGACTGCCTGAGCCTCATCCTTCGGGTTCTTGAAGGTCACTTCGGGATTGCCGGTGGGGATGAGGTTCTGGAGCATCCCTTGCTGCAGATCGCCCCATTTGTTCATCATCACCAAACGGAACCAACCGCGGTTCACGTGGTTCAGACTCACGTGCAGGGTGCCTTTGGCGGGCACCACGAAGGCGTAGCCCTTCCAGCCTTGGGGAAAGTCCGCATAGTCGCTCACTTCCAGAGCATCATCCGCCACCCGGGTGCAGGCCACGAAGCCTTCCCGCGACATGAACTGGATTTCCGCCATGATGTCGCGATGGCCCCAGTAAACGGCATTGGGAAAGAATGGGCAGGGCTGCCAGTAATGGGGGTGAGGATGCAGGCGGGCGTTGGCGCCTGAGGTCAGCACCCCGTGGGTGAGGCTGGTATTCGGGGTCACGCTGCGCCGGTCCTGAGCGGGAGAATTACCCCCCGGGCCTACCGGCCCCCGATTGCGGTGGTCAACGCCCATCCCGTGCCGGTCGGATCCGAAACCGCCGGAGCCGCCACGCACATCGGAGGACGTCTGCCGATCACTCGAAGGCTGCGGAGACTGAACCGCGCGCCGTTCTCGATCCTGGCCCAAAAGGCCCGTGGCCAGCAAGCCCGTGGCCGAAAGGAATGCGATGATCCGGGGTCCGTTCATGGGGCACCTCTTGAAGTTGGGTTAGGTTTCGGGAATACACAGTCCAAAGCCGTGCCACTTCCTCTAAGTGTGGGTCCGCAGTGACGGCTATGCTAGAGGATCTCCTCGGTGGCCCAGCAAATTCGGGCCTCGGGGTCTGATTCAGGAGCATCCAACGTGTTTGGCACCATTCAGCACATCCATTTCGTGGGCATCGGCGGCATCGGCATGTCGGGCATCGCGGAAGTCCTGGTGAATCTAGGTTTCCAGGTATCAGGTACGGATCTGAAAGAGAGTGTCGTCACCGAGCGCCTTCGTTCCCTCGGCATCCGTGTGGATCTGGGGCACGAGGCAAAACACATCGAAGGGGCCCAAGTTGTGGTGATTTCCAGCGCCGTGCGCGGCGACAATCCGGAGGTCGTGGCGGCCCATGCCAGCAAGATTCCGGTGATCCCGCGAGGAGAGATGCTCGCGGAGCTGATGCGGTTGAAGCAGGGCATCGCCATCGGCGGCTCCCACGGCAAGACCTCTACGACCAGCATGATCGCCCAGGTGCTCAGCCAGGCCGGGCTGGACCCCACCATCGTCATCGGTGGCAGGCTCGGGATCCTTGGCTCCAACGCCAAGCTGGGCAAGGGCGACTACTTGGTGGCCGAAGCCGACGAAAGCGATGGCAGCTTTCTGATGCTGAGCCCCACCCTGGCGGTGATCACCAACATTGATCGCGAGCATTTGGATCACTACAAGGACATCGAGGAAATCCGCGCGGCCTTTGTGGAATTCGCCAACAAGGTGCCTTTTTATGGATCTGTTTTCGCCTGCATGGACGATCCCAACGTGGCCCACGTGCGGCCCTTGTTGAAACGCCAAGTGCGGACCTATGGGACGAATCCGCAGGTGGATCTGCGCGCCCGCGATATCCGCCAGGAGGGCTTCACCAGCACCTTCCAAGTCACGGCCTTCGGCGAGGAGATCGGCGAATTTTCCATCAATGTGCCCGGTCAGCACATGGTGTTGAACGCCCTGGCGGCCATTGGCGTGGCGCTGGAATTGGGTGTGGATAAGGACCAGATCCGCGATAGCTTGGCCACCTTCAGCGGCGCCGAAAGGCGCTTCACGAAAAAAGGCGAGAAGGATGGCGTGCTCGTGGTGGACGACTACGGCCACCACCCCACGGAGATCGCGGCGACGTTGAAGGCCGCGCGAAAGGGATTCCCCGAACGCCGCATCATTGCTGCGTTTCAGCCCCACCGCTATACGCGGACGCAAAGCCTCTTGGAAGAATTTTCGAGGGCTTTTTTCGAGGCGGACGTGGTGATCATCACCGATATCTATGCCGCTGGAGAGCCTTCCATCCCTGGCCTTTCGGGGGAAAGCCTGGTGGAGGGCCTGCGCGCCCACGGCCAGCGCGAGGTCCATTCAGTTCCGAAGATCGAAGATCTGCCGGACTTCCTGAAGACCCTCACCCGCCAAGGGGACCTCCTGATGACCTTTGGCGCCGGGACCATCACGAATGTCGGCCCTGCCTTTCTTGAACGCTGATCGGGAGAAATAATGAAGCGAGCCGCCATTCCGGTTCTCATGGGCCTGTCTCTCGCAGCCCAGGCGCCCCTGCCCTCGTGGTTCCCTTCCAAAAGCTACCGAGCTGGTATCCCGCGGCCCAACGCGGGCATGGCTTATACCCATCACGCGGATCTGGTGGCCTACGCGAACGCCCTTGCGGTGGCGGCCCCTACCCGAGTGAAGCTGTTCACCCTCAATGTCACCGAAGAGGGCCGCCCCCAGCCCTTCTTGGTCATCACAAGCCCCGCAAATTTGGCGAAGCTGGATCAACTGAAGGCGGATAACGCGAAGCTCGCGGATCCCCGCAGCTGCTCCAGTGACGAGGCCGAGCGCATCGCCCGGGCCAATCCCGCCTTCGTGTGGCTGGGCTACAGCATCCACGGCGCCGAACCCAGCGGCAGCGAGGCCGGCCTCGTGGTGGCCTACCATTTCGCCGCCAGTGAAGATGCCGAGGTGATCAAGCAATTGGACAGGGTGGTCATCCTGCTGGATCTTACGCAGAATCCCGATGGCCGCGAACGCTACATCCAATCGCTGTCCGAAACCCTGCAAGGCGTCAATCCTTCGGATCCCCAGGACGCTCAGAATAGCGGCCCCCGCTGGCCAGGGGGACGCTTCAACCATCGCCTCTTCGACCTGAACCGCGACTGGGCCTGGCAGACCCAATCCGAGAGCCGCGCCAAGGCGGTGGCCTTCCTGCAATGGAATCCCCAAGTTCTGGCGGACCACCATGAGATGAGCGCCGAGAGCAGCTACTACTTCCCGCCCACCATGCAACCCATCCACGACGCGGTGCCGAAGCCCATCGCCGGCTATTGGCAACAGACCTTCGGCAAGGGTGTGGCGCGAGCCTTCGATGCCCATGAGTTCGCCTACTTCAGTAAGGATGTCTTTGACCTTTTCTACCCGAGCTATGGCGATAGCTGGCCTAGCCTGCACGGCGCGGTGGGCATGACCTTTGAAATGGCGGGCCAGTCGGGGTTGGCCTACCGTCGGCGGGACGGCGAAATTCTCACCCTGGAGAAGCGCGTGCGGCGGCATTTCACCGCGAGCCTCGCGACGGTGCAGACCGCCTCTGAGAGCCACGATGCGCTGCTCATGGACTTCCAGAAGGTGCGGCGGGAAAGGATGAACTTGGGAGAGCGCGCGGGGGCCTTCCTTATCGCCGAAGGCCCGGATCCAGGCCGTTCGCGGGCCTTGGTGGAAATCCTTCAGCGCAACGGCATCGAAGTCCAGCGCATCACCGAAGGCCTTGGTACCGCTGGTCTGGAGCCCATCGGCGTGGGGGTCCTGCCGGCCACGGTGAAGGCCGGCAGCTACCTCGTTCCGCTGGATCAACCCACCGGGGCCATGGCCGAAGCGCTGCTCCAGAAGGAAGCCCAGATGGGCCCAAAACCCAGCTATGACGTGACCGCCTGGAGTCTTCCACTCAGCTTCAATGTTCCCGCCTGGTACGCGAAACAGCGCCCCAAGGTCGCCTCGGCACCCATCGTCGGTGACAAGGGCACGGCGCTTCCCGAAGCCCGTTCCAGCTACATCCTCCCTGCGGGTTTCGAAGGCCGCGAGCGGACCATGGCGGCCCTGCTGCTGGATGGATTCCGCGGCACGGTGGTATCCGAGCCCTTCGCCATGGGCGACCAGCGCTTCGGCCCCGGCGCCGTGGTGTTTCCCATCCGCCTTAACGACGCCTTGAAACTTCGCGCCCGGATCTCGGATCTGGCTACCCAGAATCACCATCCCGTGATGGCCGCCCAGAGCGCCCTCTCCGATACGGGCCCGGACCTCGGCTCCGACCGGGTTTATCCTCTCGCGGTTCCCAAGGTGGCTCTGGTCATTGATCGCCCAGCGGATGCGACGGCCCTGGGCGCGGTGATGCACACGCTGCGCGAGACCGGCATCCCTTTCGCGCAGGTGCGGGCTGAACGGTTGAGCGGAGCCCTGCTTCATCGCTACACCCACATTGTTCTGGTGGATGACAATGCCGCGGGTAAGGGCTGGCAGCGCGTCTTGGGCGATGGCGGCGCCGCGAAGCTCAAGACCTGGACCAGCGAAGGCGGCGTGCTCATCGGCCTGCAAGGGGGTGGGATCTACGCCTCCCGGGCGGGCCTTTCAGAAGCCGGTTTTCAGTTCCTCGGCAAGGAGGCGGAGGAAGCTCGGCTCAAAGAGAAGGACCCGAAGCGCGAGGCTCCCAAGCCCGATGCGGCGGATCTTATCCAGCCTTGGTCGGGCCGCGAGCAGCGGGATCTGCAGGAATCCATTCCCGGCGCCCTGCTGCGTGTGAAGGTTGACCTGAGCCATCCCCTGGCCTGGGGCCTTCACAGCGCCGACGCGGCCGTGCTGAACACCGGCGACACCATCCTGGAGCTGAGCCCTGGGGGCGAGAATCCGATCTTTTATCCAGGCAATCCCAAAAAGGAATCCAAAGAATCCAAGGACTCCAAAGACGCGAAAGATACGAAAGTCTCCAATGAAGGCGAGCCCCTGAAAGTCTCCGGCCTTTTGCCAAAAGGCCTGGAGCCCAAGCTGCGCCTAAGCCCCTACGCCCTACGGGAGCACCGCGGCGCGGGAGCCGTGATCCTTTTCGCGGGCGATCCCGTGTTCCGCGGTATGAGCGCTTTCACCACCCGTGCCTTCCTCAACGCCATCTTCTTCGGCGCCTATCGGGTCACGGTAGAGGACTGATACC
>JANXXC010000155.1 GCA_025350765.1 Holophagaceae bacterium | reverse complement strand
GGCCAAGCACGCCGCGGCGCTGGCTGGCGGTGGCGAAGCCCGGGTGGCCAAGCAGCACGAGGGGGGCAAGCTCACTGCGCGGGAGCGCATCGCGGCCTTTCTGGACGAGGGATCATTTGAGGAAATGGATGCGCTGATGGTGCATCGGTTGGAAGGCGTGGAAAAAATTCCGGGCGATGGCGTCATCACGGGCTTTGGCCGCGTGGACGGTCGCCCCGTGGCGATCTTCGCGCAGGATTTCACGGTATTTGGCGGATCGCTTTCCGAGGGCTATGCCAAAAAAATATGTAAGGTCATGGATCTTGCCATGAAGGTGGGATGCCCCGTCATCGGACTCAATGACAGCGGCGGCGCGCGCATCCAGGAAGGCGTGGTGTCCCTGGGTGGCTATGCGGATATCTTTCTGCGCAATACGCTCGCCTCGGGCGTGGTGCCGCAGATCTCGCTCATCATGGGGCCCTGCGCGGGGGGCGCGGTCTACAGCCCCGCCATCACGGATTTCATCACCATGGTGCGCGGCACGAGCTACATGTTTGTGACGGGCCCCGACGTCATCAAGGCCGTGACCCATGAAGAGGTGACGAAGGAGGAACTAGGCGGCGCCACCACCCACAGCGCGAAATCTGGAGTCGCGCATTTCGTCCAGGCCAGCGACTTGGCCGCGCTCGCGCACACCCGCGAACTGCTTTCCTTCCTGCCCAGCAACAACCTGGGAGAGGCGCCCCGCAAGGCCCCGAAAACGCCGCAACCGATGGAAAATCCGGCCCTCGATACCGTGGTGCCCGATGATGCCAGCAAACCTTATGACATTCGTCTCATCATCAAAGGTGTCGTGGACGACGCGCATTTCTTTGAAGTACACGAAGCCTTCGCGCCGAATCTCGTGGTGGGCTTCGCACGCATCGAAGGCCGCAGCGTTGGCATTGTCGCCAATCAACCGGCCTTCCTCGCGGGCGTGCTGGACATCAGCGCCTCGGAGAAGGGTGCGCGCTTCGTGCGTTTCTGCGACGCCTTCAACATCCCCATCATTACCTTTGAAGACGTACCGGGCTTCTTGCCCGGAGTCACTCAGGAACATGGCGGCATCATCCGACACGGCGCCAAATTGCTCTTCGCCTACTGCGAAGCCACTGTTCCGAAAATCACCGTCATCACCCGCAAGGCCTACGGCGGCGCCTACTGCGTGATGGCCTCCAAACACATCCGCACGGATTTCAACTTCGCCTATCCCACCGCCGAGATCGCCGTCATGGGCGCCGAAGGCGCGGTGAACGTACTGCACGGAAAGGCGGTCGCTAGTGCCTCAGACCCCCTGGCCAAGCGGGCGGAACTCATCCGCGACTACAACGAGAAATTCGCCAATCCCTACATCGCCGCGGAATTTGGCTTCGTGGATGAAGTCATCCTTCCCCGTGAAACCCGTAAGAAACTGGTCCGCGCCCTGGCGCTGCTGGATACCAAGCGGGATTTCATGCCGCCCAAAAAACATGGGAATATCCCTCTCTGACATTCACCTCGCAGTCGGGTAAGCCCTCCCGCTCCGTCTGGTCCATTCTTTATTTCATGGAGCCTTCATGCGCAACTTCGCATTCCTTCTGCTCGCCACACCGATCTTCGCCCAAGCTCCGGTGGGCGTGGACCAAGCTTTCTTCAAAAGCGATCCTCGCGCCGTGATGGCTTCCTGCGCTGATCGCGCTCGTGCCATCAAGCCGAAGGACAGTCGATTGTTGGCAGAATATGGCCGCGCCTACCTAGCCAGCGGAAATCGCCCTAAGGCCGAAGACGCCTTTGCGGCGGCCATCGCCAACGATGCCAAGGATGCCGAAACTCACCGCCTCATCGCCTATGCCTGGCTGAAGAACGGCTTCAAGCCCGAAGCTGTGGCCGCCTTTGACAAGATGGTGGTCAGTGACCCGAAGGGGAAGAACGCTTTTTCAAAGTCCGCCGCGAATCTCATGGACGCGGGCATGACCGATAAGGCCGTGGAAATGATGAAACGCGCCTGGATCCTTGACCCTAAAGACTGGCAGAATTGTGGGGATTTCACCCGCGCCGCGGTGCGCAACGGCAAGCTGGATCTAGCGGCCGAGTGGGCGGTGAAGACCGTGGAAGCCAAACCCAAGGAAGAGCGCATGTGGAACGAGCTGGCTTTGATCTACGCCGATGGCGGCGCCGAACACTAAGCGATTAGACTCAGCCCTTTCTTGGAGGCCCTATGCTTCTCATGCTTCACCGCATCGCCGTCAGCACTCTCTTGTTCGGGGCCTCCGCCCTGCTGGCCCAGACGCCCTTCAGCGAATCCTTTTTCATGGGGGATCGCAAGGCCATTCTCAAGGCTTGCGCCAGTCAGGCGCGCACCCTGAAACCCAGGGACACGAAGGTGCTCGCCGAATGCGGGCGCTATTTCCTGGCCGGGGGCGACCCCAAATCCGCGGACGAAGCCTTCCTCATCGCCACCACCCTTGAGCCCAAGGACGGCAAGGTTTTAAGGCTCATGGGCCTGGCTTACCTGAAGCAGGGGCAGCGCAAGGAGGCCCTCGCGACCTACGATCTGGTCACCCAGCGGGACCCTGGTAATCGAGAAGTGTTGGGCCTCATCGCCATTGACCTGGCGGAAGCGGGCCTTGCTCCAGAGGCCAATCGCTACGCTCAAATAGTCGCCACCCTCGATGGCGGCGACTGGCATCGTTTCATTGAATTTGGCCGAGCCTTTCTTTCCGGCGGCCACCGGAAGGAGGCCGCCGCTTGGTTTTCTCGGGCCTGCATCCTGAAGCCCAATGAAGAAAAGGCCTACCTGGAGGTCGCCAAGGCCTTCGCTGAAGCTGGCCACTGAGTCCACGTGAACACCGCATTTTTCGATTCTGACGGCTCGGTCCGCAATGGCTGGAAGATCCTGGGCTTCATGGCCCTGCTGTACTTCTGCTACCAGGTGATGGGGGTGTTCAAACTCTGGCAATTGTTGGGGGGTGAGTGGGGAACGGCCTTCGCGGTGCTGATGGCGACCCTGATCTGCCTTCGCATGGAAGGAGAACCACTTCCCCGACTGAAAGCGAAACCCGCGCTGCGCTGGAGCATCGAGTTTGGCGCCGGGGCCCTGGGCGGACTCGTGCTAATGCTGCTGATTGCGGGGTGCGTCTTCGCCCTTCATGGCTTTCATTGGCAACGCAACGGCGCGGCAGGCTGGAAGGATCTGCTGGCGGGCACCTGGCTCTACCTAGCGGTGGGAGTCAACGAAGAACTCCTGTATCGAGGCTACCCCTTCCAACGCCTGACCCGGGGCACCGGCGCCTGGGTTTCCCTGGCTTTGATGAGCCTCTGGTTTGCTTACGACCATTGGGACAATCCGGGCATGGCCGGATCCACCAGGGCCTGGGCGATGCTTAACATCTTTCTGGCGGGAATTCTTTTGGGTATCGGCTACTTGAAGACCCGCCGTCTCGCCCTGCCCATGGGCCTGCACCTGGGCTGGAATTGGGCCCAAGGCAGCCTTCTGGGCTTCGGAGTCAGCGGCACCATGGACGCGCACGGCTGGATGAATCCGATCTTCGAGGGTCGCCCCGAATGGCTGACCGGGGGGCCTTTTGGCCTGGAGGCCAGCCTGCCCTGCGCCGTGTTGTGTATTGTGGCCATCGTGGGACTCTCATTCTGGAAACCGAGCCCTAAAAGTAGAGGTAGTGAAGCATGACGCGCAGCATTCTGATCACCGGCGCTTCCCGTGGCATCGGCCGGGCCGTGGCCCTTCACTTCGCGAAGCAAGGGTCGGATCTTCATCTGTTGGGGCGCGATGAAGCCGCGCTGGCGGCCATCGCCGAGGAGGCTGCCGCCGCTGGCGGCAAGGCCCACCTGCATCCCGCCAGTGTCACGGATCGCGTCGCCCTGCGCGCCGCCGCCGGGTGCATCCCCCACCTGGATGCCATCGTCGCGGCCGCGGGCATTTCCGGCGTGACCCCCGTGGACGCTGATGGCGACGAGGTTGACGAGGCCTTCGACGCCATCCTTCAAACGGACCTCACCGGCTGCTGGAATACCGTCCGGGCCTTCGCACCCCGGCTCGGAACGGGAGGCCGTATCGTCCTGGTGTCGTCGGTGCTGGGCCGTTTCGGCGTGCCAGGCTATGGCGCCTACTGCGCCGCCAAGCATGGCCTGTTGGGGCTGACGAAAGCGCTGGCCCTGGAACTGATTCCGAAGGGCATTTATGTGAACGCCGTGGCCCCCGGCTGGGTGGATACGGACATGGCCCAAGTGGGCATCCGCGCCATGGCCCAAGGCATGGACATCTCCGAAGCCGAGGCCCGTCATCAAGCCGAATCCGTGGTGCCGGTCCAACGATTTTTCCGCCCTGAGGAAATCGCCCACGGGATCGCCTGGCTCCTGGACCCCGCCAACACCATGCAGGTCGGCCAGTGCCTCAACCTGGATGGGGGCGTGGTGCAGGTATGAGGCCGACCCTACCGCCGCGCCTTCCATTGCGCGGGTTTTTCGATGGACTCATCTAGGATGAGTCTGAACTCCGAGGTGGGCTCGAAACCCATGGAACGGTAGAGGGCTTCGGCATCCTTGCTGGCATGGAGCTCCACGATTCCCACACCCTGGGCCCGGGCCACCTCTAGAAGCGCAGTGGTCATGCGCCGCGCCAAACCTTGCCCACGGCAGGCCGGGTCGGTGTAGACGTTGAACAGATAGCCCCGGACTGCCAAGACGCTCAAGGGACCAGGCAGGGCGTCCTTAAATTGCAACAAGGCTCCCGCGACGGGCCTGCCCTCGGTTTCGGCCACCACGCCCCGCACTTCCCCGGTGCTAAGCCAGGTGCGGAGGCGGTCCCGAAAGGTGGTCGCCATGCGGGCTCTGCCTGGGTCGTCCCCAAAGTCCATGTCCTTGAACATGGCCTCGCGATGGCGCACGTGGAGTTCAAGATCGGCGAAGTGGGAGGGACGCAGGTCAAAATCCATGCACCATCATCGCGCCAAAGGCCTGAGGGAGCTATCCTGGCCTATGCACTACGCAGCGCTGGCATCTGGTTCGAAGGGCAACTGCCATGCGTTTTGCGATGGCGAGCGCACCCTGCTTATTGATGCGGGAATATCTCTCAAACAGGTGCGCCTGCGTCTGGAATCCCTGGGCCTGGATCCCGGCAGCGTGCGGGCCGTGGCCCTCACCCATGAGCATTCGGACCACATCGGGGCCGTGGGCGTGATGCTGCGCAAGACGGATTGGGCCTTCATGGCCACGCCGGAAACCAAGGCGGTGGTAGAGGCGATCCACCATATCGAGATTCCCGCCCACCGCTGGATCCCAATGCGGGCAGGCTTCGCTGTGGACTGGTGTGGCTGGCGGGTTCACCCCTTCACCCTGCCCCATGACGCCACGGACCCCGTAGCCTTTCGAGTGGAGTCGGGCGGCTTCAATGCGGCCGTGGTGACCGATCTCGGCCATCCCACGGCGCTGGTGGCGGATCACTGCCGCGATCTGGATTTGCTGGTGCTAGAGGCCAATCACGATGTGGACATGCTCCGCGACGGCGATTACCCGCCACCCCTGAAGGCCCGCATCCTCAGCCGGGTGGGGCATCTCAGCAACGCAGCAATGGCTGAATTGCTGGCGGCGGTGTTGTCGCCGCGGCTGCGCACGGTGGTGATGGCCCACCTGAGCGAACAAAATAATGACCCGGAACTGGTGCGGGTGGTGGCATCCCAAGTGCTCCGCGGATGGCGGACTTCTCTGCACCTGGCTCATCAACGCGATGCTTTTCTCCTGGAACCCCCGTCGGCCTTGGCGGCATCCCACTAGGAAGCAAAAGGAATCCGCATGAAACCGATCCTCCTGACCGCCGCCTGCCTAGGGCTTTCTCTCGGTGCGCCCCTCCGTGCCCAGGGCACGCCCACCCTTAAAGAACTGGTGGAACGCTTTGATGCGGCCCAGGCCAAGGTGGAGACCCTTCAGGCGCCCTTCACCCTCACCATGCGGCGTTCCATGCTGAAGACGCCCACGGTTACGAAGGGAGTGCTCTTTCTTCAGGGTTCGGAATTCGCGCACTTTAATTTTGCGTCTCCGGAAGACCTCATCCTTCATCTCACCTCCAAGGCCCTGATCTCCTACAGCCCGGGCGCCAAGGAAGCGGAAGTCCTCAAGATCGGAGTGATCAAAAACTCCAACCGGAAATTTCTCGGCCTGGGCCAGAAACTATCTTTTCTGGGTGAATATTTCGAGATTGGGCTCGGACAATCCAAGGACTTGACTGGTACCTACTTCCTCATGCTCACCCCTCGCACCCTGGGCATGAAGAAACGCATGCAGAGCCTATACATTTGGGTGGAAAAGGACTCGAACCTCCCCCGGCAGATCCAATGGACCGAACGAAGCGGGGATACTTGGCAGCTTGAGCTGGGCCCGCTTCAGGTGAACCAGGCATTGCCATCGAGCGTGACGGGGTTCAAGCTGCCCGACGGCGTCTCGTTGAAATCCGAATTCAGTTTTTTCGCCACGAGGAAGAAATAAAACTGAGCCATTGTTCAAGATTGATTTCATGGGGCGAGGCGTAAGGAGGAGCAATAGAGCCCTCACACCTCTGATTTTGGTTTGTGCCTGATGCGTCGCGCTGGCCGTTGGCCGGCATAGGGGGCGAAATTCCTTCGATCCGGCATTGGAGCACCACCCATCGCGTCGGCCTTCGGCCGACATAAGGGGCCGTAACTCCTTCGATCTTGCATTGGAGC
>JANXXC010000018.1 GCA_025350765.1 Holophagaceae bacterium | reverse complement strand
GGCGGGCATCCTCAAGCTGGTGGAGGACCTGAAATGAAGTCCCCTGCCATCCGCATTCCCGCAGGGAAAGTCACGCCCATCCCCCGCAAACCCAAGCCCCAGGATGTTCATATCGAGGTATTGGGCCGTACCCTGAAGGTCCATACCCTTGAGTATGGCGACACCCTGACCCGGGCCAAGGAAGTGCTCGAATCAGGCTTTCACGACATGGAAGAGGCCTATGAGGTAACATGGGGGAGTTCCCCTTCAGCCCTGGACTCAACCACCTGGCTGCTGATGGGGGCCCTGAACCTGGCGCATCGTGTTGCGCAATTGGAGCAGGAAGCCACCCGCACCACCCAAGACCTGGAACACACTCTTTCAAAGCTTCTCGACGACGTTCCGGATGAATCCTACGACTCCCACCCCCAACCTTCTGCTCCCCCTGGAGCCCAGGATGGTCTGTTCGGGAGCGAACCTTGATCCCTGCGAGGCCCGTGCTTTGGCCAAGCGCTTGTTCCGTATAACTGCCTGGGAGACCTTACCCCGCTCGTGTGCGTTCCGCGTTGCGGCGCGCCTAAAAGGCGGGTGTTCCGAAAGGAGCGGTGGTTTCCCCCCTATACCTTAGGGAACTCGGCAAGCCCACACGACTGAGCGGGGACTTGGTTGACAACTTGGATGGAAGGGTGGCTCCACAACCTTTGGAGACACCGCGATGAATGCATTAGACCTCACCCTTTCCGTGGCCCTGGTTTTGTTGCTGGGCGCCGCCATCTTCTTCGCGCTGCAAGCGACCAAGGCCAAGGCCCAGGCCTCGGCGGGCACCGATGCCCGCATCCACGCCGAAGCCGAAGCCAAAGTCATCCGCGAGCAGGCCATCAAAGCGGCGGAATCCGAGACTAAAGGCGCCAAGGACCGCGCCCAGCGCGAAGCCGACGCCATCCTGAAGGAAGCCGAGCTCAAGGCCAAGGAACAATCCCTCGCGGCCCGCCAGGAAGCCGAGAAAGTGCTTCACGAGCGCCAGGGGGCGCTGGATAAGCAGGAGCAGCGCATCCAGTCCAAGGAAGAGAATCTAGATAAAAAGACCAACGCGCTCGACGAGAAAAACAAGGGCATAGATCAGAAAACCAAAGAGCTGGAAGCGGCCACGGAGAAGCGCAAGGCCGAGGTGGAGCTGCTCCAGGCCCAGCAGGCCGAAGCCAAAGCTTTGGTGGAAGCCCAGAGCAAAAAGCTTGAAGAGGTCGCGGGCCTGACCCGCGAAGACGCCAAAAAAGAAATCATCGAATCCATGGAATACACCGCCAAGATGGACGCGGCCAAGCTCATCCGGCGCATCGAGGAAGAGGCCCAGGAAGAGGGCATGAAGAAGGCCCGCTGGACCATCGGCGCGGCCATCCAGCGCGTGGCCTCCGACGTGGTCTGCGAGACCGCCGTGAGTTCCGTGCAGCTTCCCAGCGACGACCTGAAGGGCCGCATCATCGGCCGGGAGGGACGGAACATTCGCGCCATCGAAAAAGCCACGGGCTGTGACCTCATCGTGGACGACACGCCAGAAACCATCGTAGTCTCGAGCTTCGATCCCATCCGACGCGAAGTGGCGCGCCAAGCCATTCTCAAACTCCTGGCCGATGGACGGATCCACCCCGCGCGCATTGAAGAAGTGGTGGAAAAAACCAAAATCGACATGGATCAGCACCTAAAAGAGGTGGGCGAAGCCGCGGCCATCGAGCTGGGCTTCCCGGACGTGCATCCCAAATTGCACAAACTCGTCGGCCGCCTGAAATACCGCACCAGTTATGGCCAGAATGTCCTGGACCACACGAAAGAAGTCGCCCACATCGCCGAATACATGGCGGGTGAGATGGGCTGCGATGCGACATTGGCCCGGCGCGCTGGCCTTTTCCACGACATCGGCAAGGCTATTGACCGGGAAGTGGAAGGCACCCACATCGAAATCGGCATGGAGCTGATGCGAAAGTTCGGTGAGAAGGAAGACGTCATCCACGCCATGAGCTGCCACCACGGCGATTTCGAGCCCCGTACGGTCGAGGCCATGCTCATCACCGCCGCGGACGCGCTGAGCGCCGCGCGGCCCGGCGCCCGCCGCGAAATGATGGAAACCTACGTCAAGCGCCTCGAACAACTCGAAGGCATCGCCAATAGCTACAAGGGCGTGCAGAAGAGCTTCGCCATGCAGGCGGGCCGCGAGATCCGCATCATGGTGGACGCGGGCCAAGTGAATGACGACCAGGCCTTCTGGATCGCCAAGGACGTGAGCAAGCGCATCGAGGCCGAGATGCAGTACCCCGGCCAGATCCGCGTTACAGTCATGCGCGAAACTCGCGCCACCGAGTTCGCGCGATGAGGTAGAGTGGCTCACGTCCCCGCCTATGACGAAAGAGACCGCACAGACTAAGACCCCCCGAACCCGTGGCTCCTCCCCGAACAGCGAGGTGGAGGCCATGCCCTCACTGGCAGAGGGCATTCTCGCCATCAGCCTTTGCACCACGGTGGATGAGCTGTTGCACGTAATGCTGGAGCAGGTCGGGGCGATATACCCCTGCCTCAACTGGCTCTATGGGGAGATTACCGATGCCGCCAACCCGGTGGAGGTGGAGATCCTGGCGTTCACGCCTTCCCCCTTCAAGGCGGTGTACCAGGGCATGCACGTGCCGATCCTACAAAGCGGGTTCAGCCACCGGCTCTACGAAGAACAATGCGTGAGCTACGTCGGAGAGGACAACGGGACCCTTTCCCAGTTGAATCCTCAGTTTGCCGAGACCTTCGCCCTCACCAGTTTCCTGGGCGTTCCACTGGTCTTCGAAGGGAGGGTCATCGGCGCGCTGTTCGCGGCCACCTTAATGGGCGAAAAGGCATCGGCGCCGGACGAAACCCAGGTGGGTGCCTTGCAAAACATGGCCCGGGTCGGCGCCCTGGCCCTGAATCGGCTTCGGGATCGCGCCGCACTGAAAGCCAGTGAGGAGCGTTACCGCCAGCTTTTCGACCAGTCGGCGGATGCGGTTCTGTTGGCAGATGCCTCGGGCTTCGTCCTGGGGAACGAAGCGGCATCCAAGCTCTTCGGCATCCCCCGGGAGGCCATCCGAGGGAGGCAGGTGGGGAATTTCAGCCCCGAATTCCAGACCGGGGGCGAGCGGAGCGGAGACCTGGCGAAACGCCTGGAACAGGAGGCCATGGAGGGAAAAGTTCTGGTCTTTCCATGGATGAATCTCCGGGCCGATGGCAGCCTTGTCCACACCGAAATCAAGCTGGGAATGGTGCAGCATGATGGAAGGCGCCTGCTCCAGGTCATCGTCCGGGACATGACCGAGGCCTACCGGGCCAAGACAGAAAAAGAGGATCTTCAGCGGCAGCTGTTTCAGGCTCAAAAAATGGAGAGCCTGGGTGTCCTGGCCGGGGGCATCGCCCACGACTTCAATAACCTGCTCATGGGCATTCTCGGCTACGCAGGTCTGGCCGCGGATCACGTAGAGCCTTCGGGTCCAGGCCTGACCTACCTTAAGGCTATCGAAACCGCGAGCCTTAGGGCCGCGGACCTGACCCGGCAATTGCTGGCTTATGCGGGGCGGGGCCAATTCCAGGTGGAGAACTTGGACCTGAGCATTCATGTGGAAGGCATGGCCCATCTGCTAGAGGTCTCCATCACCAAGCAGGCTTCACTACAACTGGATCTGGCCACCGGCTTGCCACTTATTCAAGGGGATCCGACCCAGGTCCAGCAGGTGATTATGAACCTGCTCATCAACGCCGGTGAGGCTGTTGAATCCCTTGGCGGCGCAGGAAGCATCATCCGGCTCATCACCTCGCTGGTGCATCTTGGCGAGGCCGAAGCCCGGGGGCTAAGGGAAGGCGTGCCGCTCTCCGCGGGGCCCTATGTGCGGCTTGAGGTCTCGGATACCGGGGCAGGTATGGACGAGGACACCCTGGCCCATATGTTCGAACCCTTCTTC
>JANXXC010000079.1 GCA_025350765.1 Holophagaceae bacterium | reverse complement strand
AACTGAGCTAAGGAACCGGACGGTCCAGTGTAGCAAGGGAGGGGGCTTCCTCAAAGCCAAGATTCTGACCCCGACCCTATAGAGTGGGCAACTGCATGGCTTCGCGCACTTCGGCCATGGTGGCCTGGGCGACTTTCCGGGCCCTGGCGCTGCCATCCCGCAGGACGTCCTTCAGGTGGTCCTTGTGGTTTAGATGATCTTCGATCTTTTCGCGGACCGGGGCGATGCGGCGGGTCATGGCTTCGGCGACTTTCTTTTTGCAGTCGAAGCAGCCGATGCCCGCACGGCGGCACTCGGTGTTGACCATCTGAAGGGTTTCGTCATCGCTGAAGAGCTTGTGGAATTCGAAGACCGGGCACACATCGGGATTGCCAGGATCCGTGCGCTTCACACGGGCAGGATCGCTGGTCATCTGGCGGGTGCATTTCCCCAGGATTTCCTCGTCCGTATCCCGCAGGTAGATGCAGTTGCCGTAGCTCTTGGACATCTTGCGGCCATCCAGCCCCGGCACTTTCGGAGTCTTGGTGAGCACCGCGGCGGGCTCGGGGAAAACCTCTTTGCGATACATGAAATTGAAGCGGCGCAGCACCTCTCGGGCCAACTCCAGGTGGAAGAGTTGATCCTCGCCGACGGGTACTTTGTTGGCCTTGTAGATGATGATGTCGGCGGTCTGCAACAGCGGATAGCCAAGGAATCCGTAGCTGCTCAAATCCGCCACGGCGTTCTGCAATTTCTCTTTGTAGGTGGGCACGCGTTCCAGCCAAGACAGCGGTGTAATCATGCTCAGCAGCAGGTGCAACTCCGCGTGTTCCTTCACCTGGCTTTGGATGAAAATCGTCGCGTTTTTCGGGTCCAGGCCCGTGGCCAAAAAGCAGGCGGTGAGCTCTACGGTGGCGGGCCAGATTTCTTCCACCGCTTCATACTTCGACGTGAGCGCGTGCCAGTCCACGATCATGTAAAAGGCCTCGTGGCCATGCTGGAGCTTCTCGAAATTATCCAGCGCGCCCACCAAATGCCCGATGTGCAGGGAGCCTGTAGGCTGGATGCCAGAGAGAACACGTTGCATGGTCATGCTCCGAGGAGAAGGCGGGCGACGGGCAGAACGGGCCACAGCGCCACCCTGAAAATGGGAGTGATGAATCGGTCCGAGAGGAAGGGCACCATGACCATGACGACGAGGACGATGTACATGGTCCGCTGGTGCCGCTCGAACCACTGGGTGGCCCGGTAGGGAAGAAAGCCCTTCAGGATTCCGCCGCCATCCAGGGGCCCCACCGGGATGAGATTGAAAATCGCCAGCAGGATGTTGATGAGGATGAGCCTCCCGGCCAGCGAGAGCAGCAGCATCTGGGCCGGGGAGACATCCACGCTCGCGAAGGCTTCGGGTCCTTGCAGGCCGGCGTAGAAAAGACCCAAGCGATCGAAGGGCTCCGCGACGGTGAACCGGAGCGTCAGCGTGGTAATGAGCATGAACAGGATGCAGAGGGCCACGTTGGACGCAGGCCCCGCGGCGGACACCAAGGCGGCGCCGGTCCGCATGGTCACCTTCCGTGTGAAGCGGTTGGGATTGTAGGGCACGGGCTTGGCCCATCCGATGAGTGGAAATCCGGTCGTCATCCCGATCAAAGGGAAGAGCACGGTCCCGATGGGGTCTATGTGCGCGAGGGGGTTCAGCGTCATCCGGCCCATTCGCGCGGCGGTGTCGTCATCGAGAAGATAGGCCGCCGTCGCGTGGCTCGCCTCGTGGACGCTCAGCGAAAAAAGCAGGGCGATGTAGCTGACGAGGACCGTAGGAAGTGAGAAATGCTCGAACAATGAATCTCCAATGGTGGCCGATGCCGCGGCCCTTCAGATCACGATGGTTTCATGGATGAGCTTGCCCTCGCGGAAACGTCCCCAGCTCAAGGGGCTGCAATCCACGGTGCGGTACTCCCCGTGGAGGATCAGCTCCGCCAGGCAGATGCCCACGGTGGGGGATTCCATGGCGCCGTGGCCGCTGTAGCCCACTTGGAGCAGCAGGCCCGGATGGTTGCCGTGCCAGCCCACGATGGCGTTGTGGTCGGCGGAATTGGTGTCGTAAAGGCCGCCCCAGCCGGATTTCAGCTTGCACACGCTGGTCGACGGGATGCGCTCCTGCATGGGCAGGTTCACTTCGTCCACGTAGTAGCTGGGCTCGAAGGTGGTGTCGAAACTATCAGGCTCGTCGGGCCGAGCCTTGCCGATCATCAGATTGCCGCTCTCGTATTTGAAATAAATTCCCTGGTCGATGATGGTGAGCGGGATATCGTGCCAGCGCGGGTCTTCGTGGGGTGCGCCGGGGAAATCGGTGATGAACATCATGCGTTTTTGGCTGATGACGGGGGTGAGGTCTTCAGCGGGTAATCCGCTTCGCTTGAGCAGTTCGTTGACCCAAGGGCCGGTGCAAAGGGCGACGATGCCCGCTTCGATGGTTTCCTCTACGCCATTCGCATCTTTGACCGTCACGCCCGTAGCGCGCGCGCCGTCGAAATTCACCTTGAGCACTTCGGTGTTGAGCTGCATTTGCGGCTTGGCGGAATAGTCGGTCATGGCCCTTTCGAAATAGCCCACGGCGGCTTGGGAAGGATCGAAACTGCCACAATCGCGCCCGAAAACACCCCCCACGATGGGCTCGAAACCCAGGAATTCAGCCACTTCCGGGTCCATGTGATCGATGCCGCATTTCATCCCTGGAATCTTCGCCTCGATTTGTTCCGGTGAGAGCAGATCGAAATTCACGCCGTTCTTGGACCATATTTCAGCGGCCAATGGGATCTTTTCCCAAGCTTTCGCGTAATAGGTGAACAGGTAGCCGCTGGGCTGGTAGCCGCACGAGACGCCCATGTCGCTTTGGAAATTTTTCAAGAGTTGAATGGCGTGGGTGCAGAGCTTCTGATTGATCTCCGTGGTCCAGAGATTGCGGAAGCCCCCCGCGCTGAAGGCCGTGGGGCCAAAGGCTATTTTGTCGCCGCGGTCCAGCACCAGAATGCTGCCGGTGAAGCCCTGCTTCAAAAGGTTGTAGACCAGGGAGCCCGAACCGATACCCGCACCCACCACCACAAGATCGAAACGGCGCACGCTCAGGTCCTCCGCAAACAAGTAGCCTACCCGTGGACGCGCCGATCTCCAATCCCGGATCCCTTTGGGACAACGCTCAAAACCCACGGTATCCTTGAAGGTTTGATGCTGGAGCGACCCTTATGATTCTCAAACCCAATTCTCCCGAAGCCGCCTCCGCAGGCAAGACACTCATCGGTTCCAACTGGATCGGCGGCAAGGAAGTCCCCTCAGACATTACTTTTGAGGCCCGCTCCGCCGTGGACCAGCGCGATCTCGTGGGTGAGTTCCCGGAAAGCAGCGCCCGGGACATCGAAGCCGCCGCGAAGGCCGCCGCCGAAGCCTTTACAAAGTGGAAGGAAATGCCTGCGCCCATCCGGGGTTCCATCGTCGGGCGTATCGGCGTGATCCTGAGCGCCCAAAAAGAAAAATTGGCCGCCATCATCAGCCGCGAAATCGGCAAGACACCGCGCGAAGCGCTTGGAGAAGTCCAAGAAGCCATTGATACCTGCCAGTTCTTCCAGAGCGAGGGCCGCCGTCTCTACGGCCAGACCGTGCCCAGCGAAATGGGCCGCAAAGAGCTGTACACCTACCGCCGCCCCATCGGCGTGGTGGGCATGATCACTGCGGGCAATTTCCCCTGCGCGGTGCCTAGTTGGAAAATTATTCCCGCGATCCTCTGCGGCAACACCGTGGTGTGGAAGCCCTCTGAGGACGCGCCGACCATCGCCGATCTCTTCATGCGCGCCATGGTGGACGCGGGCCTGCCGGAGGGCGTGGTGAACGTGGTGCATGGGGGCGGCGCCAATGCCGCGGGCCAGTTCATGATCGAAGGCATTGATAAGGGCTATTTCCAGAAATTTAGCTTCACGGGCAGCACCGTCATCGGCCGTCTCATCGGCGAAGCCTGCGGTAGGCAATTGCAGATCCCGAGCCTCGAATTGGGCGGCAAGAACCCCATGATCGTCATGGAGGACGCGGACATCGAAAATGCCGTCCACGGCGCGCTTTGGGCCGCCTACGGCACCGCGGGCCAGCGCTGCACGTCGCTGGGAAATCTCATCCTGCATCAGGACATCGCCGAGACTTTCAAACAGCAGTTCATGGCCGGCCTCGCCAAGTTGGAAATGGGCAATCCCATCCAAAACCCTGGCGTGGTCTACGGCCCCATGATGAATGCGCGGTTCGGACAGCGTTTCATGGAGCATTTCGAGATGGGCCAGAATGACGGCGCCAAGCTGCTTTCCGG
>JANXXC010000078.1 GCA_025350765.1 Holophagaceae bacterium | reverse complement strand
GGCGGTGGTGGGACCACCACGGGGGGTGGTGGGGGAGGTTCTGGAGCCGGGGGTGGCGGCGGGGGTGGCGGCGGTGGCGGCGGAGGAGTTGGATCAGGCGTCACCACCGGGGGCGGAGGAGCTGGGGCTGGGGTGTTCCGGCCGAACCTGATGAGCAGGCCGACCGAAAGAAGATCGATATCGCCTTTGTTGCCCACGGCATCGTCAATCCGGTAGCGTTCGGCCTCGAGACGCATTCCGACCGATTTGGTGAAATCGAACTGAAGCCCCCCGCCGAACTTGATGTTCGTGCCGCGCTGGGTGGGGTTGGGAGTGAGTACCCGGACCGCTCCGGTACCGACGAAGTTGTCTTTGGCTTCAGCGTGGTTCGCGCCAACTCGGCCAAACACCGAGAACTTTTCGGTCAAGGGCACATTGAGAACCACATCGAAATTGACGCCTTTGAGCTTGATGTCGCCAATGAGGGTTCCCGCTGGGGTCGTGGTGGCATCGAAGCCGAACTTCCCCAGTTCAAAATAGCCGCCTTCAAAAGCGAAATATTTGTTGAACTGGTACCCGAGAAAAACCTTATAGCCTTTGTCGTCATCGCGGTCATGGATTGAGGTGATGGAACCACCTCCCCACAAGCCGCTAATGATCCGCGCATCGTCGATCTTCGCTTTTGATTTGCCGATGTTGCCGCCGACGTACAACCCTGAATCCTGCGCGGAGGCGAAGGAGCCGCCGATCAGTGTGAGTGCCACCAGACGCAGCATCCCCGAGGCTCTTGGTAATCTCATGTTTTTCTCCTATGGAGTCAGTACCGATTAATTGAAGTCATTAGGGAGCAGGAACGTTGACCGTATTCTTGTCCAAGGCGATCGTGCCAGGAGTGATCGCACCGGCCAGGATTCGACCGTTGATGGTGGCGCCGGTCTGTCCAGTGGCGTCTCGGCCAGTGATGATGGTTCCGTAGAAGGTCGTATTGACGCCGACGGTCGCATCCGCGGTACACACCCAGAAAATGTTCTTGGCGCTGGCGCCGTTAATGAGCGTCATGCTGCCAATGGGCGTATTCGTGGTCAGCGAGGAACCAATCTGGAAGACCCAGACGGCATTCGCGTTGCCCCCGCCGTCGAAGGTGAGCTGGGTTGAGACCAGCATCGTGCTGCCCGATGTGTAGGTGCCTGGCGGAATGCCCAAGGGATACAAGGCACCAAGGTCCGCTCCACCGGAAATCGTGACGCCAGGTGCCAGGCCCTTGTAGTAGTTGTACCCAGTCAGGAGATCGGCTCGGGCCTGGTGTGAGATGGAATCATTGATGTGGATCGTGCCGTTCACCTCTGCGGGAAGCAAGCCGCAGGAAGTCCCAGGCTCCAGGGAAACATCACCATTAATGCGAGAGGTGGGAACATTGGTGATCGCGGAAGTTGCCATGATCCCGAACCCTGCGGCCGATCCGAGTTGGGACGGATTGGGCACGACACAATTGATGACGGTGAAATTCCAGGTGAAGTCGGCCAGCATCGTATTCGCAGGGATCGCAAGGTCTTTTACCCCCGAATTACCACCTTTAATCGTGGCGGTGTAGGTAACACCTACGGTGAGCGCGGCACCCGGCATAAAGGTCGCGATGCGGCCTGTAGCAGGATCAAGCACCACGGATGAGGCGATGACCGGAGTAAACGCAGGTCCAGGTCCAGTCACGGTAAAGGTATTGGTATTGACCGTTGCAGGGTCCATCCGCAGGCCGGAGGGCACGTTAAAGGTCGCGTTGATCGTGGCCGTTGTACAAACATTGGACGCACCAGCCATTGGGTTGGTCGAAAGCACTGAGACATTGGACGGCGGGACTGGAGTTCCGGTCCTAAAGGTCCACACGTAGTCACTGGCTGCGGGCAAGGGTGGGGGCTGATTGCCGGCCAGCGCGTTGCCTGCCAAATCCGTGGCCGCCTTGGTGATGGTGGCGGTATAGACGGTGTCGGTTGTAAGAAGTGCCGTCGGCTTGAAGACCGCGGTCTGGAAGCCGATGGAGTAGGTCACGCTGCCCGCTACGGGAGTCGTACCGGGTCCGGTCACCTTGAAGCTGGCCGCATTGATCGTTGAAGGTTGCATATCCTTCGTGAAGATTGCGGTGATGGCTGAGTTGGTGGGCACGCCCGTAGTTGGACCCGGAATGGTCGTGGCCGGGACGGTCAGCAGCACCCTAGGTCTGGTCGTATCGGACGCGAGCCCGGTCCGGAAAGTCCAGACATAGTCGCTCGCCGCGGGCAAGGGTGGGGGTTGGTTACCGGCCAGCTGATTGCCCGCCAGGTCCGTGGCCGCCTGGGTGATCCTGGCGGTGTAGACCGTGTCAGCCAGGAGCACCGCACTGGGTGTGAAGACCGCGGTTCGGGAGGCGTAGCTCACGCCACCATTCAAGGGAGCGCCACCGGGTCCGGTCACAGTGAAGGTGGCCGCGTTGATCGTTGCGGGAGCCATATCCTTGGAGAAAAGTGCGGTGATCGCCGTATTGTTCGGTACGTTGAGCGTGGGACCCGGAATCGTGGTGGCCGGGACGGTGAGCGTCACTCTGGGCCGAGTCGTATCTGCGGTTGTTCCGGTTCTGAAGGTCCAGATGTAGTTGCTCGCCGAAGGCAAAGGTGGGGGCTGATTGCCCGCCAGCGCATTGCCGGCCAAGTCCGTGGCCGCTGCGGTGATCGTGGCGGTATAGGTCGTGTCGGCTAACAGCACTGCCGCAGGCGTGAAGACGGCGGTTCGGGAAGCATAGGTCACGGCTCCCGATACGGCGGTCGTGCCGGGTCCCGTCAACGTGAAAGTGCCAGCTGCGAGGATCGTTGCTGGTGCCATATCCTTCGTAAAGGTCGCGGAAATCGCAGAGTTGATGGACACGTTAGGCGTTGGACCTGGAATCGTCGTGGCCGGCACCGTGAAACTCACCTGCGGCCGCGTCGTGTCCGGTACCGTACCCGTCCTGAAGGTCCAAATATAATCGCTGGCTACAGGCAAGGGGGCTTGGTTGCCCGCCAGCGCGTTGCCGGCCAGATCCGTAGCCGCCTGGGTAATCGTGGCGGTATAGGTCGTATCGGCCACAAGCACAGTCGCGGGGGTAAAGACCGCGGTTCTGGAAGAGTAGGTCACGACCCCTGAGACGGTCGCCGTGCCCGGTCCTTTAAGCGTGAATGTGCCGGCTGCGAGGATCGAGGCAGAGGCCATATCCTCGGTGAAGGCGGCGGAAATTGCGGTGTTGGTCGGAACATCTGGCGTCGGACCCGGGATCGTCGTAGCCGGAACCGTAATGGTCACCCTGGGCCGCGTCGTGTCCGGAATGGGACCCGTCGTAAAGCTCCAGACATAGGGATTCGCCAAAGCAAGGCCTGTGGCCAAGCTCTTGGCGCCGGTGATGGTGGCGGTATAGGGATTGAGGGGTGTGAGGGCACCCGAGGTGATGGTGAAGGTGGCGATCCTGTTGGTGGAGTCAAGGGCCACCGTACCGGTGGGAGAGGGTCCAGCTCCGGCGGATACCACCGTGAAGGATGCTCCGCCACTGATGGCGGCCATCGGCTCACTGAAGGTCGCGGTGATGCTTGGATTACTCAACGGAACGCTGGTGGCATTGTTGAGCGGAGTTACCGCAGTCACGACGGGCGGGAGTGCGGCAATGCCGCCCCCACCTAGGATTGGATTCTGCCCTCCCTTACAACCCGTCGCCAATGCGACCACCAGTAATGTCAGAGACATCAGTGATTTGGTGAAGCATTTGAAAAGGTTCATATTTCGTGGCCTCATGGCAGGACTCCTCATTTCTGGGTGAACAGAAGCATTGGGAGTCCAAGGGCAACTTCCGAACCAAATTGATAAATACTTTTATATTAATATTTATATAATTTTTTGAAATCCGCCATTAGGTCTGGTTCGATCAAAATGAAATACCTAATCCGTCAATTCGAGGGAGAATTACGGCAGCTGAGGGTCAATGATTTAGACCTCAAGGAGTTAAGGGGCGATACGGAATAACTTTTGCCCTGTTCGCGATTCCCTTATGGCCTTTAACCCGTCCAACGCGAAGCGAAGCTGGAACATTAGGGGGCGTGATCCGGTCCGCAGGACAGCCCACGATCCTGTTTCCCAAGCGGCCAATTGTTATTGGTCATTCCATAACGGCCCCTAAGGCCTCCATCACCCGCTCCGGCAGCAACTCCTCAAGACACTGCCGACGCTGGCATTGCCTCTCTCGGCACGGTGAGCAACCGATGCTGGTGCGTACCACCCGGCCGACCCCCTCGGGAAGGCCTGCTATTTCAGGATCTGAGGGGCCATAAATCGCGATCACGGGAACCCCCAGAGCCACCGCGAGATGAAGGATGCCCGTATCCGGAGCCAACACGCGATCCGCTTGGCGCAAGGCCGAGGCCAGCTGCCAGAGACTCAATTTGGGCAGTGCGGGCACTCCTGTTTCTGAAGGGAGCCAATGGCGCAGCTCTTCTTCTTCGGGCCCCAGGGACCAGCGCAAGTCCGCATGATCCTTCAGCATCGTTGCGAGATGGATCCAGTGATGGAGTGGCCAACGCTTGATGGCGCCGCGCCGGGATGCCCCAGGCACCAAGACCATCCGCGGCTTGCCGGATTGCATCCAAATTTCCCCCGGATCCGGTAGGGCCGCATCCTTCATCACTGGCCGAAAGCGGTCCGAGGTTTCGACGCCCTGTGCTTTCCCGAAGGCCTTGACCAGATCCTGAGCCTGGGCGTAGCGGGATTGAAACTTGAAGGGCAGCAGATGGGTTTGCAGCGAACCCGCGAATTCCTTGGTGACGCCGTCGCCCCAACGTTCTTCGATGCCCGCGATTTTCGGGATCAGGGCCGATTTAAGAATGCCGTGGAAATCCAGGCTCGCATCCGCGCCGCGAATGTCCTGCGCCACCCGTCTCAATTCCGTCATGGCCCTTACCGGGTTTGAAAGTTCTGAACGCTTCACTACCACAGGTTCGATCCATGGCAACGGAGCCAGCAGAAAGGCGTGGCGATCCTCGACCACCGCTTGGAAATGCGCCCCTGGAAAGGCGTCCCGCAGGTTCGCCCAGGCCGGGAAAACGCGGAGGATATCCCCCAGGGCGGAAAGGCGGAGCAGGACCAGGCGCATCTGCTGATTGTAGCGGTGGCCCCGGTCTAAACCGAATCGAGGCAGAAACAAAACAGGAGGCTGGAAACAGAAGACACTGAAGAAAAGAAACCCGGAGGGAATGCCCTGAAGCCACGGCTTTCATGGGTTCACCCGGATGAATTTCCTGCGTCATCCGCGTTATCTGCGGCTTCGGTTTCAACGGCATTGGTGTCTTTTGCTTTTCTCCGTGTTCTCCTCTTTTTTCCGTGTCCTCCGTGTCCAGTCTTTTCCTCTTTGTTCCCATGCGACCATTGGCCCCATGACCGAGTTCGCCCAGGACCACTCGAAGAGTCCGCCGCCGACGGGACATACGGAGCGGCTCATGCGGAGATTTGCCAGGGCCAGCTACGCCATCATCGTGTTGCTGGTCTACGTTCTCGCGTCAACGGCGTTGGGCCTGGCCTTCGCACCGGCCATCGGCATGACCCGGTGGATGTGGAGTCACTCGCCGAACATCCCCATTTGGCTTCAATGGCCCTACTACGGCTTCGGCCTAAGCCTCGCGTTTTTCGTCGGCGGCCTCTCGCTGCTGGTGGTTGTGCCCGTCTACAACTTCCTGCTGCCCACCCGCGTGAAGCCCTTCAAAGGCGGCTATTACACACTGACGGCGGTGCCCTGGTTCCTGCACAACGCGCTGTTTTACCTGGTGCGCTTCACCTTTTTGCCCTTCGTGACGCTCACGCCTTTCGGCGTCTGGTTTCTCAAGGCTATGGGCATGAAAATCGGCCGCCACGCGTTCATCAACACGGAAATCATCAGCGACCCTCAGCTCATCACCGTGGGGGACGATGCGGCGCTCGGCGGTTCCGTTCGCATCTTCGCCCACTACGGGGGTGGCGGAAACCTGGTGGTGGCGCCCATCTTCATTGGCGACCGGGCCACCATCGGCGCGGGAGCCTGCATCATGGGTGACGTGGTCATCGGCAAGAATGCCGTGATCCTGCCTCAAAGCGTCGTGCTGCCAGGCAGCCGCGTCCCGGACAATGAGACCTGGGGCGGCATCCCAGCGCGGCGTATCACCAAAGAAGAAATGGCCCTGATCAAACTGGATATCCGAGGGGATGTCGATTAGTTGGATGCCGCCTACGGTCTCCTCCCGCCTATCGCGCGCAGGCGCGCTCCCGCTCAACCTTCGGCCTGACGGAGGCGGGAACCCTCCTGGGGCGGCATCCCAGCGCGGCGTATCACCAAAGAAGAAATGGCCCTGATCAAACTGGATATCCGGGGGGATGAGCAGGCCGATTTTTGATTTTTGATTTATGGTGCGCGTCTGCGGCCCGGTCGCTTCGGCTCTCAACCCTCAACCCTCAATTTTTCTGCTATTATTAACTTAACACTAATACCATCTCCATGCTGTCCGTACCCCAGCACATGGAGAACACCATGGACCCTGAACTGCTCGATGATCTGGCGCGGAAATTTCAGAAAGAGCTCAACGCGGGCACCGTGGGACTGCTGCTGCTGGCGACCCTCGCGCAATCTACGGAACCGCGCTACGGCTACGAGATCGCCAAGGAACTGGAAGATCGGGCGCCTATCACCAAGCTGGGCACGCTGTATCCGACCCTCCGCGCCCTGGAATCCCAAGGCCTGCTGGACAGCCGCGTAGAGCCTTCCATCGCGGGCCCGCCGCGGAAGTACTACCACATCACCAAGGACGGCCGGAAAGCGCTGGCCGCCTGGGTCCAGCAGTGGAAGCAGACCAGCAGTTGCGTGAACGGCGTATTGAAGGGGGTGAGCCATGTTTAATTCCATCGAGTCGTATTTGAAGGCCCTGAAATCTGCGCTGAAAGAAGCCGATCCGGCCCTGGCGCAGGACGCCTTGTGGGACGCCGAAGCCCATCTCAGCAGCGAACTTTCAGCCTTGCGGGAGGTCAATCCCCAGATTTCCGAAGCCGAAGCCCTGGCCCAAATCATTCCCGCTTTCGGCGCGCCCGAAGAAGTCGCGGAGGCATACCGGGAGCGGGAGATCCTGGTGGCGGCGGCTCTACGGCCAACGCAGCAAGCTCCGCAGGGAATGCCCGATGCGCCCCTTGAACCTTGGCCTAGCTTTTTCGGTGTCCTGAAAACTCCGAAGGTTTTCACCTCCCTGCTCTACCTAGTGATGGCCCTGCCCGTGGGCATCTTCTTCTTCACCTGGGCCGTCACGGGCATCAGCTTATCGTTGGGCCTCTTCGTTCTCATCATCGGCATTCCCTTCACCCTTGCGTTTCTCGGCTCTGTGCGGATGCTCGCTTTGGCGGAGGGCCGCCTTGTGGAAGCACTTTTGGATGTCAGGATGCCAAGGCGCCCCAGCCTCCTGCCTGAAGGCAAGGGGTGGATGGAAAGGCTCAAGAACCTGCTGGGGGACCGCCACACCTGGACCAGTCTCCTTTACCTGATTCTGCAGCTTCCCATGGGCATTCTCTCATTCACGGCCGTGATCACGGGGCTGTCGCTGTCGCTCGGATTCATGGCTACGCCTGTTGTGGCCCTCTTCGCGGGAATGCCCAGCGTCATGTTGTGGGATGGCAACGAAGCGCGGCATCCAATTTTATTGATCGCGCTCGTCGCCGTGCTTGGGTTCTTCCTTCTGATCGGTGTGCTGCACATGGCCCTCGCCCTGGGCCGATTCCAAGGCCTTTTGGCCAAGCACATGCTGGTGCAGAAATAGCCTCAGAGGCGGACTGATACCCTGAAGCATGGCCAATCACGGAAAGTCTCGCTTCATCCCCAGATCCGCCCCCCGCACGAAGGATCGGCGCCCCGGCCCTTCCAGGGCGTTAACTTCATCCAAAAGCGATTCCACCCTCCGGCCTTTCGAGACCTTCGAAGCGACTTACCTGGGCCACCCCGAGGGCACCGGCGGATTCCTAAGGCCCGCAGGGCTAACCAAAGCCGCGAAGATGGATTTGCTGGTGGATTGGCGGGAGGCCCATAGCGCCATCCACGGCGACAAGGTGATGGCGGAGATCAGCGGCGAGACCGGCGAAGGTAGGGCCAAGGCCCGCATCTTGAAAGTAATCTCCCGCAGCCCGGATCCGATTCCCGCCCATTTGCAGCACCAAGCCTGGGGCTGGCGCGCGGTGCCCATCGAACCGCGGCTTTCTCAAATCATCACCGTGCCCGAAACGGAATTGGCGCAGGACGGTGATCTCGTCAGCGTCATTCTCGACCCGGATCCCGAGGCCAGTCAGTTGCAAGGCAAGGTGGTGGCGCGGCTCGGCAAGTCCACGGATTTGAAAATTGAAAACAAGCTCACCGCTGCGCTATTCAATTTGCGCACGGAATTCCCCGACGCCGTGATGAACGAATTGGCGCCTTTCCCAACCTCCATCCCCGAAGAATGGACCAAAGGCCGCGAGGATTTACGCGAGCTCGTCATCGTCACCGTGGACCCGCCCACTGCTAAGGATTTCGACGACGCCATTTCGCTGGAAGTGCTGCCTGACGCAGAAGGCGGCGGCTGGATCCTAGGCGTCCACATCGCCGACGTGAGCCACTACGTAAAGGAGGGTGGACCTCTCGACAAGGAGGCCAATCTCCGCGGCACGTCGGTCTACTTCCCCGACGAAGTGATTCCCATGATTCCTGATCGCTTGAGCGGCGATCTTTGCTCGCTACGCGAAGGCGTGGATCGGCTCACCATGACCGCCTGGGTCACGATTTCTCCTGAACTCGAGATGGTGGAAACGCGTTTCAGCGAAAGCGTCATCCATTCGAAAAAACGGCTCACCTACGACGAAGTGAAAGAAGCCAGCCTCGATCTTTCCGGCCGGAAACGCGCCGAATTGGGCGATGAAGTCTGCACCCTGTTGGATCAGTGCCTAGTGTTATCGCGGCAGCTCACCACCCAGCGATTGAACCGAGGGGCCCTGGCTTTCGAGAGCGAAGAAACAGAATTCATCTTTGACGAAGAAAGCCGCCCGGTGGACGCCCGGAAATACGGTCACCATGAGGCCCACACCATGGTCGAGGAGTTCATGCTCCTGGCGAATGAAGCCGTGGCGCGATTCTTCACGCGCAAGGAAATTCCGACGATTTACCGCATCCACGACGAACCCGACCCGCTCAAACTCGAAACCTTTGCCGAGGTCGCGCGATCTTTTGGCCTGCTCCGCGTGAATGAAGCGCCTACGCCCGAAGTTCTCAACACGCTGCTGAACAAGATCCGCGGCGGGCCGCTAGAAGTCATGCTCAACACCATGCTGTTGCGGTCCCTCAAGCGCGCTGAATACAGCGCCGACAACATCGGGCACTCCGGCCTGGCGCTTCAGGATTATCTCCATTTCACGTCCCCCATCCGCCGCTATCCCGATCTCATCGTCCACCGGTATTTGAGGAAGATCTTGCGCGGCGAAGCCCTACCCGAGAGCCTTCACGCTCAAATGGCGCTCATCGCCAAACAAGCCAGCGACGCCGAACAGAAATCCACCGAAGCCGAGCGCGAGAACGATCGCTGGAAAACCTGCCTCCTGATGAAACCAAAAATCGGCCGCCGCTTCGAAGGCCGTATCCAGGGCTTCTCGCCAAAAGTGGCCTTCGTCCGATTGGACTCACCTTTCGTGGAAGTGGGTGTGCCCCTCGGCGCGCTGGGCGGGAATTTTTTTCTCGACGAACATCGCACCAAGGCCACGGGCATGAAGGGCCAGGTGGTGCTTTCCATCGGCGATCCCGTGAAAGTTGAAATCACCGGGGTGGACGAAGACCTTCGCCGCGTCAGCGCCTGGGTGGCCGAAGCCTCCGCCAAGGACGCCAAGGGCAAAGCCTATTCCTTTGTTCCCACCCTCGCGGCACCCGCGACGTTGCGTGAGACGGATTTCGTCCCCGAAAAACGCGGCCCCAGGCCCGCGCCACGCACCCGAAACGACGCGCGGCCAATCTCAAAGGATCGCCCTACTCGTTCACAGGAAGGCCGTTCGCAAGAGGGCCCACCTCGCACCGGCAGGCCCCCTGCACGGGATGGGAAGGCCCGTACCGCACCCCCAAGCAAGGTACCCAAGGGCTCCGTTCGTGGGTCGATGAGCAGCAAGAAAAAACGATAGCGTCCACAGATGCCGGTCACTCCTGCCACTCCCTCCATCTGCCTTGGCGTGGACCCCGGCTCCTTGGCCTGCGGGTGGGCGGTGGTCTCACGGCTGGGATCGCGGATGGAGTTGATCGAAGCGGGCGTCATCCGCTCAGCCAGAGGTCTGGAATTCGATCAGCGGATATTGGGCATCCATCAAAAACTAACGGAAGTCATCGCGGCCCATCATCCGAATTTCATGGCCGTTGAATCGCCCTTCGTGGAGAAGAACAGCGCCACGGCCATCAAGCTGGGGCAGATCCGCGGCGGCATCCTGCTGACTGCGGCGCTCTATCAATTGCCCGTGGGGGATTACAACCCCATGCAGGTGAAAAAGGCCGTCAGCGGCTACGGTTGGGCTGACAAAAATCAGGTGGGGAAAATGGTGATGACCATCCTGAATCTGAAAGAGCCCCTGGCTGCGGACGCCGCCGACGCGGCCGCCGTGGCCATCGGGCACCTGCTTGCAACGCGGCGGATGCCATGAAATCCCCGATGGCCCTCCTGCCTATCGCACCGCTCCCGCTGCGCTCCTGCTCCCTTGCGCCTTTGGCACTGCGATCCCAGAGGCAGGACATCGGGCACCTGCTTGCAACGCGGCGGAGCTGAGGTGCGGCGCATCCCCCGCTACCTGTTTCTCATCGCCAAGCGCTACGGCCGATGGATATTGAGGCGGCGGCCGGACGTAGCGGACTTGCAGACGGTGTTGGAACGCGCCGTGGCATCGCTGCCTTTGCAGTCGGGGATCTTCACTAAGGAAGGGGCGCTGCGCACGGCGGAGATGAACCGCCAGCTTGCCTGGTGCATGGCCTTCATCGCCGGCGCGGTCAATGCAGGCGGATTTCTGGCGGTGTCCCATTACACCTCTCATATGACCGGCGTGGTGTCCGCCATGTCCGACACGACGGCCGCAGGCGATCTCGTCACCACCCTCACGGCCCTGGCCATGCTGCTTTTCTTCGTGGGCGGGGCCTTCGTGTCCACCACACTCTTGAGCTTCGGAAAGCGCCGCGACCTCCCTAGCCGCTATGCCATCAGCCTATTGGTGGAAGCGGTTCTATTGCTGGTGTTTGGCTTCATGGGCGGGCGCATGCAGGACCGCATCCGCTTCCATCTACCGGAGACCGTGGCCCTGCTCTGCTTCATCATGGGCATGCACAATTCCATCACCACCAATATCAGCGGCGCGGCGGTTCGAACCACCCATCTCACCGGGACCGTAACGGACATTGGCATCGAGTTGAGCAAGTTGGCCTACATCAACGTGGACAAGGATCCCCATAAAGAGCGCATCGAAGCCAACCGCTCCAAGCTGCGGCTTTACCTGCTCATCCTCGTCTCCTTCTTTATCGGAGGTGTCGCGGGTGCCCTCGGATTCCGCCACATCGGTTTCAAGGTGACGGTGCCGTTGGCGGGTTTTCTCTGCTTCCTCGCCGCGCGGCCCGTGATCCTCCAGGTGCGACTCGTGTTGCGGGCCCTGAAGCGGAATCTCGAAGATCAACCTTGATCAAGACCTATCCCTATTTTTTGATTCGAGACATACTTTCCAGGCTTGGCAGGCAAACCCAGACACAAAGAGAAGGGCACCGAAGGGTGCCCTTGTTTTTTGTCGCAGCCTCATGGATGCCTAGAACATCCACGTGCTGGAGGGGCAGGCAGGGTATGGTCGCCCCCTTTGTGTAAGAGCGCGCTTTTCTGCGGTCTCAAGGCATAACATCGCGTCAGCGGCGGATGAACTCAAGGAGAAAATTAGGGGGAAGTTTGGAGCAGCAAATGTCGCAACTCCGCTGGATCTCCAACAGGCGCCGCACATGAATTTTTTTGACAAACGAAAGCCTGGGTCCCCCCTTGGGCTGCGCCTTTCCCCACATGCAAAGGAAGGGCCGGATCTGCGCCAACCCAAGTCAACACGCGATGAGGAATAAAGGCCCGATGTACTTCCGCAAGCAAGCCCTGCGCTTCCTTGAGATCGCCTGCGATCACGATTTCCACCGGAGGCCGAAGGGCCAAATCCAAAGCACTGATCATGCCGAGAAAAGCGCGTGGCGCCTTCTTCATCCAGGGGGCGAAACAAGCCAGCGTGCGTTCAGCCGAAATTCTAAAATCCTGCCGATCCAGGTGCTGTGAGAGGCGCAGCAAGGCGAGAGCCGCCAAGGTATTGCCACTGGGAACCGCATTGTCGAAACCCGGTTTCTGGCGAAAAAGCAGATCGCTTTGACCTTCTTCGGTACTGAAAAAACCGCCTTCTTTGGGGTCTTCGAATTTCGCGCGCATCCCTTCAGCCAGGATCTCCGCAAGCCTCAGCCAACGCGCGTCGAAACCTGCCTCATAGACATCCACCAATCCATTGGCCGCCGCGGCATAGTCCTCTAAAAATCCTGGCGTATGAGCCCGGCCTAGACGATAAACCCGCAGCAGTGATCCTTTTTGCCACAATTCCCGGCGGATAAATTCCGCGCATTGAGTCGCGGCGTTCAAATAGCGCTGATCGCCGAGAACCTGAAACCCCCGGGCGAAAGCCGACAAAGCCAGGCCATTCCAAGCCGCCAGAACCTTATCATCCTTGCCAGGGCGGATGCGATGGTCGCGGACTTTTCTCAAGGTTTCGCGGAGGTGTTTGAGTTCCGGTTCCTGGTTTTTCGGAAAATCCGAGGCCCGGTCGTAAGCGTGAAGCACCGATGTTCCATGCTCAAAATTGCCCTCGGCCGTGACACCGTAGGCTTCGCAGAAAAGCGGCGTGGCTTCACCCAAAACGCCGCGCACGTCTTCGGGCGTGAAAACGTAGAATTTGCCCTCCTCACCCTCGCTGTCGGCGTCTTCGGAAGAATGGACGCCCCCGCTTTCGTCCATCATGTCGCGCAACAAATAGTCCAAGCTTTCCCGGGCAATCGTCGCGTATTTTTCATCAGAGGTTTTCTGGAATGCGGCCAGGTAGCAGGTGATGAGCTGGGCGTTGTCGTAAAGCATTTTTTCGAAGTGGGGCACCAGCCACTGGGCGTCCACGCTGTAGCGCGCAAAACCGCCACCCAGGTGGTCGTACATTCCGCCTTCCCACATGGCATCCAAAGTTCGCAGCGCCATGCGTTGATCGGTGTCGGAGCCCCGTCGCAGGATCAATTCGATGGCCATCTGCTGCGGAAATTTAGGCGCGCCGCTGAAACCTCCCCAACGGGCGTCAAAACCGCCGCGCAGTTGATTCATCGCCCCCTCAAACACCGTTTCATCGGGCAACTCCGAACCCGCGGAAACCTGAGCTTGGCGCTCCAGTTCCACGGTCAATTCCGCCGCCTGCTCCACCACATCCGCGCGGCGTTCCTTCCACAGACCCGCGATGCGATGGAGCAACGGAATGAAGCCGGGCATGCCTCGTCGAGGCTCTGGCGGAAAGTAGGTGCCGCCGTAAAAGGGCCGCAGATCCGGCGTAAGCCATACGCTCATGGGCCAACCGCCGTGGCCCGTCAGGGTTTGCACCGCGTCCATGTAGAGATCATCGAGATCGGGTCGTTCCTCGCGGTCCACTTTGATGGGGATGAAGTGTTCATTCAGGATTTTTGCGACGGCTTCATTTTCAAAACTCTCGTGCTCCATCACGTGGCACCAATGGCAGGCGCTGTAGCCGATGGAAAGAAAGATCGGCTTATCCTCGCCTTTGGATCGGGCCAGGGCTTCCTCGTCCCAAGGCTGCCAATTCACGGGGTTGTGAGCGTGCTGCAAAAGGTAGGGACTCAAGCTTTGGGCTAAGCGGTTGGCCATGGAAACTCCAGATCCCATTTCATCACGGCCGCAGACCGCGCTTCACGTTCGGCTTTTTGAGCGCTGGCCATTAGGGGCCGTTACGGAATTACCCTTCACCGTTTAGAGATTCCGTTAGGGCCCCTTATACCCCAATGGGCACAAGTGCCGGCCAACGCGAGCGAATGAAAAGGATATTTTGTTACAACGGCTTAGAATGAAAGATTCGGCCCATTCGGCCCCCAAGGTTCGCCATGTTTGATTCTCTTACTGAAAAATTATCCAAGGCCATGAAGACCCTCCGGGGTCAGTCGAAGCTCACGGAAACAAACATTGATGAAGCCTTGCGCGAAGTGCGCATGGCCCTGCTGGAAGCCGATGTGCACGTGGCGGTGGCGCGGACTTTCCTCGCCCGGGTCAAAGAAAAAGCACTGGGTGTGGAGGTCCTCCAGGGCTTAAATCCAGGCCAGGCTTTCATCGACATCGTCCACAAGGAACTGGTGGAGATCATGGGCGGTCAGGCCGACGAGAAGCCCCTGCGCTTCGCTTCCCAGCCCCCCACGGTGGTGATGATGGTGGGGCTTCAGGGCGCGGGCAAGACGACCACCTGCGGCAAGCTGGCGAAATTCCTAAAGAAGAACGGCAGCTCACCGCTGCTGGTGCCCGCAGACGTCTACCGCCCCGCCGCCATCCAGCAGCTGCACGTGGTCGCCAAGGACGCGGGCATTCCGAGCTTTCATCACGACAGCATGGATCCCGTCGAGATCTGCACGGCGGCCGTGAAGGAAGCCAAGGCCAAGGGCTGGGACGTGGTGATCCTGGACACCGCGGGCCGCCTGCATATTGATGAGCAACTCATGGGCGAGCTATCGCGCATTAAGGAGGCCTGCTCGCCTTCAGAAATCTTATTCGTGGCCGACGCCATGACGGGCCAGGATGCGGTGCGCTCGGCGGGCTCGTTCCACGAACAGCTCGCCATCACCGGCGTCATCCTTACCAAGACCGACGGCGACACTCGCGGCGGCGCGGCCTTCAGCATCAAGCAGGCCACAGGCCAGCCCATCAAGTTCACGGGGAGCGGCGAGAAGCTCGACGATTTCGAGCGGTTTCATCCCGACCGTATGGCCCAGCGCATTCTCGGCATGGGCGACGTGCTGAGTTTGATTGAGCACGCCAAGGACAAGATCGATGAAAAAGAAGCGGAGCGCATGGCGAGCCGCATGGCCAAAAATCAGTTCACGCTTGAGGATATGCGCCAGCAATTCCAGCAGGTATCAAAGCTGGGAAGCATGACCAAGATCATGGGCATGCTGCCCTTGCCGGGCGTGACGAAAGAACAGAAAGATCAGATGGCGAATCTCGCCACGGACAAACGGATGAAACACCTTCAAGCCATTCTCGATTCCATGACACCCAAGGAGCGCAACAATCACAACTTGCTGGACGCCAAGCGCAAACGCCGCGTGGCCGGGGGTTCGGGAAGGTCGGTGCAGGAAGTGAACCAGCTTCTGAAGCAGTACCTTGAGATGAAAAAGATGATGACCCAGATGAACGATCCTAAATTCATGAACCGCATGCAGCGCATGCAGCGCATGGCCGGTGGCATGAAGGGCGGCGGCATGGGAATGCCTTTCTAGAGCCTCCATGTCGATTGAATATCGCTCTCCGGAACTCCTGATGACCACCCGCCAAGACTGTCTGAACCTCGATGCCCAGGACCCGCTGGCGCCCCTGCGAGATCAATTCGATCTGCCCGCTGGCGTGATCTACCTGGATGGCAACTCCTTAGGGGCCCTTCCCCGGGCCACCGCCGCGCGGGTTCAAGAGGTCGTCCACGCGGAATGGGGTTTGGATCTCATCAAGAGCTGGAACAACGCCGGGTGGATGGAACTCCCTCGCCGAGTGGGCGACAAAATTGCGCGGCTGGTGGGCGCGGGAGCGAACGAACTGGTGGTGGCGGATTCCACCTCGGTGAACCTGTTCAAAGCCCTCAGCGCAGCCCTGCGCATGGTCAAGGCCGACTCCCCCCATCGCTCCGTCATCCTCTCCGAGCGCAGCAACTTCCCCACGGATCTCTACATCGCCGAAAGCTTGGCGCGGGAGCAAGGACTGGTGCTGAAGCTGGTAGAGGCCGATGAGATCACCGCTTGCCTCGATGACGAATTAGCGGTGCTGATGCTCACCCAAGTGAACTACCGGACTGGGCGTCTGCACGATATGGCAGGCCTCACCCGGGCCGCCCATCAGGCCGGGGCGCTCACGGTCTGGGACCTGGCCCACAGCGCGGGCGCCTTGCCGGTGAACCTGAAAGAAAGCGATGCCGATTTCGCGGTGGGGTGCGGCTATAAGTACCTCAATGGTGGGCCGGGGGCGCCGGCTTTCATCTGGGTCCATCCCCGCCTCGCGGATCGTTTTTGGCAGCCGCTCTCCGGCTGGCTGGGCCATGCCGCGCCTTTCGAGTTCGTGCCGGACTATCGGCCGGGTCCTGGCATCACGCGCTTTCTTTGCGGCACGCCACCAGTGCTCTCCTTGGCGGCCCTCGAGTGCGGCGTGGATACGCTGCTCGCCGCGGAAGCCCATGGCGGCATGGCGGCCCTTCGCGCCAAGTCCATCGCCCTGACGGAGCGTTTCATCCATCTGGTGGAGGAACGCTGCGCGGGCCACGGCGTGACCCTAGCGTCGCCACGAGATGCCGCCCTGCGCGGCAGCCAGGTGAGCTTTTCCCACCCCACCGCCGGATACCCAATGATGCAGGCCTTGATTGCGCGAGGCGTCATTGGCGATTTCCGCGCCCCGGACATCCTGCGCTTCGGCTTCACGCCGCTCTACACCCGCTATGTGGACGTGTGGGACGCGGTGGAACACCTGGTCAAGGTGCTGCAAAGCGGCGAGTGGCGCGCGACGCGTTTCCACCAACGTGGAGTCGTGACCTGAACGAAATTCAGGCACCCCTCAACGCCCATATTTTCCCTTGGGAAATCACGGATCCTGGGATACACTGATCCGCTCAGGAGTGCCCATGCTTTCCATTCGTCTTGCTCGTAATGGCGCCAAGAAGCGCCCTTTCTACCACATCGTCGTCAGCGAAAACGACCGCATCCCCACGGGTCAGGCCATTGAGGTGCTGGGCTTCGTGAATCCCATCGCGACCGCGGGCGAGACCGTGCGCATCGATGCCGAAAAGGCCAAGGCCTGGATCGCCAAGGGCGCCAGCCCCTCCAAGACCGTGGTGGAACTCTTCAAGAAGCACGCGATCCTTTAATCTCCCGACAAACGAATTAACGAATTCTAAGAGCCGGGCCCCGAGTTCCACTGGGCCCGGCTTTTTGTTCAGGAGCGGCCATGAACCTCGAAGCTTTTCTCAAGGACGTGCTTTCGCCCATGCTGGACCACCCCGAAGCCCTGCGCATCGACGTCAAGGAAGCGGGCCGGAAACGGGATGTGGTGATCTTCGCGGAGCCGATAGACCGGGGCCGCATCATCGGCAAGAGCGGCCGCATGATTTCGAGCCTGCGCACCCTGGTGCAGGCCGCCGCTGAGAAACACGGGCTCATCCTCAATTTGGAACTCTTCGATGAGGACGAAGCCGATCGGCCCCGCCGCCGTGAAAGGTCCGAACCTCCCGTCCATCCCGAGCCTGCCCCGGAGGCCTGATGCTGCTGCTGGGCCATCTGGCGCGGGTGCAGGGCCTGAAGGGGGAATTCCTCTTCCATGCCCTGATGGATGAACCGGAGCGGCTGCCGAAGCTTCAAGGCCTAGTGCTGGCGCCACCCTCGGTGGATCTGGAAGGGGAAGATGCCGCCGTGCCACCCGCGCGGGAGATCCAAGTGCGGCTGTTCCGATGGCACCAGGACCGCCCCTGCGTCGCCCTTGACGGCGTTCCAGATCGCACGGCGGCCGAAGCCTTGAAGGGTTGGGCGCTGTGGATGCCCGAGGCCCAAGCCACTCGGGGAGAAGGCGAGAGCTTTCGACATGAATGGATCGGCTGCGCCGTTCATGTGGGCGGACTCAAGGTGGGCGAAGTGGTGCGCTTGGACCCCACGCCCATGGGCTACGACATGGTGATCATGCGCGACCTCCGAAAGGGCCGCGCGGGCCTGCGAGAGATCCCCTACATCAAGGCCTGGTGGGGAGTGGATCTATCTCAACGAAGGCTGGACCTGGATGGTCCGGAGGGGCTGTTGGAGCTATGAGCTAACAGCTATGAGCCAAGAGCTACGAGTTTTTCGCTCGTATAGCTCTTAGCTCATGGCTCATCGCCCATAGCCGCTTTTCATCAGCGGATGCTGATCTCCATGGGCATCCGGGCGTAGACGCCCTGGGGATCGTTCAGCGACGTGAGCATTTTCAATTGGCGCTGGAACTCGGCCATGATCTGCTCGGCTGGGCCTTTGGCGAGCTTGTGCTGTTTCTCGCCACTCAGGGATTCCATCAATTTCTCGATGGGTTTCTTGGAGACGCCAGGGCCATCCACGCGGTAGTCGTTTTCGATGTTGGCCTTTTTGGCGGCGTAGCGGATGGCGTCTTCGAGTCCGCCAAGTTCATCCACCAGTTTGAGCTTGAGGGCCTCAGAGCCGCTCCACACGCGCCCTTGGGCGATCTCGTTCACGCCCTCCTTGGTGAGGTGGCGGCTTTCGGAAACCTTGAACAGAAATTGGTCGTAGATGTGGTCCACCACGCCCTGGATGCGCGAAAGCTCGAATTCGGATTTCGGTCGGGCGAGGGTCATGGGATTGGCCATCTTGCTGGTGGAGACCTCGTCCCAAGTGATGCCGTGCTCGTTGGCCAGCTTCTTCACGTTGGGTAACAGTCCAAAGACGCCGATGGAACCGGTGATGGTGTTGGGCTCGGCGAAGATGCGGTCGCCGTAGGTGCTGATCCAGTAGCCGCCGGAGGCCGCGAGGTAGCCCATGGAAATAATCATGGGCTTTTCTTTCTTGGTGAGGATCACTTCCCGCTGAATCAGATCGCTGGCGGAGGCGCTGCCACCGGGACTGTTGACGCGCATCACGACCGCCTTCACGTTTTTATCGAGACGCAGCTTGCGAAGTTCGCGGGCCATTTTATCGCCGCCGATCTGGCCGCCCGTGCCCTCGCCATCCACGATTTCCCCTTCGGCATAAATGAGCGCGATACGGTTCTTGCCCTTCTGAATCTCAGCGGGCAAGCCCGCGTATTCATCCATGGTGATTTGAGGAAAATCTTTGTCCTTGGCGGTCTTGCCCGCCAGGGATTTCAATTGGTCCAGCACCTCGTCTTCGGTCGCGATCTGATCCACCAGGCCCGCGGCCTTGGCGTCAGCGGCCAGCAAGAGGCCCTGTTCATCCGATATTTTCTGGATGTCTTCGGCGGTCTTGTGCCGGTCCTTGGCCACGCTGCCTTTCCAATCCTCCCAGATGTCGCCCAGCAGCTTGGCGATCTGTTCCCGATTGGCGTCGCTCATTTTGTCCAGGATGAAAGGCTCGACGGCGCTCTTGTACTTGCCCACGCGGGTGACTTGCACTTCGATACCGTACTTCTGGAAAGCCCCGCCGAAGAACATCGGCTCCGACGCGAGCCCCGTCATTTCCACTTCTCCGAAAGGATTGATCTGGACCTTGCCCGTGCCTGCGCATAGGTAGTAGGCCTTCTTGCTCCAGCCCAGGTTGTAGGCCACCACGGGCTTCCCGCTGATCTTGAACCGGGCGATGGCCTCCTTCAATTCCTTCAGGGCCGCGGGTCCCGAACCGTAGCCCGAGGATTGCGGATTGCCGGTGAGGTAGAGCGCGGAGATGCGGTTGTCCTTGGCGGCGCGATCCAGTGCCTTGATGAGCGCGTAAAGCGGAGTGGCGCTTTCGCGGCCGTTCAGCGCCTGCTGCAGCGCCTCCCCGGGCCCCGCCTCAGGCAAGGAATCGGGGATGTTGGTACTCAGGTCGAAGACCAGCACCGACTTCGGGGCCACCAAGGTCTTCGATCCGCCGGCCGCCGCGATGGCGATGAAAAAGATGAAAATGAACCCGCAGAAAAGCACCAGGGCCAACAGCGAGGCGAACAAATTCTTGAAGAAGTCCTTCATGGCTTACTCCGAATAGGAATGGCTGTGGGTGCCGAGTTTCATGGCCAGATCCAGGAAGGCATCCAGCGCGCTTTGAAGGGAGGCTTGGCTGCGGGGATCCGAAGGAGTGCCATCCTCTCCCAGGTTCTTGTCCGCATGGGGAATGGACACGGAAACGGGGAGCGGGATGGCTCCGAGATTCGCCAGGCTGGCCCGCCAAGAAATCATGGCGCGGCTGCCACCGAAGGCGCCTGGACTCGCAGAGCAGAGCAGCACCGGCAGATTCGGCCAGGGGCTTGGCTTCAGGGTGGAGACCCAGTCCACGGCATTTTTGAGGTGCGGTGGGATGCCCGCGTTGTATTCCGGGGAGACTAGAACCAGCCCTTGGGCCCATGCCAGGGAATCCAGCAATGATTTGGCCTGATCCGGCACAGGCAGATCCGCGTCGTAGAGCGGAATGCGCAGGGCATCGCCTTCCACCTGGATGACACCATGGCCCCGCCCTTCCAGCAGCCTCGACAGGTGGCGCAGCAGCCTGCGGTTCAGTGAGTCAGCCCGCAGAGAGCCGCCCATGCAAAGGATCTTCACGCCTACCCCCAAAAAACCAGTATGGCGGGCTCTTGAAGCCCTGTCAGCGATTCAGGGCCGTGCCCTCCCCCCGCTAAAGCCTTAGAATGGTTTCAGGAGTACCCCCGATGTCCAACTATCCCGAACACATGGTCGCCCCGATGCGCGACGAGCTCACCCAGATCGGTTTTGAACACCTCATGAATCCCGAGCAGGTCGAGCAGGCCTTGCAGCGCGCTGGCACCACCCTCCTCATCGTCAATAGCGTTTGTGGCTGCGCGGCCGCGGGGGCTCGCCCCGGCGTGACCCTGGCGCTGAAGGACAAGGGCCTCAAATTCGATCACCTGGTCACGGTGTTCGCAGGCATGGAAAAGGAGGCCACCCAGGCCGCCCGGGAATACTTCGAGGGCGCCGCCCCGAGTTCGCCTCAGGCCGCGATCCTGAAAGACGGCCAGCTTTTGCACCTGCTGCAACGCACGGATTTCCTAGGGCACGGGCCCGATGAGATCGCCGGGGCTATCGCGGCGGCCTACAAGCAATCCCTCGCCACGGCTTGAACTTGTTTGCGCATCCCAAAGAAGGGCTGAACACGGAGGACATAGAAAATCGCGGAAGAAAGGGAAGAAAAGAACACCTTTTTTCCTCTGCCTTCCGTACGATTTCCGCGTCTTCCGGGTTCAGCTTTTTTTTTATTTTCGCCAGCCTCGCCGTGCGGGCTCAAGAATCCGTCCCACCCGCCATGGCTGCGCCCACCGATCCCGGCCCTTCGCGCATCGCGCTTCAAGTCCGCGTGAATCTTGACGCGGTGTTCAAGGATGCCGAGAGGACGGTCCCCTCCTCGCCCCCGGGCGGGAACATCTGGACCGTCCTGCCCGATTCCGTGGATGGCAACACGCTCTACCGCTTCAATCTCTACCGGGACCCGCTGATCTGCCACATCCGCGGCAACCGCATCGTGGTGCGCACCAAGATCCACTACTGGATGGAGGTGGGGCTTCGCATGGCGGGCAACTGGATTAAAGGCGTGGGCTCCTGCGGGGTGGGCCCTGAGGGCTTTCGCGAAGCCTGGATGGGTGCGGAAGCCGAGATTGGATTCACCCCTGACTGGGCCCTCGACCTAAAGGTAAAGCCCCAGGAACCGGCCTTGGTGAACCGCTGCGAGATCACCTTTCTGAAGGTGGACATCACCTCGAATGTGCAGGCCGGCATGAAAGAAGCACTGGTGAAGGCCACCGCCGAGATGGAAACCCAAGTGCGGGCCTCGGCCCTTCTGCGGGATCGCGCCACGGCGCTCTGGAATCAGCTTCAGCAGCCCTTCGAGCTAAGTCCGGGCATGATCTTCATGGCCAATCCCGAGCGCATCCGTATGGCCCCGCTGCGCAGCGAAGGTCGCACGCTGGTGCTCACGCCCGAAATTCAGGCGCGGCCCTCCGTGGTCTTCGGCCCGAGGCCCGCCACGGAAGCGCGATCCCTGCCGTCCCTCGACCAGGCGGAACCCATAGAGCCAGGCTTCCACGTGCGCTTGGCCCTAGACCTGCCCTTCGAATCCGCCAGCGAACAGTTGACACGGAACGTCGTAGGCAAGGCCTTCGACACCGACCATGGCCGATTCGAAATCCTTTCGGCGCGCGTCTGGGGCCGCGAGGGCCAGGCCTTCCTCGAAGTGGAGATGAAGGGCCGGGTGGACGGCCGCGTCACTCTGGTGGGTAGGCCCGTCTTCGAGGAAGCCACCGGCCAGCTGGTGCTGCGGGATTTGGATTACACCCTGGAGAGCCAGGGCTGGTTCACCCGCATGGGAGAGCGGCTGTTCCGCGGCAGCCTGCGGAAAACCCTTTCGACCCAGGCGAACTTTTTCCTTAACCAAAGCCTTTCCGATGTGCGGAACCAAGTGGAGCAGGGCCTGAACCGCGAACTGGCGCCTGGGCTGCGTCTCAGCGGCAAGGTGGAAGGCTTTCGTCTCTCCCAGCTCCGCGTCCTCGAAGACCGTTTCCAGGTGGACGCCTTGCTCGATGGGCAGGTCCATGTGGATGTGGATGGCATTTCAGATGGATTCGTAGTTCCTGAGCGCCGGTCTCCCTAAGCACAAAAGCGGAACACAGAAGGCGCAGAAATCCCACGGAAGAACACAGGAACGCAGGTCCATGGCCTCGTCCAGCAGGGGTCATTGGATGGGGGCGCGACCACGATCGCTTTTTGGGGCGAGTCGGCGGTCGCGCACTCATCCCCGGCGCGGCGCGCCGGTGCCCGCGTTTCGCGGGCGACCCCTGCGTACCACCGTGCGGCTCCTTCCGTGTCCTCTGGGCTTTTCTCCGTGTATTCCGTGTTCCGCTTTTCGACGGTGGGTGTGATTTAGCCAAACAAGGCCGACCATCCGATCTTGACCCTCAGGAGCCCAGCACCCGCGCTGCAATCGCGGTAAATCGGCTATCTCCGCGCAGCTCATCCAACCGGGGATCGATGCCCACATAGACCAGCAGTTCACAACGTTGCTGCACGGCCAATTCCAGGTGGGCGAGGGCTCGCTCCCGATCCCCCATCCCAAGGTGCAGTACCGCCATGCCGTAGGCTGAAACATAGCGCGTGGCACTCAATTGTTTCAGGCGCTGCAGCAGGTCCCGCGCTTGTTCCAAGTGCCCCGCCCGGGCCTGGGCATAGCCCTGCATGGCTAGTCCATCGGGCGTGGCCGCGATGGCATTGGCCGCCTCGAACGAGGCGATGGCCTCCTCGAAGGAGCCCTGCTGGACCAGGGCAAGGCCCAGCATGAGATGGGCGATGAGAAAGCTCGGCGCTAGGACGATGGCCCGGCGGAATTCGCCCACGGCTTCCTCCCCAGCGCGGCGGAAGTAATGCGGCAGGCCTAGGCCCACATGGAAGAGGGGCGCCAAAGGATCCAGGGCCTGGGCTTTCCGAAAGCAGTCGCGAGCCTCATCGAATCGAGAGCGATACAGCAGGTGCATCCCCAGCCGGTGATGAAGATTCGAATTTTCGGGCGCCAATTGCAGCGCCCGACGATGGCATCGCTCGGCGCCGATCCAATCCCATTCGAAGGATTCCAGGATCATGCCCATGGAGGCGTAGGCGTCCGCCAGCCCCGGATCCAGGTCCAGGGCGCGCTCCGCCGCGGCCTTGGCCCGGGGCAGGGCATCCAGCGGCGCCATGACGCCCACCAGGAACGAGAGCAGGGCGTAGGCATCCGCCAATCCCGCGTAGGCCAAGGCGTAATGCGGATCGCGATCGATGGCTTCCTGAAAATGCTCCACGGCCTTCTGCAGTGCGTCCGCGGTTCGCTTCCGCCAAGCGTGGCGGCCCTTGAGGTAGAGCTGGAAAGCCTCTGGATCTTCCGTGGGCGCCTTGGCAAGCTGGGCCTGGATTTCACCGCTGAGTTTGGTGCGCAGTTTTTCTGCGATGCGCGTGGAGATCTCCTGCTGAAGTCCCAGGAGGTCCGAAAAATTCCGGTGGTACTTCTCGCCCCAGAGATGGCTGTTGGAGCGGGCGTCCACCAGTTCCGCGCTCACCGTGAGCTCCCGGCCCCGATGGTTCACCCGGCCCGTGAGCAGGGCGCGCACCTGAAGCTCCCGCCCCAAAGAAGGCAGGTCCAGATCCGCTTTCTTGAAGCGGGAGACCGCGCTCCAGGACGCGATGCGCAGATCCGGCAGATGAGAGAGCCGCTCAATGAGGCTCTCGGCGATGCCATCTCCCAAATACTCGGCGCTGGGGTCGCCCGAACTGTTGACGAAGGGCAGCACCGCAAGCGATCGGATGGCCTTGGACCGGAAGGGCCAGAACCTCGACAAGGACCTTCGCAGCCCGTATCCAAAACCCTTGGCCTGCACGGTTTCGCGCGCCTTTTGCCCCTGGCTTGGAATGGCCTGGGTGAGATCATTTGAAGCATAGGCCCCGGAGCGGAAAGCCGACATCTGGACGGCATGAGGACCACTAACGGGCCCCGAGCGTAGGGCCTTCAGGGCCATGGCCACTTCTTTCATGCCCTGCAAACGCCGCCAAAGATCCTTCTCCAAACACCCCTCAACCAGGGCCGCCACTTCTGGCGGAATCCCGCTGCCGGAATGGGAGAGCGAAGGCGGCTCGTCCTTCAGCACCGCCGCCACAATCTCCGCAATGCTGTCGCCCTTGAATACCCGCTCGCCGGTGAGCATTTCCTGGAACAGGCAACCAAAGGCGAACACATCACAGCGGGCATCCAGAACTTCGCCACGCACTTGCTCCGGCGCCATGTAGCTGGCGGTGCCCATCACCAGGCCCGGCTGGGTTTCCAGGGGGCGCACGGGCATCTGCCGTTCTTCCGCCAATCGCTCTTCCATGCGCGCCAATCCGAAATCCAGAATCTTCACGGGCCCGGCGGTGGTGAAGAAAATGTTCTCCGGTTTCAGGTCCCGGTGGATGACGCCCTTCGCATGGGCCGCCGCCAAGCCTTCGGCGATATCCGTGGCCACCGCGAGGGACTCGTCCAAACTGAGATCCCCCTGCGTCAAGCGGTGGCGGAGCGTGACGCCTTCGAGGTACTCCATCACCGCGAAGCCGAGTTGATCCTCCTTCGCGAGATCGTGGATGGCGCGGATGTTTGGATGAGAAAGGGCCGCCAGCACGCGCGCCTCCCACTCGAAGCGCGCCAGCGCGTCGGGCGCCTGGGCCAGATGTTCCGGCAACACCTTGATGGCCACCTCGCGGCCCAGCCGCTGATCCCTGGCCTTGTAGACCTCGCCCATGCCCCCGGCGCCGAGGGGGCAAATCACTTCATAGCGGCCATCGAGAAGGCGTCCAGAGTCGAGCGGCATGAATGCGGATCCTGAGGGAATTCTAACGGGAGCGAAGGATCCCCAAGGCGGCGCTATTTGCCGGCCAGAGTTGTTTACCTAAAACCCAAGCACCTTCTTCATCCCTGCTAACACCCGATCGGTGTTGGGCAGGGTCGCTCTTTCGAGGATGCGGTTGAAGCCGACGGGCGTGAACGTGGAGCCCACGCGCTCCACCGGGGCATCAAGCCACGGGAAGCAATCGCTCGCGACCTGGGCGGCCAATTCGCCGCCGAATCCGCCGAAGACTTTGTCCTCGTGGACGATGAGCACGCGATGGGTCTTCTTCACGCTCGCAAATATCGTGTCGGTATCCAGGGGCGAGAGGCTGCGAAGGTCGATGACCTCCACGTTTTTCCCTTCGGCTTCCAATTTCTTGGCGGCATCCAGGGCAAAGTGGACCGGCGTGCCGTAGGCCAGCACCGTGAGGTCCGTGCCTTCGCGCCGAATTCGGGCCTTGCCAAAGGGCACCGCGAAACCTTCGGGAACCACGGCCTGGGCCATCTTGGCGTTGTAGAGGAATTTCGGTTCCAGGTAGAGGGTCATGCCCCGGGAGCGCATGGCCGTGCGCAACAGGCCCGCCGCGTCGTCCGCGAAGGCGGGCACCACCACGCGGATGCCCGGCAAGGTCGTGAGCCAGCCTTCGACATTCTGCGAATGGTACAGCCCGCCGCCGATGTAGCCGCCCGAGGCCAAGCGCACCGTCACGTTGGGCGCGAACTGGCCATTGGTGCGCCAGTATTCGTGGCTGCATTCCACGATCTGTTCCGCCGCCGGCCAGATGTAATCGGCGAATTCCGCGCCTTCCACCACCACGCGGATCTTGTCGTTGAAGCGCGAAAATCCGTTGGCCGTGCCGACGATGTAGTCCTCGGCGATGGGCGCATTGAAAACGCGCGCTTCCCCAAATTCCTGCTGCATCCCCTTCGACACGTTGAAGATGCCCCCCTTCTCCTTGTTGGCCATGTCCTGGCCCCAGATGAAGGTGTCGGGGTTGGCGCGGAATTCTTCTTTCAGCGTCTGGTTCAAGGACTGGATGAGGCTGATGGCCTCGCCCTTTTCCTCATGGATTCCGCCGGGGAATTGGTTCGAAACCCAGGGGTCGGGAATCACAAAATTAGTGATGCTTTCGGGCTTGGGGTCGGCGCTCTTGATGGCCGTGTCCGAGGCCTCGTTGTAGGTGGCGATGTTCGCGCTTTCGATGGTTTGCAATTCAGCTTCGGTCAGACCGCTCTCGATACAAAATTTGCGAAAGCGAGGCAGTGGGTCCGCGGCTTTGGCGGCGGCCAGCTCGGCCTCGTCGCGATACCACTCGTGCTTGTCGGAATTGGAATGGGAATGAATGCGGACACAGGTGGCGTAAACCATGGCGGGCCCACTGCCGGTGCGCACATAGTCCACGGCTGCCTTCATCGCCTTGAGTGAATCCTCCACATCCAAGCCGTCCGCCCGGATGATTTTGAGATTCTGGAATCCCACGAAATTGTCGCAGGCATATTCATTGGCGGTCTGATCGGCCTTGGGCACGGATATTCCGTAGCCGTTGTCCTGCACCACGAAGATCACGGGCAATTGTTCGCGGTCCGCGCCGTTGATGGATTCATAGCAATAACCTTCGGACAGAGAGCTTTCGCCCTGACTGCTGAACACGATGGCGTCGCTCTTGTAATGCTTCACCGCCCGCGCCAATCCCACCGCGTGTTGCGTGTGATTGCCCGTGAGACTGGAGACGTTTTGGATGCCGATGTCGGGCTTGGCGAAATGATTGCTCATGTGGCGCCCACCGCCCGCCACATCCGCGGCTTTGGAAATGCCGTTGAGGATGATTTCAAGCGGCGTAAGCCCGCCCGCGAGGCAGGTCAGCAAATCGCGGTAATAGGGGAAAAGAAAATCCTGGCCCGCGCGGAAACTCAGTCCCAGCGCCAGTTGAATGCCGTCATGACCGGCGCACGGAGCGTGGTAGGACCAGCCGATGGCCTGCTTTAGGTAATTGGGCGCCTTGTCATCCAGCACCCGGCCCATATGCATGAGCGAGTACATCCGCCTTAGGTCGTCCGACTCCAAGGTGGGAAGCTTCGCCTGGCCCCCAGCGCCCAGGGCTTCCAGCGCGACCCGAATGAGTGTCGGCGTATCCAACATCAACCTCCGTCATTGGCCCATGACTCGGGACCGCAGGAGGTCATCATCCCATGTTTAAGGCCCGGCCTCAAAAGCCGAGATAGATCAGGAGGCCTCGTCGGGATTTCCAACATCCTCGGGCCTCAGAAACCGCCAAGTCAAAGCTTCGTCAAGTTTCTTGAGACTCTCTTTCAATGCGGCTTCACAGCGATGCAGGGCCATCCGGAGTTGCGTATCGTCCAGCTCGGTCTCCCAGAAGGTGCCACCCATCGCGATTTCGCCCATGCGCTCGCGGATGCGCCCGATCAGGACCTGCGCCCCGCTTTGGGAGGTATGGGGGAGAAGCAGCAGGAACCGGTCCCGCCCGATATCCACCAGCAGGTCCTCCCCCCGCAGAGCCTCGGAGATGTCCTTCAGGACCCTGCGCCGCCGGGGGGAATCCGGCCAATGCCAGAGCACCACGGCCATGGGTTCGCCCCGGCGCTTGGCCATGAACAGATTGGCCCGCAGCCATACCTCCAGGTAGCGCTGGTTCGGGAGCCCGGAGGTGGGGCTGTTCAGCGCGCTATCCTCCACCACCGCCGAGGTCAGATCCAGGCTGTCCCGGGTGAGCCGCAACTCATGTTTAAGAGCCTCCACTTCCAGGGTCCGGCTCAACAGGTTCGCCACGGCATTCACCAGGGCGATGGCGCTGCGGGAGAAGTTCATGGGCTCGCTGTGCTGGATACAGAGCACGCCGATGGGGCGGCCCCCTTCCCTCAAGGGCGTGCCAATGTAGGCGCGAATCCCCAATTCCCGATGGCCCGGATCATCCCGCCACGATGGATCGGCCGCCGCGTCCCGGATCACCAGGGTGCGGCTGGGGCGCTCCATCACACGAGGGCAGAAGCTGGTATCCGGAGCATGGAGGGTGTCACCCAGCTTCGGCGCTTCGGACTCCGCCCACCAGAAGGCCTCGAGCCCCAGTTCCGTGAGACGCACCATGATGGCCCGGTCGACTTTGAGCTGCTTCACCAAAAGATTCAGGCAGTGATCAAAGAGCTGAGTGGCATCCAGCGAGGCCTTTTCCAGGATCGTTGCAAGCGCGTTCAAATGATTTTCAGCCTCACCCGGAACGCCCAACTCGGGGCCCACTTTCACGGCCTCGGATTGCGGCTTCATGGGTGCCTCCAAACTATTTGACGGACCATCGGCTGAATTGGAGCTTAGAGGCCGTTACGGAATAACACTACACCTTTGAGGAATTCCATTCCGGTCCCTTGGGTCGTTCTCTCCCTCCTAGATCAAAGCAGTACCTGATTACCAATGAAACTCACCCGAGTGGCCAACCTCATTAAAATGCACCACGCGGAGGGCAGTGGAGGAGATCAGAGGGAAGCAAAGGGGCTCGTCCGTTGCGCGCAGGGGCGCCCGAATTTGCGGGCCTCCGCTTCTCCCTCCCGTCTGACGGCTGCACGCAGCCTCCCGCGCGCTTCGCTTGCGGAGACAGGAACCCTCCCTCCGCGTAGTGTTTTTCTGCTGACTTCATCTCAAACGCTCAATTCATTTGGGGAAAAATGAGAGGAGGATTCTTGGAAATCAGGAAGCAATATTCTGGCGACGACTTAGCCCGATTGGTTTCCAATGGCACTGGGAAGCTTAGGAGAAAAACCTGGAAACCTAAGCTGATGGGCGCACAGGGCGATGCCTCTAGGCGCCCCATGACCCAGACCAGGCCTCAGTAGCTGATCACCCGCAGGTTCGGGCCCACTTCCGCTGGGTATCCCTTCGGGGTACTCCAGAAGCTGTGCGGGTTCAGCGGAGTAGCTTCGTTCAGCCTAGTAGCTGATCACCCGTAAATTTGGATCCACTTCCTCTTGCAACATCCCCTCGATGTAGCGCAGGGTGCCGCTGGTGGAGCTGGGGCAGGAGCCACAGGCGCCGTGGTAGCTGATTTGCAGGGTTTCACCGTCGAAGGAGATGACTTCCAGGCCCCCGCCATCCCCCGCTAGCCCTGGGCGGACGCGGTTGTCCAGAAGATCGTTGATCTTCCGCAATTTATCATCGGCGCCGACATCAGGACCCGCGGCGATGTGGCCACCCACGGAGGCTTCTTCCACTTTGAGATCTTCCACCACTTCACAGATCGGATCGATGAGATCGGTCCATTCGGCGCTGGTCTCCTTGTTCACCGTTACGAAGCGGTCCATATAAAACACGCTCGTCACTTTGCCCAGCGCAAAGATACCCGAGGCCAGCGGGTCGCCCACGGCGGACGCGAAATCCTTGAAGCTACGGGTGCCGCTGCGAAGGATCGCCGGCTGCACGATGAACTTCAGCGCGTCAGGGTTCGGCGTGGGCTCAATGTTGATGACCTTCGGCATGACAAGCTCCAGACCACCAGTTTAACGCCGAATGACGGATAACGCTTGCGAGCATCGGCCGAGATGCCAATCCACAGCTAAACCGAAGGGCCGAGCCTTGTGTAGACACTACAAATACGCCATGCCGATGACTGGAGGAATTTAGATGACATTTACCACCGCTGACCCATCGCAAAAGCGGCAGACACGGCAAAACTTTGCGGACACCGCCTTGAAAACAGCCGCCGGGTTTTGGGTGCTGGTGGCCGTCCTCGGCCAATTGGTGTTCGCGATTTATGTCACGTCTTTCTATGGCCGCGCGGCTGTTCATGGGGATTTCGCGGGGTGGAATAAAGTCCTCGCGAACGGTTACAAGCCTGGCGATTCCCTGGGCAATTTCGCCCTCGCCATTCATCTATTCATGGCCGTGATCATCACCGTCGGCGGGGCGCTTCAGCTCATTCCACAAGTCCGAAACCGCGCGCCATCCTTTCATCGCTGGAATGGGCGCATATACATGCTGACCGCTTTCGCCATGAGCATTACCGGTCTTTACCGGATTTGGTTTCGTGGCGCCGTTGGCGACCTAGCTCAACACGTTGCGATCAGCCTTAACGCCGTCCTGATCATGCTCTTCGCGGCCTTGGCGCTGCGCTATGCGCTCGCCCGGGATTTCAAAACGCATCGAAGGTGGGCGCTTCGCCTCTTCCTTGTGGTGAGCGGGGTCTGGTTCTTCCGAGTCGGTTTGATGCTGTCCTTTCTTATTTTTAAGGGCCCCTTCGGTTTCGATCCCAAGACCTTTCAAGGCCCCTTTCTTACTTTCTTGTCCTTCGCCGACTACTTGTTGCCCCTCGCTGTTCTAGAACTTTATTTGCGCACACAGGACCGACCAGGAGCCGCAAGGCGCATCGCGATGGCCGTCGTGCTTTTCGTGCTGACCCTCGCGATGGGCGCCGGAATTTTTGTCGCCACCATGGGCATGTGGCTCCCGCATATGTAGGGTCGCGCAGATGCGGCTTTTGAAATGCGCGCGGATTTGCCTTCAAAAATAAGGACCACCGCCAAAACGCCATGAAAGAAAACATTGGGGTGGGTCGGCACCCAGCTTCGGAATCTGCGGCTCCAGTTTTTGATCTTGAAATCAGCTGGCCGCATGGCGCTGCATCATCGAGGCTTGCTCTATCCTAGAGCATGGCCCGCCCCAAACTTCTACTCTCCTGGTCCTCCGGCAAAGACTCCGCCTGGGCCTTGAAAACCCTGCGGGAGCAAGGCGAGTACGAGATCTGCGGCCTGCTCACCACGTTGAATTCAACGCACCAACGGGTGGCCATGCACGCCGTTAGAGAGCAACTGCTCGACCGGCAGGCCGAGGCGGCCGGCCTGCCCCTGTGGAAAATCCCCCTGCCCTGGCCCTGCCCCAATGGTGTCTACGAAAACCTCATGACCGGTGTGATGGATCGCTGCACATCCGAAGGCATCACCGCCATCGCCTATGGGGATCTCTTCCTCGAAGACATCCGCGCCTACCGCGAGGTCCGCCATGCGGGAACCGGCATCAGTCCTCTGTTCCCGCTCTGGAAGCTGCCCACCAACGAGCTGGCCCAAGACATGATCCGCGGTGGCATCAAAGCCATTCTCACCTGCGTGGACCCGAAGCAATTGGAGGGCCGTTTCGCCGGGCGGGATTTCGACCAAGCCTTGCTCGCCGATCTTCCAGATGCCGTGGATCCCTGCGGTGAAAATGGCGAATTCCACAGCTTCGTTTGGGGCGGACCAATGTTCACGCACACCGTTCCGGTCCAACGCGGCGAGGTGGTGGAGCGGGATGGATTCGTGTTCGCGGATCTCACACTTGCGGCTCACTCGGCATCCCAACAGGCATGAGCGACTACACTTTCCTAACGGTTTGGAAATTCAAGGCTCCCATAGAGCAGGTCTGGGCGCGCCTTCACGATTCAGAAGAATGGCCCCAATGGTGGCGGGGCGTGGAGAAAGTTGAATGTCTGGAGCAGGGCGATGCCTCTGGCATCGGCGCGGTGCGGCGCTTCACCTGGAAAAGCTCCCTCCCCTATCGTTTGGCCTTCAATATGAGGGCCACGATCATCTCAGAGCCCTTTGTATTAGAAGGCGAAGCCTTCGGGGAGTTGGAAGGCCGGGGACGATGGACACTGGCCCAAAATGGCGAATGGACCTCGGTCCGCTATGACTGGAACGTCCGCACCACCAAGCCCTGGATGGCCCGCCTGGCTCAGCTCCTGATGCCCGCCTTCCGGTGGAACCACGATGTCGTCATGGGATGGGGAGGCGAAGGGCTGGCCCGGCGCCTGGGTTGCGAATTCGAGGATGGCGAATGAGGATCCCGATCGCTATATCACCGCGTAGGCGAAATGGCGGAGCTCATCGCGCAGGAAGTGGTTGAGATAGGCGATCTCCGCCACCGAAGCCGCGCGGCTCCGCTTGAGGACGTGATCATGGTCGATGGGCTGGAGGGCTTTCCCCTTCCACTCCATGGAGCGCGGCAGCACCACATCGCTTGAAATAGCCGCCTCGAACTGGCGGGGCTCGAAAATCTCGCCGAGAAATTCCGTGGCGGTGGAGAGCACCTCCTCGGGCCGGGCCACCAGATCCTCGTAGCGAAGGATCTGGAACTGTGCCGGGAACTGGCGGGTGAAGCGTTCCGCTAAGCGTGCGGCCGTTTTCCAGTAGTGCGCCGCAGCCTCGATGGTTCTCCCGGAAAACCAGGGCATGGCGCTTAATGAGAGCGCATTTTCGCGCCCATCCCGCATCATGCAAACAACCTTCGCCTGCGGGAACTGCAGAAGGATCGTCGGCACATGGAACAGATGCTGAGGAGTCTTTTCGCCGCAGCGAGCCTTGCCCTGCGCCTCCGCGTAAAGGTCCAGGATGGCGGCCAGCACCTCGCCTGGAACCAAGGGCTGACGCCCCAATCGCTGGAGGACCGCATCCGGTCCGAGCTTTAACTCAGGGAGCCGCCGCCATCGGCTGATCGCCTGGCGCACCGCGCTCTCTTGCAGGCTTGCCAACAAGGGGGCGATCTCATCAAAGAAAGCGGTCTCCGGAGTGACGCAGAGCCTGGAGTGCCGATCCAGCAGCACGCTCAGCAGGGTGGTGCCGGATCGCGGGCACCCGACGACGAAGAAGGTGCCGGGCGTGCTCAATTCATTCTCCAAGCGATCAGCGGCGATGGAATGCGGGGGGAAGCCCTTCAAGTCTAATTGTGTCGCCGGGAATACGGTAACTTGGTGAAAGCTATTTATGCCGCCTCGATCAGTCTCAATCTCCCCAGGCCCTTTCATGACCTGCAACCAGCTTGAATCCGAAAGCATCGAAATCCTCCGCGAGGCGGTGGCCGGGGCCAAGCGTCCGGTCATGTTGTATTCGATAGGCAAAGACTCATCGGTGATGCTGCATTTGGCCCTTAAAGCTTTCTATCCCGCCACGCCCCCTTTTCCCCTGCTTCATGTGGACACCACCTGGAAATTCAAGGAGATGTACATCCATCGACAGCGCATGGCGGAGGAGTCTGGGATGACCCTATTGACCCACGTCAATCA
>JANXXC010000052.1 GCA_025350765.1 Holophagaceae bacterium | reverse complement strand
TCAGCGATATTGTCAGCGATCGTGAAGTCCCCGAAAACCTTCGCCGTGATCCCGAACTCTGGAGTGGCTGCATCAGCGGTGCTTTTCAAGAAGAAGCCTTTCTCCGCGCTTTTGAGGCGGCCGGATTCTACGGCATCACTTTGGCAAAACGGGATTGTGAGCCGTGGCAAGTGGTCGAGGGCATCGAGTTTCGAAGCGTCACGGTCATTGCCTATAAAGGCAAGGAGGGCCCTTGCTGGGATCACGGCCAGGCGGTGATCTATCGGGGTCCCTGGAAGCGAGTGGAGGACGACGACGGCCACGTGCTGGAGCGCGGAATGCCCACGGCCGTGTGCGAGAAAACCTTCCAGATTTACGGCCGCGAGCCCTATCTCACCAGTGTCGAGGTGCTGTCGCCAGCCGAGCCCATCGCCGGGCCTCAACCCTTTGCCTGCGCCTCCGATGGCCTGCGGCGGGACCTGGGCGGAATGCGGGGCAGTGGAGAAAAGTCCTGCGACCCGGGATGCTGCTGAGGCTCATTTGCGCGGAGGTTTGATTGCTGCTTTTCCTGACGATCATCGCGGGGTTCGGCGTGGCCCTGGTGAACGGGGCCAACGATAACGGCAAGCCCGTGGCGACGCTCATCGGCTCAGGTATCTGCACGCCTCGGCAGGGTCTGGGGTGGGGATTCTGGACGACCTTGGCGGGATCCCTTTGCGCGCTGATATGGGGCGCGGCGCTGTTGAAGGCCTTCAGCGGCCAGGGCATCGTGAGCGCAGCCGTGATGAAGCAGGGCGCCTTCTTGCCCGTCACAGGCCTTGCGGCGGCGGGCACCGTGGCCTTGGCGACTCGTCTGAAATTGCCGGTCTCCACCACCCACGCGCTGTTGGGCGCTCTGGTGGGAGCGGGTGTTTATTTGGGTCACGGCGAGATCGCCTGGAAGACCGCCGCGATTAAATTTGCGGGGCCCTTGCTGTTGAGCCCCGTGGTGGCGGTGGCGGTTTCCTGGGGCTTCGTTCAGCTTTTTCGCGCCCGGATTTTGGCTCCCGCGGCCATCGAACCGAGTTGCGTTTGCTTGGGCAGCGGCGAGCTGGCGGTGGAAGCCGATGGAAGCATCGCCATGGGGACAAGTCTCACGATTAAGACCGGAACCCTGTCTGAATGCGCGGTGCAGAGCGGCTTTGTGATTTTGCCAACTAGGGCCAAGGTGTATCGCGTCCTCCATGTGCTTTCCGCCGGGGCCGTAAGCTTTGCTCGGGGCCTCAACGACACGCCGAAATTAGCCGCCCTGCTGCTGCCCCTGGCCCTGATCTCCAAGCCGCTTCCCGTTCTAATAGTGGCGGGGGTAATGGGCCTCGGGGGGTGGTTCCTCGCCAAGGGCGTGGCGGGGACCATGAGTCATGGTGTCGCGGATCTGGAAGGCCGCGAGAGCGACGCCTTCGCGGGGAATTTGGCCACGGCCTTTTTGGTGCTGCTCGCGTCGCGCTGGGGCCTTCCGGTGTCCACGACCCACGTGGCGACCGGGGCCTTGGTGGGCACGAGCCAAAGCCGAAGTGAAATCAAGATGAACACCCTGCGCAATATTCTTCTGGCCTGGGTCATCACCCTTCCCATGGCCGCGGCCATCGCGATGCTGTTGGCGGTCTTCATGCAAGGAATGAGATGAAAAATCTGAAACCTATTTTGGCGGTGGCGGCCATTCTGGCCTTGCTGGTTGCGGGCAGATTCCTGCCCATCGGAGTGTGGGTCAAAGCCTTCGCCGACTGGGTGGCGGGGGCTGGATGGATCGGCGTCCTGGCCTTTTTCGGGCTCTACGTGCTGGCCACGGTCTTGGGGCTTCCCGCCCTTCCGCTCACCCTCGCGGCGGGGGTCATCTATGGCCCCTTCAAGGGAACGCTCCTGGTGTCGCCCAGCAGCATCGCGGGCGCGACCCTGGCCTTTTTACTGGGCCGTACGCTCTTGCGGGATTGGGTGAACGCCAAGACCCAATCGAGTCCAAAATTCGCGGCATTGGATGAGGCCGTGGGCCGGGAAGGCTGGCGCATGGTGGCGCTCCTGCGGCTCTCCCCCATCTTTCCTTTTAGTCTGTTGAACTACGCGCTGGGCGCGACGAATGTGGGTCTTTGGCCTTACGTACTTTCGAGCTGGATCGCGATGTTGCCCGTCACTTTTCTGTTCGTGAGCGCGGGTAGCGCCGCCGGAGCCGCTACGGGCATCGGCGCGAAACCCTCCATTCCTGCATGGGTGCTCTACCTCGGCGTGGCCGCCACCCTGCTGGTCACCATCCGCATCACTGTTTTGGCCAAACGCGCCCTCGCGAAGTCCCTTCCCGTGGAGAACGCGTGAGCCACCCAGGCCTGGTTACCGGGAATGACTTCGACGCGGAGCTGCTGCATCTAGTGGCGCCGGAAGCTTGGGCGAACCCCGTGCCCCAGGATAAGTACGATCTCGTGGTGATCGGCGCGGGCCCGGCGGGGCTCGTGGCGGCCGTAGGCGCGGCGGGCCTGGGCGCGGGGGTGGCGCTCATCGAAAAAGGATTGCTGGGAGGTGATTGCCTCAACGCCGGATGCGTGCCAAGCAAAGCATTATTGGCGGCGGCGCGGGCAGCGCATCATGCGAGAAGTGCGTCAAAATTTGGCGTTCAGTGCGGCAATGTGACCGTGGATTTTCCGCTCATGATGGACCGCATGAGGCGCCTTCGCGCAGGGCTGGCCAAGCATGATGGAGCCCAAAGATTTACCGCCCTCGGCGTGGATGTATTTCTTGGCGAAGGGGCTTTTTCGGGAGCGGATCAAGTCACGGTCAAGGGCGCCGCGCTTAGGTTCCGCAAGGCACTCATCGCGACGGGCGCGCGGGCTTTGGTGCCGGATCTCCCAGGCTTGAAGGAGGCTGGCTTTCATACCAACGAAACGATTTTTGGTCTCACCGCTTTGCCAAAGCATCTCCTCGTCATCGGTGGCGGTCCCATTGGCTGCGAAATGGCGCAGGCTTTTCGGCGATTTGGTGCCGACGTGACGATGATCGTGCGGGAAAGCTTGATGCCCAAAGACGAGCCCGAAGCGGTGAGCTTTGTGCGTCAGGCGTTTCTTCGCGAAGGCATCACTATTCTCGAAAACACCGAGACTATTTCAGTCTCTCGCGAGGGCGAAGACCGCGTCCTGAAAGTTCGGAGCATGCACGGCGAATCCGAAGTCCGCGGCGACGCGCTGCTGGTGGCGGCGGGTCGCGCCCTCAACATCGAGGGCCTGAACCTTGGCGAGGCGGGCATCGAAAAAGAAGGCCGGGGCTTGAAACTCAACGATAGATTGCAAACCACGAATGCCCGAGTTTTTGCCGCCGGTGATATCGCGGGCGGCCCGCAATTCACCCACGCCGCCGATGCCCATGCCCGCGCCGTGCTGCGCAACGCCTTCTTCTTCGGCCGCGCCAAGGCCTCGGAGTTGCTGGTTCCGTGGTGCACTTACACCGATCCGGAAGTGGCGCAGGTGGGCCTTACGGAAGCCATGGCCAAGGCGAAGGGCCTCGAGACGATGACCTATCGCGTGGAATTTTCGGAGATGGATCGGGGGGTTCTGGAAGAAGAAGAAGGCTTCCTTCAGGCGCTGGTGATCAAGGGCACCGACAAAGTCTTGGGCTTCACCATCACGGGCCCCCATGCCGGTGATTTCGCGGGTGAGGCCGCGCTGCTGCTTAAAACAACGGGACGACTATCGACGTTGGATGGCGTGATCCATCCCTATCCGACCTTGGGGGAAGCCTTCAAACGACTGGGCGGACTCGCCATGAAATCCAAGTTCACACCGGGCCTCGCGAAGCTGTTCAAGCGATATTTCGCCTTCATGCGATAACGAAATTGTGCTTCCTGATTATCGGCTTCCTTCAGCCCAAAAAGCGGAACACAGAAAGCACAGAAATCCCACGGTAAACACGGAAGCGCGGGTTCAGAGCCGCGTCCAGCATGGGTCATTGGATGAGGGCGCGGCCACGATCGCTTTTAGGGGCGAGTCGGCGGTCGCGCCCACATCCTCAGGCGCGACGCGCCTGTGCCCGCGCTTCGCGGGCGACCCTACGTCCCACTTGACGGCTCCCTCTGTGTTCTCCAGCTTTTTTCCGCGTCCTCTGTGTCCCAGCTTTTCGATGGCGGGTGAGATTTTGGCTGAGTAAAGCCGATAATCAGGTTGTGCTTATTTCCGTCATCATCCCCACGCTCAATGAAGCCACGCGCATCGAGGCTTGCCTGGGGCAATTCGAACAGCAGCCCGGTGACTGGGAACTCATCGTGGCCGATGGCGGCAGCGGCGATGACACGATCTCAATAGTCCGCGCCCGGGGGGTGCTATTGATTTGCGCGGCGTCTGGCCGGGGCCCCCAAATGAACGCGGCGGCCGCCGCCGCTCAGGGATCGGCGCTGTTGTTCCTTCACGCTGACGCGACCCTGCCGCCCGGCGCCCATCGATTGATGTCTGAAACCCTGGCGGACTCGGGAACCATGCTCGGCTGTTTCCGCGTCCGCCACGAGGCGGAGCGATGGCAGGGCAGCTGGAAATCCCGCCTGCTTCGCTTCGCGGACCTGCGTTCGCATTACACGCGGCGGCCCTACGGCGACCAGGGGCTTTTTGTTCGCAGGCTCGATTTCGAGAACACGGGAGGCTTCCCACATCAGCCCTTGATGGAGGAGCTGGACCTGGCCAACCAACTCAACAGATGGGGTCGCATCGTCACGCTGCGCGCTGAAATTCGTGCGTCTAGCCGCCGCTTTGAAGCAAATCTTCTGCGCGCTGTATTCTGCATGAGCTTCTTTCCGATGCTCCATCGCCTGGGTGTTTCGCCGCGAGCCTTGATCAAGCTCTATGGGCATCCACGCTAGTCTTTCCCACCCATGGTCATTGGTGGTTTTTTGGTTCCCGGATTGATAATCCGCCTTCCTCAGCTCGAAAAAGCGGAACTCAAAAAGCACGGAAATCTCACGGCGACACACGGCCCTTTCTGTGCCCTTGGTGCATTTCTCTGGGTACTCTGATTTCCGGTTTTTCATCGCCGAGTTTGATTGGGCTGAGCAAGGCCCATAATCAGGTTTAGTTTTTTGGCGGACCCATGACCCACCCCATCGGCATTATTGGCGGCAGCGGCCTCTACACCATGACGGGCGTCCACGACACCACCGCGCTGGACATCCAAACACCCTTCGGGCCGCCCTCTGATTCCCTAGTGATGGGCACCTTGGAAGGCGTCTCCATGGCGTTCTTGGCGCGCCACGGCTTGGGGCATCGCATCCTTCCCGGTGAGGTGAACTATCGCGCCAATTTATGGGCACTGAAATCCGTGGGCTGCGAAATGGTCATCTCCGTGAGCGCCGTGGGGAGCCTACAAGAGATCCACTCACCGGGTACTCTGAGGCTGCCAGACCAGTTCATTGACCGGGCCTATTCGAGGCAGTGCACCTTCTTTGGAGAAGGTCTGGTAGCCCACTCGGGCTTCGCGGATCCCACGTCAGCTTGGTTGCGAGGCAAGCTGCTGGCGGCAGGCCGGGCGCTGAATCTCCCCATCGAAGACGGTGGCGTCTACCTGAATATGGAGGGCCCCGCCTTCAGTACCCGCGCCGAATCCTTGCTCCACCAGGTCTGGGGGGCGGACTACGTCGGGATGACCCAGGCGACCGAAGCCAAGCTCGCGCGGGAGGCGGAACTGGCCTTCGCTACGCTCGCCCTGGTCACGGATTACGACGCCTGGCGCACCCACGAAAAAGGCGCCGATGCCGCCGACATCATGGCGGTCATGGCCGCCAACGTCGCCAAGGCCCAAGCGATTCTGCGGCTGGTGGTGAAGGAACTCATCGATGGCCCGCCTCAAAACGAGCCCGCGCGGAACGCCTTACAAACCGCCCTGATCACCCCGCCTGGGCTAGTCCCCGCCAGGACGCGAGAAAGGCTGAAGCTGCTCATCGGGAAGTACGGGTACTGATCAGGTTTCAACCAAAATCCAGTTCCGACCCCGCAGGTTGGAAAAGGCTACTCCACCCGCGCTGCGCTCATTTCTTTCCGGTACGCCTCGGTGATTTCGGCGTAGACCTGTTCCCGCACGCCGCCGGCGTTCATCTGGCACATGGGCACCATTTCGCCGTTGTGGGGCAAGCGGAAAACACAGGCCGCCGAGCGCGCCTGACCCACGTCCGTGCGCAATTCTTCGGGGCTCATGAAGTGGTGGCTGGTGAGAGTCACGCCATCTACGCGGACCCGGCCCAGCAGGCTCAACATCAATAATTTTGCCACTGACGATTGCATGGATTCCGCTAGGCGCGCATCAGCCCAGGGCCAGCCTTTTTTGAAGAAATAACCCGGCGCGATGCGGAGGGCGCCCAGGGCTCTCGCGACCATTTCGAGGGGACGGTCATCGCGGAAAGCGATGCCTCCAAGCCCGGTCTTGAAGAAGCCTTCCATCACGGCGCGGTCTTCCACGGTGTCGCGGATCACCTGCATCAATCGCGGTTCGCCTTTCCCTTTCTGCACCGCGAGGAAGGGCACAAAGCGTGTGCATTCCCGGTGCCCGAAATGAAGGGGCTCCGAGCTTTCAAGCAAGGCGCCAAACCTAGCGGTGGCCTTGGAGATCTGCTCCCACAACTCATCAGGCGTGACGCCTTGCTGATTTTTTTGAGTGCGACCCACCTGGGCAAGGGGCTGGTAGCTGAGCAACGAAAAGGCATCCCGATTGCGAATAACCCAAGCGGTGACGTCGGCGATCCCAGGTAGATTTTCTTGGGTCACGGTGAGGGTGTGGGCCGCGCGGATGTGAAGCCCCGTGCGTTTCTTGGCGGTCCGCAAAAGGTTCGCGAATTCATCCCTCAAGTTCATCAATTCAAGTTCCGATTTCGGTTTCAGGATGCCGTCGCGGCCGCGCTGGGTGATGTCGATGTGGATGGAAATCTCGGTAAGGCCGCCCTGCTCCATGAGCCGTTCCAACAGGCCCGGACGCCGTCGCAAACTGTCCCCGTGGGTCATGATCATGGGCACGGCGCCGATTCCCCGCGCATGGCGCAGGACCTCGATGAGCTCCGATTCTGGTCGCAGCGTCACCTCACCATCGGTGATTTGCACGTTGGCCTTTGGTCCCAGGTAAGCCCTGAGCGCATCGATCTGATCGAGCACCTGTGCGGTCGGCAGGGCGGGGATGGCGTTGGCCTCCTCACCTAGGTAACACCCCGTGCAATGAAAATCACACTTGGGCTGGATGCCGATGGTGGCGCCGCAACCCGTGGCCTTTTGGCCGAATCCCTGAGTGGGGAACTTTGATTCCTCATCGAGCGCGTCCCAGCGTTCTTTCAACAGCCCGCGTTTCTCATGGGTCACCGGGTCCCGGAACAGGGACCAGGCCTGCGTCCAGGAGAAGGGCTGACCGATCATGGGACCTCGAAAAAATTACCGATTCCAGATATTGGAGGACCAATCGTATTTGTCGAAAGTGAGCTTGACCCGGCCTGCAAACTGATCGAGTTGTTTCTGTGGGTCGGTCTTCACAAATTTGCGGATAAAGGTGATCTGGCCCCCGGCGTAGTCATCAAAATCCTTAGAGAACCAATCCAAGATTTTCGTTCCATGAATCACCAGCTTGTCGCCCGTCGGCTCGAAGCGCAGGCCATTGGGTCCGCTGAAAAAGGCGCGCACCTGTTCATCCAACTGCGCATCGAGCCTCGAGCCCACATAGGCTTCCATGCGCAAAGGGGGGCAGCTCCGGGCGGCGCAGTTGATGGCGAAATGGATACGCGGGTCTTTGAATCCTTTGCGGATGAGGTCGTCCTCCAGGCTCTTCAGCGCCATCTTTCCGCTGCGGGTTTCCACCAGATCTTTTTTGAAGATGTTGATACGGATGACGGGATCGGTGCTGAGATCGCGGATGGACTTTGTCTGACGGTTCTCCATCATCAGGTTCACCACGGTGATGTTGTAGAGGTTCATGTAGTAGGCTTGGCGCTCCTTGGCGTTGAGCGCTGCGGGCTCGACTTTCGCGGCATCCGCCACGGCCCGCTTCATGGCGCTCCAGTCCTGTTTGGCGAGACCCGCGTAGTCCATCCCCTTGGTCGGGTCGTAGTGCGTCGATAGCACTTTGTTCCAGGCGGTGTAGTCGGGATCCGCGGCCAGGAGTGAAAGACTGGCCACTGTGATGAAGAGAGGATGACGAAATACCATGGTGGCTCCCAGTAGCGTTACGGCTGGATTGATGCTTTGGATGCCGATGGAACTTGATTCGTTTTCTGATTTCCGGCATCACCCGCTTGATGGTTTCAAGACCTAAAACTGGAACCACAGATTACACAGATTCCACAGATGGGCGCCGACCCACCCTAGCTTTGCGGATTGAAAACCGGCGGGGGCGCTATGCGCCCCCGCAAAGCGATGACGAGACGGCACCCCAAGATCAGCCCACGCCCCTGTTTTTGAATCCGTGTAAATCCGTGGAATCCGTGGCCCAAGGCAGTTTCTGCGTCATCTGCGAAATCTGTGGATCCATGCTTTTCAAGCTGGGTCTTGTCGATCATCAGGATCTGCATTCCAGGCCGTGAAGGGCAGGGCCAGAAGCCCCGGAAAGCTCACTCGTGTGGGCCATGGGTCCAGGCCAATAACCAAGCCGGGCGCGGGTTCAGGCCGATAGGTCCGAAAAATCCGATCCCACCAGGGGATGCAAAAACCATAGTTTGAATTCGTCTCCATCACCTTGGTGGAGTGATGGATGAGGTGCATGGGTGGCGTCACCAGGAGCCAGCGCAGCGCATGATCGAAGCGGGGTGGAAGGGGGATCGCCAGATGCTCGAAGAGCGAGGCCAGATTCAAGGCGATTTCCGACACCAGGGCCACGCCGGGGGAAATGCCAAGGGCCAGCACCACAGAGGCTTTCCAGCCGTAGGAAACAAGGATTTCCAAGGGATGAAAACGGAGGCCGGTGGTCAAGTCGATGAATTGATCCGAGTGATGAACCGCGTGCAACCGCCACAACCACGGCACGCGGTGGGTCGCCCAATGCTGGCCCCACACCGCGAGATCCATCAAGAGAAAGCCCGCTATCGCTGCGGACCATCCACTCATTCCGAACTTCCTGAACAGACCCCAGTGCTGGGTTTGAGCATAAACGGCGGCCTGGATAACCAGGGCGGGGACGGTGAAACGGACCACCAGAACATCGACTAGGGACAGCGCGAGATTGGCCCCCATGTCCGGGAGGCGGCGCCTCCACGCGGACCAGCCCCGCAGTGCGAATTCCATCAACCCCATGAGCAGCAGGCCCCCGAGGCCCATCAGGGTGCGGGCTGCGGGGAGATGGAATGGCGGGAGGGGCATTTAGGGTTCCTTGAAAGCGTGATTCACCCTACCGGAAAGGTCTGTTGCCGGCGACTTCGGGATCGATGGGGGCGGTTCTGTGCTGGACATCGGGTGCACTGAGGTATTGAATTTGACCTGTCACCCCGACCCCACTCCAACCCTAAGGGAATTCCCATGCCACTATCCCCCACCACCCCGGCGGTGAAGACGGTGTCGGCGGGTGGCGCTGGATACGGAGCCATTTGATGCTCCCTCACGGCCGGGCCTTCTCGGTGGTCTTGGTCAATGCGGCCTTGGTTTGTGCAACGTCGGCCTTTGCGGCCCCATCAGCTTCGGTGGGATCCCATGGCCAGGAAGCCCAACCGGAATACGCCTTGAAGGCGCGCTTCCTGCTGCAGTTTCCGGAGTTCGTGGTTTGGCCTGCCGAGGCGAGCCTCACGGACACCTCGAAGCCCTTCGTGGTGGTGGTGTTGGGGACTTCGCCCTTTGATCGCCATCTCGATGAAGCGCTGGGATCCCGGAAAGTGAAGGGCCACCCGGTGAAGCTCGTGTACTCCTCGGACTTGGCTGCCCTCGACGCGTGCCACATGGTCTTCATCTGCGCCTCGGAGAAAGGGCGGTTGAAGGAAATCGTTTCCCGCATCGGCAATCATCCCGTGCTCACCGTGGGCGATACGGAAGGGTTCGGGAAGAAGGGCGTGATGATCAATCTGGCGGTCGAGGAGGATCTCCCACGCTTCGAGATCAATCTGGGCGCCGCCCGCTTCAACAACCTGGGCATCAGCGCCCAGCTACTCAACCTCGCCCGAAAGGTCCGGTAGAAAGCCCATGCCCCGATTTAAGGACGTGTCCATCCGACGGAAGCTCACGCTGGGGATGACCTTCCTCGCGGGGTCGGCGCTGCTGCTTTCGGCGATGGCGGTCATGGTCTTTGAAACCTACTCCTTTCGGGATGCGAAAGTCCGCCAGCTCATCACCCTGTCGGAGGTTGTGGGCCAGAACAGCCGCGCGGCCCTAGCCTTCAACGACACCTCGGCCGCCTTCCAGATCCTGGAGTCCCTCAAAGCCCTTCCTGAAATCGACCATGCCTGCGTCTTCGATGCCTCGGGCCATGCTTTCGCGATCTATCCTTCGAGCAACCTGGATTCGATTCCGGGGGTGCCTTCCAAGGATGAGTCGGCCTTCCAAGGTGGCCACTTGAGGGTCTTCCATCAAATCTGGCAAGAGGGCAACCTCGTGGGCACGGTTTATCTGCGATCGAATCTGAAGGGCCTTTTGAACACGATTCGGTGGAATCTGGCCTTCAACCTCGCGTTGTTTCTGGTGCTCAGCTTGATGTCCCTCACCATCGCTTTCCGAATGCAGCCCTATATCACCGCCCCTCTGTTGGATCTCGCGCGAGTGGCCCACCAGGTCTCCGATCAAAAGGATTATTCGGTGCGAGCCTCCCGGCAAGGCACCGACGAAATCGGTTCGCTGGTGGACGCCTTTAACGAAATGCTCAGCCAGATCCAGCGGCGGGACGACCAGTTGCTGGAGTACCGGGAAAGCCTGGAAGAACAGGTGGCCTTGCGCACAGAGGAGCTGCTGCAGATCAATAAGGAATTATTGCTGGCCAAACAGACGGCCGAAGGCGTGAGCCGGGCCAAGAGTGCATTCCTGGCCAACATGAGTC
>JANXXC010000041.1 GCA_025350765.1 Holophagaceae bacterium | reverse complement strand
CGGAACCCCTCTCGCTCTACGCCCATCTTCCCTTTTGCCAGCGGCGCTGCGCCTACTGCGGCTGCAACGTGGTCATCAGCCCCAAGTACGATCCCGTGGCGGCCTTTCTGGCTACCCTGGAGCGCGAAGCTGACCTCTGGGCCAGCCACCTGCCCGATCGCCGTGGCGTGATCCAGATGCATTGGGGCGGGGGCACGCCGACCTATCTGGAAGTGCCGGATCTTCAAAAGGTCTTCGACCTCATAACGAATCGTTTTCCGCTGTTACCGGGAGCTGAAGTCTCCCTGGAAGCCGACCCCACCTTCCTGCGGGAGGACCAGCTACCCGCGTTGCGAAAGATGGGTTTCAATCGCGTTTCCTTCGGCGTCCAGGATCTCGATGAGAATGTGCAGGAACTCATCACCCGCGGCCAGACCTGGGATCAGACCCTCGCTGCCGTCAGGCAGGCACGCGTGGAGGGCTTCGAAGGCATCAACCTGGACCTGGTGTACGGGCTGCCTGGCCAGACCCTGGATACGTTCCGCCGCACTCTGGAAGAGACATTGCAACTGAACCCGGACCGCCTGGCGGTCTACGGATTCGCTTACCTGCCCTCCATGCTGCCCTTCCAACGCAGCATCCCCACGGAAACCCTGCCCACGCCGGATCTTCGACTGGATCTGCTGCTATTGGCCTCGGAACTCCTCGAAAAGGCGGGTTACGTCACCGTGGGCATGGATCATTTCGCCCACCCCAGCGATCCCCTGGCCAAGGCCATCCTCGACGGCCGGCTCACCCGCAATTTCATGGGTTACGCGGTGCAGGGCGGGCCGGACATGGTGAGCATCGGACCCAGCGCCATCAGCCAGATCGGCGGCGTCTACCATCAGAACGACAAGATCCTGAGCCGCTGGGAGCATCAAGTGGACTCCGGTCACTTCGCCATGTACAAGGGTCATCACAACTCCGAGGAGGATGAACTTCGCCGCTGGGTCATCCACCAGATCATGGGGCGCTTCGAGTTGCGTTGGGAGGATCTGAAATCCCGCTTCGGCGTTGCACCCGATCATTTTGCCGACGCCGTGGAACAGCTCAAGGCAGAAGTCCCTTTCGGTATCGTGGAGCTGCGGGATGAAGGCATTTTCGTCACCGAGCTGGGCCGCCGTTTCGTTCGAAATCTCGCCATGCCCTTCGACGCCTACCTGCCGAAGATGGCCGCCAATACCAAGTTTTCGAGGACTGTCTAATGGACCTGTTGTCCCAACTCAAGGCCGACGCCGAGGAGGCCATGCGAGAGCCCGTGGCGCCGAGACCCGATACCGCGATCCTGCTATTGAACCTGGGCGGTCCCGTGAATCTGGACCAGGTGGAGCCCTTTCTCTACAACCTCTTCAGCGATCGGGAGCTCATCAAGCTGCCGGGGCCCGCTTGGTTCCAGCCCACCTACGCCAAGGGCATCGCCAAGTTCCGGCGTAAGGGCACCGAACGGAAATACGCTGAGATCGGTGGAGGTTCACCGCTTCTGCGGCAGTCCGCGGCGCAGGCCTCGGCCTTGCGTTCGGCGCTCCGGGCAGCCGGCCGCCCGGAGCCCGTGAAATTGCTCTTCCGCTACACCCAGCCCCGCGCTGCGGGCCTGTTGAAGGCGCTGAAACAGCGCGGCATCACGAACCTGGTGCCGGTCACGCTCTATCCTCACGGCTGCATCGCCACCACGGGCTCGAGCATCCGAGAACTGGAGCGGGAAGCCGCGAAATGGGGGATGTCGGTGCAGAAGGGCGTGTTGGCCTACGCCACGGATTCTGACTACCTGGATGCCCTTGAAGCCCCCCTCCGCGCCGCGCTGGAGGAGCTGCCCTACGCGACGGTGATCTTCAGCGCTCACTCCTTGCCCATGAGCCAGATTGAGGCGGGCGATCCCTACGAAGCAGAAATAAAGGCCACGGTGGCGGCCCTTAAATCACGCATCGGCGACCTTCCCGGCGGATCCCTGCTGGCCTACCAAAGCCGGGTGGGCCCCATCCGCTGGCTGACTCCTTCACTCAAAAAAGTGTTGATGGATTTCGGCGGGCGCGACGTCATCATCCTGCCCTTGAGTTTCGTGAGCGAACATATCGAAACCCTTCACGAGCTGGATATCGAGTACGCGGCATTGGCTCGGAAGGTTGGCGTCCGCACCTACCATCGCCTGCCCGCGCCCGGCGTGCACCCCAGCTACATCCGCTGCCTCACGCGGTTGACGCTTGAAGCTTTGAGCGACTCCGAAGGGGCGAGGGGCGTAGCACCGAGTCACACCGGACTATGACCACGCTCATCCTCGGCGGTGGCATCAGCGGTCTGATCGCTGCGTGGCAATTGCAAAAGCGCGGCGAAGAAGTGGAACTTTGGGAGGCCCATGAAAATGTCGGCGGCTGGGTTCAGACCTTGCCGTGGCCCGATGCGGAGGGCCGTTCCGGCTATGTAGAGCGTGGACCTCAGGGCGTCTTGACCACGCCGGGTTCAGCGGTGGATCGCTTGTTCAAGGAACTCGACCTGGAGGTCCGCAGCCCTGGCCATGGGGTGCGATGGGTCGGGAAGGGCGGCGCGCTGATTCCGGTGCCGGTCGGCCCGGTGGCCTTGCTGTTCTCCCGGCTGCTGAACTTTTCCGCCAAGGTTCGAATGATGATGGAGCCCTTCATTGCTCTGCGCCCGCCGGAGCCTGAAGAAAATTTGTCGGCCTTTGTGGCGCGGCGTCTGGGGCGCGGCGTGGCAGAGGATCTGCTGCCCGCCATGGTGGCGGGAATCCTCGCGGCTCCGGCGGAAATGCTCTCCGTAGACGCCCTTCCCAAGCTGCGGCAGTGGGAATCCACAGGCTCATTGTTCAAGGGGATTCGGCGCTCAGGATCCAGTGAGTTGGTCGTCCCGAAGGGTGGCATGGGGATGCTTCCAAAACGGCTGGCGGAGCGGATCCCCGGGGTCCGGCGCGGTCTTCGGGCGGAAGGCCTGGAGCTCTTGAATTCAGGCCAATGGCGTGTGTGGGGCGGTGGGGAAGTGCGGGAAATAGATCGGGTGCTGCTGGCCCTCCCGGCCTTCGAGGCCGCGGCCCTGCTGGGATCCATAGCCCTCCAAAGCGCCGAAGCCCTGGCCGCGATGCCCTACACCTCCGTGCGCCTGCGGCACAGCCGCCATGCGCCTTTGACACCTCTGAAAGACTCCTTTGGATTCCTGGTGCATCCGCCGGAAGGACAGGGGTTTTTGGGGGCGCTGGTGCCTTCCTGGATCGACCCCGAGAGTGCGCCCGATGGGCTCATGCAGTTGCGAGTATTTCTGGGTGGCGCTTTTGGGATGGATCCTTCCCTCACGGAATCTGATGGGGTTCAGCGGGCTCTGAAATCGTGGATACCGGAGCTGGGAGAGCCTCTCCAGGTTCGCGAGGAATCCGCCGAGCGTGCCATCCCCCGGCCCGAAATGGGCCATCGCCGTCGCTTGGAAACCGCGCTGGGCGGCCTCCCGAAGGGAATTGACTGGGTCAGCAACGCGCGCTTCGGGCCCGGAGTGCGGGATGTCATCGAAGGCGTGGAGGAGTGGGTCTTGAAGTATTAACTTCCTGATCAGCCACAAAGTGGTTCTTTGTGATCTCTGCGTGCTTTGTGGCCAATCTTTTTTATCAGGACTGGCTTTTCAGCCCCAGTGTCTTCCGCGCCGCATCGCGGAATTTCATCGCGAGGTCGAGGCATTCCTTGGCCATGGCCGGCGTGGCGCTTTCTTCAGGTTCTTGGATGATGCGGTTCGTGGCGCTGAGCTTGCTCAGGTGCGACCGATGGGTCTCCCAGCTGGGTTCGATATCCGCGCAGAGATAGAGCAGCACCGCGAGATGTGGCGTCGTGGGGAAATGCACGTCGCTTTCCTGCAGCCGCGCCTTCAGGTAGGTCTCGGCGCATTGGTGGGCGTGAAAACAGACCGCATCGGGATTCCCGCCCTTCTTCACCGCCAGTTCGCGCTTGGCCGTGCCCAAATGAGCCTCGGCCTTTGCGATCCATTTGGCGCTGAGCGCGCTGAGTTCCTTCATCCGGGCCTCCACGACGGCGGTGTTCCACCATACGCCAGAAGGCTTGGAGGATGGCTGGGAAATCAGCCCAGCTTTTCCACGGTCTCGTCTACGCCCACAGAACTCAAGGCCCCAAGGTCCAAGTCCAGCAGGTGCGAGCCCTTGACGTTGGACATGGCCTTGAGCATGGAAGCCTTGATCTGGGGGATGCTTTCTTTCAAGTGTTCGATCAGCGCTTTGGCCTGTTTGCGGCGGCTCTCCAGCACGGAGCACGCGCACATGGGACAGCCGCAGGGCACGATTGGGTAGCCTTTCAGCCAGGTATAGCGCCGCAGGTCCGTCTCTTCACAGGTGCCTAAGGGGCGGATCACCGTGTTGGCGCCATCGTCGCTGGTGAGGCGAAGGGGCATGGTGGCGAGTTTCCCCTCGAAGAAAAGGTTCAGCATCAGCGTCTCCAGAAGGTCGTCCAGATGATGCCCCAGGGCGATCTTCGTGAAGCCATGCTTTTTGGCGTAGGTGTAGAGCACGCCGCGGCGCAGACGGGCGCAGATGATGCACGGGGTCTCATCGGGCCGCTGTCGGATGAGCGCGTCGATGGGCGCGCCCAGCACGTGATGGGGAATGCCACGAGCCTCGCAGACTTCGGCGATGCGATCCGGATCGAATTTCGGGAAGCCCGGGTCCACGGTAATGCCATGGACCTCAAAGGAAATGGGAGCGCGCTTCTGGAGCAGGGTTAGAACTTCCAGTAGGGCCCAGGAATCCTTACCGCCGCTAAGCCCCACGAGGATGCGGTCGCCGTCTTCGATCAGGTTGTAGGTTTGAATGGCCTCGCCCACGCGGCGCAGAATCCGCTTCTCCAATTTCGGCAGCAGGGCCAAATCATCGGCCGTGGGCGGACTTGCGAAGCTCGGGAGGGCGCAAAGATTCGTCACGCGTGGCTATCCCATCAACCCATCAACGCCGCACAGCCCTTTTGCTTACCGTTCATCATCGAGGCCTCGGCTTCGCGGATGTATTCGGGACAGGTGCAGACGGGGCAGGTGTTGCTATGGGTCTCGATGCAGAGATCGGCGATGTTGACTTTTTCCATGAAGGTGGTGATGTGATCTTCCAACTGGCGCCACAGCAGCTCGCTCATGCGCTCATCTTCCAACAGGATTTGGCGGCCGTGTTCCGGGTCGTCCTTGGAGACCGCGTAGAGGCTCTGATCCGTGAGGCGCAGGATCTCACCGACGCTCACCTGATCGCAGGGGCGGGTGAGCACGTAGCCGCCCTTGGGGCCCCGCACACTTTTGACCACACCCGCTTTTTTCAGCTTGTGGAAGATCTGTTCCAGGAAAGGCAGGGAAAGTTTCTGCCTCTCGGCGATCTGGTGCAGCGGCACGGGCTCGCCGTGGCTGTGGTGGGCCAAATCAAAGAGGGCCTGCATGGAATAGCGGCCACGGGCGGAAATCTTCACCGAGAAAGTCCTTCCTTCAACCTTCCAATATGGGATTCCTGACCGATTTCGTCAATTTTTAAAACGAATCGGGGCGCGGTTTTGTATGCTTTTGGGAAGAGGTGGACATGCTCCTTGAATTGTTTTTTTCGGCGGGCCTGCTGGCTGCGCCCGCCCAGGAAACGCCCAAGATCGAAGGCGCCCTGCCTCGCGACAGCCGCGACCATCAGCCGCTGCTGCTGGGCGCCACCACCCGTGATGCGATCCTCTCCCACCGTGACATCTTTCGCGACAATATGAGCCACCGGGCGATCAAGGCCGAGTGGTTGGCCCGCTGGAAGGCCGTGGATGTGCCCTGCACGCTGGTGGTGGCCTTCGGTTCCTGGTGCAGCGACAGTCAGCGGGAACTCCCGGATTTCCTGGCGCTCACGAAAGATCCGAATCCTTTCGTCACAATCCAGTACATCGGAATCAATCGGGACAAGAAGGCCGAAGCGGTCGCCTGGCCCAAGGGGATCGAGCCTCAATCCATCGACAAAGTTCCCACCTTCTGGCTCTTCGAATTGCAGCCCGGTGGCGGGCAGAAACTCCTCGGGAGCATCGTGGAAACGCCGCCCAAACCAGATCAGGGCATGGCCGAAGCCGTACTGGATCTGCTGGCCAAAGCTCGCTGAGAAGCCCTACTCCAGCGTGATGCTGATTTTCCCACCGAGGATTGACAGCGAGGCTCCCCATTCCATTCGGGCGGCCTCCTCGTAACGCCCTCCCTCCAAGCGGAGCAGCACGCCGAATCGCTCGATGGGATCAAGCATGAGGTACTCGGGCACGCCAGCGGCTTCATAGGCCCAGCGTTTGCGTGCCATGTCCTTGGAAGCTGTGCTTGGGCTCAGGATTTCCACCACCAAATCCGGAGCACCCTCGATGCCGCGCTCGGAAACTTTCGCGGGGTCACAAACCACCAGGAGATCGGGCTCCACGACTCCGGATTCCAGAAAGACATCCGTAGGGGCATGAAAGAGTTGGCAATCCCCGCCGCCCGAGCCGCGCTTTGCTTCTTTCAACGCGTTTCCCATGGCCAGGATCAGGCTGACAGAGATGGTCTGGTGGGCTATCGAGGGGGCGGGCGTCATGTCGTAGGCGACGCCGTTGATGAGCTCCCAGCGTCCGTCCCACGACTGCCAGTCCGCGAGGGTATATCCAGGATGTTTGAGCTCAGGAAGATTCATGAATCACAATCTCTCGATGCGTACTTCCACCTTCGGGCCCTTCTTTGGGGATTCGCCGCGATCCTTTCCCTGATCTCGGCGAGGCTCGTACTTGGGTTCTGGCTTGTGGTCGGCGTGGTGATCCGATTTGTGCTCCGGTCTCGGTTCATGGCGCTGTGGCGACAGGGACGCGGATTTCGGCGCGGGAGCGGGGGCCGCGGCCACGGGCTTTCCAGCCCACGCCACACCCACCTGCTTGATGCGATCCACCAGCCGCTGGGGTTCCAGGATCTGGATGCCCTCGCCGAATTGCAGGCACCAGCGGGCGATGGCACGGAGATCGGTCCCCACGAAGGACACGGTCGCCTTGCCTTCTTCGCCATCCTCGATAGTGAATTCAGGGAAGGCCGGGGGGGCTTGTTTGACCGCAAAGATCCACTGTTTGAGCAGGGAGGCCTTCACATGGATGGGATCGCCCCCCAGCCAGCCGCCAATGAGATTAGGAGGGGTGCCCTCCTTGTAGGGGCCTTGAGCCGAGCGACCCGGGCCATCCACCAGATTCACTTCCGCCATTTGATCCAGACGATGGTGCCGCTCAGCGTTGTAGCGGCGGTCCCAGCCCCACACATACCAAGCCTGGCTGAGGGTGTCGTAGATGAGCTGGCGGGGCTCGAAAGTACGCGGTGGATTGGCGTCGGCATCGCTAAAAATCAGCTCGATGGCCTTGCCTTCCTTCACGGCCTGCAAAGCCGCATCCACATGGATGGGCTGGGCGGCATTGGCCTTCTCGGCTTTCTTGGGCGCCGCCGGAAGGGTGAGCGCTTCAGCCTTTGGGAGTGCCGCCACTGAGGCATCCGACCCAGCCACAACCGGGGCTGACTTTGGGGTTTCTTCCATGGGCAGGGATTTGGAGGCCGGGGCCTGCTTTTTTGCCACGGCGGATTTCGGCGCTGATTTTCCTGATTCGAGGACCTTCTTCGTTGGCTCGGGTTGGACCTTTTTCACTACCTCGGGCTTGGCTTGGCTCACGGCCTTTTTTGGCGCCGCGACCGTTTTCTTAGGAGCTTCCGCGCTGGCTTTGGCCTTGGGCGCGGTGGCTTTCGCGGGAGCCTTGGGTGGAACTGCCTTCGTTTTCACGGCAGGGCGAGCGGTCTTCTTTGCGGGGGCCATGGATGGATCTCCGTTGCCATGATGGCCCGGAAATGCAGGCTCCGTCTAGCATCTCAGCTTATGCTGTGGACGCGGCCCGCTTCCTGCTGCAAGAATCCCCTAGGCCACCGGCGAAACCGGATTCCCGCGTTCTCCTCGGCGGCCTGACATTCTCAAGGCTTTATTGCCTGAACTTTCCAGGCGTTTCAGGAAGCCATCCCCGATCGGTGCCCAGGGCTGATCAGGGTTCCAAAATCGCCACTCCCCATCTTCCCACCCACCCATCCCCATTTCAGGTCCAGCCCCAAACTCGCGGTGCATCCGCATTGGGCTCAGGCCTTCAGGAGCACTCATTTGAGCAAGAAAATAATGCTGATCAACGCCACGGATCCCGAAGAGATTCGCGTAGCGACACTGATGGACGGCACCCTTCTCGACTTCGACGTGGAGTTCATCCACAACGAAAAGATCAAAGGCAATATCTACAAGGCCAAGGTGGTGCGGGCGGACCAAAGCCTGCAAGCCGCTTTCATCCACTACGGCGGCCAAAAGAATGGCTTTTTGCCCCTCGGCGAATTGCCCCGGGACATGGTGAGCCCCGATGGGCGCCGCGGCCGCATTCAGGACCTGTTGAATCGCGACCAGGAGATCCTGGTGCAGGCGGTGCGCGAGGAGATCGGCACCAAGGGCGCCATGATGACCGCGCAGGTGAGCCTGCCGGGGCGCTACCTGGTGCTGACGCCGGGCAATCCTGTGAATGGCATCAGCCGCAAGATCGAAAGCCGCGAAGAGCGCGAATATTTCAAGCAGCTCATTGATGAACTGGAGATCCCCAAGAACATGGGCGTCATCGTGCGCACCGCGAGCTTGGGCGTCACCAAGGATGATTTCCAGAAGGATCTGGAATACCTCCTGGACACCTACAAGGAAGTCTTGAACCGCTACAAGCACCGGCAGGGTCCGGGCCTGGTCTGGCAGGAGGACGACGTCGTCACGCGCACCCTGCGGGACGCCTTTTCTGCGGACATGGAAGAAGTGCTCATCGATGATCTGGAGACCTTTCACACGGCCCAGAATTTCTTCAAACGCACCATGCCTCAGCACGCCCATGTGCTGAAGCATTTCGTCGGTAAGAAGCCACTCTTTTCGAAGAACGGCGCGGAGGATCAGATCGATCGCATCTACGCCCGCAAGGTCGGTCTGCCCAGCGGCGGCGCCCTGGTGTTGGATCAGACCGAAGCCCTGGTTGCCATCGACGTGAACAGTGGCAAGACTTCCGGTGAAGGCGTTGAGGACATGGCCTTCCGCACCAACATGGAAGCCGCCGAAGAAGCCGCTCGCCAGTTGCGCTTGCGGGATCTCGCGGGATTGGTGGTCATCGACTTCATTGACATGAAGAAGGAAGGCCATCTGAAAGCCGTGCAGGACAAGCTCGTGGATTGCTTGCGCGAGGACAAGGCCCGCATGGAAGTGGGCAAGATCAATCGCTTCGGCGTGCTGGTGATGACCCGCCAGCGCTTGAGGCCCTCCATCCATCAGACCACCCACGTGACCTGCTCGCAGTGCCAGGGCACCGGCCAAGTGAAGAGCCCCGAAGCCCTGCTGCTCTCCGTCATGCGGCGCCTCAAAGCGATTCTCAGCCGCGGCGACGTGAAGGAGCTGCGCGTGAAGCTGGCGCCGGCCATCGCGATGCCGGTGCTGAACCAGAAGCGGCGAGAACTCCAGGAGATGGAAGAAACCTTTGATGCGAAAGTACAGATTTTCGCCGATCACGAGATCGCCTACGGAGAAATGGCCGCGGAGATCGAAGCGCGTGATGAGGAAGCAGAGGACAAGCCCTTGAAGCTCTATGCGGAGCGCAAGGCTGAGCCCGAAGAAGAGACAGTAGTGTTGGGCGGTGATAGCGCCATTTCCTTCGAGAAAGCCCTTCGCGGCGATGAAAAGACGTCCAAGGCCAAGGCAGAAACCAAACACGAGTTCAAGCATGACCGCCGGGACGTGCAACGCGCCGCCCTGGATGAGCGGGAGCGCCTGCGAGCCCTATTTGAAAGCGCCAAGCCCGAGGACGAAGAAGCCGTCGAAGGGGAAGCCGAGAAGGATGCCGCGCCCTCGAAATCCAGCCGCCGCCGACGACGGGGCAGGGGGGGCGCTGCGAAGGATGCCGCCGCTCAGGCCCAGTCGGAGAGTAGCAAAGCCAAGAGCGCAGACCTGAAAACGGAGACCCAGCCTCGGGTCGTGATCGAGCCGCCCAAATTATCCGGTGAAATCGTGGCGGCGCTATTGTTGCCGGCCCCGCGGCCGAAGCGTTTGGGGTCCAGCACTCCCGCTGCCATTCCTGCGCCCATGGCGGTGTCCTTACCCCCTACAACGGAAACGACACCCGTGAAAGCCGTGAAGGCCAAGGCCGCGAAGAAGCCCGCCAAGGCTGAATCCGCGCCGACTCTAGCGCCAGCCCCCGTGCCGAAGGCCGCGAAAAAGCCGAAGAAGGCGGATTCCACCGGCTCTGCCGTGGCTCCCGTCAAGGAAGTAAAGCCCAAGGCCAAGGCTCCCGCGTCGAAGAAGGCGAAAGAGTAGGCCGGGCTCGGGCATAGTCTTTCCATGTCCCTCGCCGTTCAGGCCCTTCTGGCATCCCTGGCCACCCTCTTCGGTGGGTGGCTGGTGGTGCGCTTTCTCCAGGGCCGGGCTTCGGCAATGCGACTCATCTCGGGAGTCGCGGCGGGCTATCTGCTCTCCGCAGCGGTGGTCCGCATCATCCCCGAGAGCATGGAGCAGGGCGGCGAGGGAACGGCCTACTGGGTGTTGGGCGGTTTCCTGCTGGTGCACATCATGGAGCATGGCATCACGTCCCACTTCCATTACGGGGAGGAGACCCATTCCGAAGGCGGGCCCATGACGGGAATCATGGCCTTGGTGGGGCTTTCGCTGCACAGTTTCATGGATGGCCTCGCCCTGGCGGCGGCGGTTCACACCGGCAGCAACCTCGGACTGTTCATGTTCATGGCGCTCATGCTGCATCGCATCCCCGAGGGCGCGACCATCTCTAGCATTTTCTTAGTGCGGGGCTACGGAAACCGCGGCGCTTTGCTGGCTTCCGGGGGCCTGGCGGCCGCGACCTTGCTCGGCGCCATGAGCCAGTCCGCCCTTCACCTGAATGCGGCGCCGGTGCTCGCGCTGGCGGGCGGCCTGGTGATCTACGTCGCCAGCTCGGATCTGCTTCCCGAGGTCCAAAAAGAAAGAGGCTGGAAGAGCACCGCGGCGCTGATAACGGGGTTCGGCCTTTTCCTACTGACCGCGCTCATCGCGCCTCATCGGCACGGCGGCTGAGGCGCCATGAGGTACATGGGATTGAGGTCCTGGACACCTAAGTGGCCTCGCGTGGCGATCCTACTGACGGTTCCGCACTGCGCATACCTGATGGCTCAGAGCCTTCCCCCCTTGCCGCCGCCCTCAACGCTCATACGAGTGCCGGAGGCCGTGGACCTTCTGCCCATGCGGCCCTTCGATCCAGGGGGGGAATCCTCTCGGCGCCTGCCCTTTAAGTGGCGGGGCGAGAAGGTCGTGGAAACTCCCGATTCCTGGAGCCTTGACGGGGGCGCCATCGAAACCCAGGAAGTCTTGCTCTTGGCGGATCACATCCGATACGAACCCACCACCGGCCAGCTCGAAGCCGTGGGTCACATCCGCCTTGAAGCGCCGGATCTACGCCTGCGCTGCGAGCGCCTCTCGATGGATTGGAAACACCAAGTGGGAGAGGCGCGCGGGTTAATTTTGGAGCTTCCGCCGGATTGGGTTTTGCGCTCCGACAAGGTGAGCTTCACGACGCTGAAACACTGGGATTTTCAGGCGGTGGAGCTCAGTCCCTGCCCCCAGGAGGAGCCCGGCTGGCGGGCGCGGCTTTCGGAGCTCAAGCTGGATCTGGATGGATTCGCGACCCTTCACAACGCGCGCGTCATCGTGGGGAAGGTGCCGCTGCTCTATGTTCCATGGGCCATCTATCCGGCCAAGGCCCAACGCAGCTCGGGCCTGTTACCGCCCCTCCTGGGCTACAGCGGGCGCCTCGGCGCGACCATCGGCCTCAATTATTTTCAGGTGATCAACGAGAGCGCCGATACCACCCTCTCCCCCCAGTACTTCACGAAACAGGGAGTGCTCTGGGGGTTGGAATCCCGATGGAATCCCGAACCCACGCATCAAGGTAGCTTCCAGGGCCAGCTCATCCATGAGCGGAGCAGCGGCGATAAACGATACCGCTACGGCCTGAAGGAGGTCTGGCAGCGGGAGGACGGCTGGCAGCTCACGGCAGACATTAACCAAGCCTCGGACAGCCTCATTGACGCGGACTACGGAAGGGGGGTGGGGCAGCTGGGCACGCGGCCCTTCGACAGCGCCTTCTACCTGGGCAAGAGCTTCCAATGGGCGAGCTTCGCCTTTTCGGCCCAAGAGCAGCGATCTTTCTTCCTTCAGGACGATCCTTTTTTCCGCTCTGATTTCCCGAGTTCCCTAAAGCGCCAGGTACTGCCCCAGGTGGAGGCGCGCCTCTTCCCAATTCCCTTCGGCGATTTCTACCTGGACGGGTCTTGGCGCACGGGTCGCCTCAGCTACAAAATCCAGACGGGCGAAAACGAGCCGGAAGGACGCTACACCTGGGGTCGGGATGACGGGGTGTTGAGAGCCCATGGCCGTCTCGGCCAATGGGGGCCCTTCCGCGCCGACGCCCAATTGCTGGGCCGCTACACACGCTACGGCGCCACCCTAAAGGACGCCATTTTCGATCCCAACTCAGGGACAAGTGGCTCCGTCTTGGATCCAGCGGTCAATTCCGCATTCGACCCCTTTCGGGTGGAAGGTCAATCCACCAAGCGACTTCTCAGTTCTGCGAAACTCCAGTTCTCGGGTCCCCAGGTGGGCAGGACTTTTGAAACTATTTCATTGCTGGGATATCGAGGTGACGTGCGGCATGTGGTGGAGCCCTTTTTGGCCTTCATCCAGAACAGTAAATTCGGGCGCGCGGGCAAGCTCCCCCGATTTGACGAAGTGGACGCGCAGCCCGGCATCGATGGCAGCGCCATGGGGGAGCGGAGCATCGAATTGGGGCTGAAACAGCACATCATGGGAAGGCCCGGTTCGGGCCAGTCCTTCGCGGATCTCATCCGTTGGCGCCTTTCTACTAAGTACCAATTCAATCCGATTCTATTGAGCGATGGCCGCTTCAAGAAAGGCTTCGGCTCCTTGGACAGCGACTTCGATGTGGAACCCAACGAATCCTTCCGTTTGAGCTTCAAGCGCTCCTCCGATCTGGTGGATGGCGGCGCGGACAGTTCGTTGACCGCTGAAGTGAAGCGGGCAGATGGAAGCCGGATCAATCTGGCCATCTTCTCCACGGGCATCAATCGTTTTCTGGTGCGCCAGCAGGGCTTGCAAATTGGGGGACTGGAACGGTTTTTCGATGACCGTCTGAGATTGGAGTGCAGCGCGAATTACGACATCAAGAGCCATGGCTTCGCCTACAGTCAGGTGGGCCTGGCCTATGTCACGCCCTGCGTGGCGGCCACCCTGCGGTATTCCCACATAGCCCTGGCGGTGCCGTTCAAAGGAGGCGTCACGGGCAAGGAGGACCGGGTGGATCTGGTCCTGACCCTGCGAGGCCTCGGCGATCTTTTCACGCTGCGGCAGTAAGGCCGGGGACCTACTCCGCCGTCACGACGCGGTTCCGCCCCATGTTCTTCGCTTGGTAGAGGGCCTTGTCCACGGCGATGAAAAGATTCTTGCATCCGGATGGGCCAGGCGCGCCCACTCCGAAGCTCATGCTGGGCAAGATCGCTTGGCCGCCCTCCAGGATCAGCGGCTCGCCATCAATGAGGCGCCGAAGTTTTTCTGCCACGCTCTCCCCCACTTTGAGATGGGTCTCGGTGAGAAGCACGGCGAATTCCTCGCCACCGATCCGGAAGGCTAGATCGGATTTGCGCAGGGATAGCCGGATGCGGGCGGTCAGCGCCTTGAGCACTTCGTCGCCGGTGCCGTGACCGAAGCGGTCGTTGATGAGCTTGAAATGATCCAGATCACCCAGGATGAGCACGAAGGGGCGCTTGTGGCGCTCCCACTGATGGATGGCGTGCTCCAGGTTCTGATCGAAGGCCCGGCGATTTAACAGCTGGGTGAGCGGATCCGTGAGCACTTCGCTTCGCAGCGAGGCTGCCTCGATCTCCAGCATGGTGCGCCGTTCCCGCAGGTCGTTGATCTGTCGGTCGAATTCCAGCTTCACGCGCTTGGCGTGCATCCACTCCAAGCCCCGGCGGCAGGCGTGAAGCAACCGAGGGCCCGAAAGGGGCAGGGGCAGCCAATCTCCGGCCCCGGCGAGGAGCAGTTTTCGTTCCATGGCTTCATCTTCCACCTGGCCGATGAGGATGGTGAAGGGCGGATCCTCTTCTTCCCGCATGAGGCTTTCGACGCGACGCCTTGGGTTCGCTGAAGCTCGGATTGCGGCACGGTGCCTATTGTGTCGGTTGCTGCTGGGCGCTGATGGCGCTGCTATTCGTCGGCGGGGTGATGAACGTCTTGTGGATTGCCGCGATTACGATCTTCGTCTTCATCGAAAAGGTCGTTCCCGCCCGCCGGGCCGTCTCATGGATTGGGGGCCTCGCGTTTGTAGTGGCCGGAATATGGCTGATCGCCTTGCCAGCGTGAAAAGCTGGTGAACCACCTCACCTGCCCCAGCGGTCCTGCCAGATTTTTTCGCCGATCAGGCAGGACACGCGCGGCTCCTTCGCCGCCA
>JANXXC010000029.1 GCA_025350765.1 Holophagaceae bacterium | reverse complement strand
CCGCCGCTGGTGGTGACGGTGAAATTCGTGCTGGAGGTGGCCGTGCCAGAGGGCGTGATGACGCTGATGAGGCCCGTGGTCGTCGCTGGCACCGTCGCCGTGATCTGCGTGGCGCTGTTGATGGCGAACGCTGCGTTCACGCCATTGAAAGTCACGGGAAAGGCCAATGTGAAATTCGTCCCGGTGATCGTCACCACCGTGCCGACGGGGCCGCTTGGGGGCGTGAAACCGGTGAGGGTCGGTGGGGCCAGAGCACTCAACAGATAGGTCAGGGAAACCACTTGGGTGCCCGTCGCGCCCAGGATCGTGCCAAAGCCGGGCAGCTTGTCCGTGGCGGTGACCGTGAAGGTAGCGGTGACCGAGGTCTTGCCGGAAGGAACGGAGCCCGTGAAGCTCACGGTGCCGTTGCCGCCATTGATGGCAATGGTGCCCGTGGTGGCGCCGCCGGTGTTGTCCAGGAAGGTGGGCGTGCCGGTCACGGCGTAGGCCACGTCATCCCCATCGGGATCCTGGGCGGAAATCACAAAGGTGGTCCAGTTGATGGTGTTGGAGGAGCCGATGAGCTGGCCCGTGGCCTGGCTCAGGAACTGGGGAGGACGGTTCGCGGCCACCTGAACGGTGGTGTTGGTGGCGGCCGAGGAGTTGTTGTGGTTGTCTTTGGCTACCACAGAGAAGGTGGTTGGGCCCGCGGTGGTGGCGGTCAGGGTCGCGGTGTTGCCCGCGCCGGTGGCGCCAGCGCCGGTGACGACGTAGGTGATCGGATCACCCTCGGGATCGACCGAGCTGAGGTTGTATATCGCGCGGTGCAGCGTGATCGCGGTGGTAGGACCGACCACGATGGGTGCGCTGGGCGCAGTATTTGGCGGCAACACCATAAAGGTGCTGGTGGAAATCGCCGTTCCGCCCGGGCCCGTCACCGCGATGGATCCGGTGCTGGCGCCACTGGGTACGGTGGTGGAAAGCTGGGCGGCGGTGCGAGCCCCGAGGACCGCCGAGGTTCCACCGAAGGTCACGGCCGTCACCGTGTCCAGGTTCGTGCCGGTCAGCGTGACCGCGGTGCCCGTGGAACCGCTGGTGGGCGAGATGCTGGTGATGGTCGGTGCGGGCGTCGGCGTCGGCGGATTTCCGCCCCCACCTCCACCCCCGCCGCTGCACGACATCAAAAGACCGAGGCCCAGGGCCGCACCACCCTGTACGAAAGAACGGAACCAAGCTGATGGCCTCAAGACGGACTCCAAAGGGAGAGGCAATCCTACAAGGCTTCCCGTTGACCTGACATTAAGCTTGGTTAAGTCCGTCTAGAAGCGCGCAAATGACTGACGACGAACCAACTCGCCCCCGCGAACAAGAGCAGTCCGATGGCCAGATCGAAGCGGTGGAAATAGGCCCCGAGGGTGGTCCAGTGCTCTCCCAGCTGGTAGCCCAGAATCGCGAGGCCCAGGCACCAGGGCAGCGACCCCGCGAAGGTGTAGAGGTGGAACCTCGTGCGATTCATTTCGGCGATGCCCGCGGGCAGCGCGATGAAGGTGCGCACCACCGGCAGCAAGCGCCCGATGAAGACCGCGGCGGCGCCATGGCGCTCGAAAAAGCCATGAGCCAGGTCGAGGTGATTCTTGTTCAGCCAGATGTATTTCCCGAAGCGCTCCACCGCGGGCCGTCCGCCCCAGGCGCCGATCTCGTAGGCCGGGATGGAGCCCAGGTTGCAGCCCAGTGCGCCGAATACCGAGGCGATGGCGATCTGCATCGCCGGGCTTCCCACGCCAACTCCGAAGAGCGTCATCTTCCCCTGAAAGGCCAGGTAACCCGCGAAGGGCATGATGACTTCCGAAGGCAGCGGAATGCAGGCGCTCTCGATGCCCATGAGCAGCATCACGCCGAAGGGGCCCATGCCGGCCATGACCAACAGCATCCAGGCGATGATGGGGGCGAGGAGTTTTTCAATCATTTTCGATATCCGATTTTCGATTTTCGATTTGAGGCGCGCGCCTGACTCTAGGCTACAGGCTCGGGCTTCCATTGCGTCACAATGGAGCCATGACCGCAGATGCCTTTGACCTTCCCTGCACCTACGTGGACACGCCCGAGCTGTTGGCGGAAGCGCTGCCGGCCTGGTTCGCGGCGGGGCTGGTGGGCGTGGATATCGAGTGCAGCCTGACGGGCAACCATCATTGCGTGCTAGCCCTGCTCCAAATCGCCACCCACGACCAAGTCTGGCTCGTGGATCCCGTGGCGCTGCCGGACCTCATGAAGCCCACCCTCGAAGCCCTCAAGGAGATCCCCTGGATCGTTCATGATTTCAGCGGCGATGGCATCGTCTTCAAACGCATCTACGACGTGGTGCCCGACTCGGTGCTGGACACCATGCTGCTTTCGAAGGCGCTCGGCTATTCCCAGCCGGGCCTCAAGACCATGGCCAAGCTGAAGCTGGGCATTCACATTCCCAAAGAGGAGCAGGATTCCAACTGGATGATGCGACCCCTGCGCGAAACCCAACTCACTTACGGCGCCCGGGACGCGGCGCTGATGCTGCCTTTGCTGCGCACGCTCGCGCTCGAGGTCGAAGAAAAGCGAGACGATCCTGAAGTAGCCCAAAGGCTCGCGCGCCTTCCCCTCGAGATGCGGGGAATCTTCCGCCGCATCCACGCCTACAAAAAACCCAGGCTCGATAATCTGGTGGAAAAAATTCAAGGCATGGGTCTCGGGCAGCGCGCCGAAGACAAGGCCAATGCCCTACTGGACCTGCGCCACAAATGGGGCAATGAAGGCGATGTGGCGGCCGTGATGGAAATGGGCATGCGCTGGATCCTGGCGCGCATCCAACATCCGCCAACCTCTCGCGAAGCCCTGGAGCGCGCCATCCCCAATCCAAGATTTCGCCGCAAGCGCCTGGAAGCGCTGTGGGAGATTCTGGGCGAAGAGCAGATCACAGTGCATGGCGAGGAATGAGACTTGAGGGGCGAGGTACGAGGTACGAGGACGGATTTCGGCTTTCTCGTACCTCACTTCCTGAACAGGCCCACGCACTCGACGTGATGCGTTAGCGGGAAGAGATCCAGCACCACCAGATCCACGAGCTTCCAGACGGGGGCAAGCCGCTGCGCGTCGCGGCAGAAGGCGGCGCCGTCGCAGCCGATGAGTACCAGGGTTTCGGCCTTCGCGGATTGGAGCTTGGCGCAGACCTCGGGCTCAAGGCCCGACCGGGGGGGATCCAACAAGATGAGGTCCTCGGCGGCACCCAGATTTTCCGCCAGCCATTTTCCCGTATCCGAAGCTACGCACTCTGAATCGAGATCCAGCGTCGCCAGGTTTTTCTTTGCCCACTCCACCGCCGCGACGTCATATTCCACCAGCACTCGGGCCTGGAACCGCTTCCCCAGCAGCGCGGAAAAAAGCCCCACCCCGCCATAGAGATCGAAGAGGGTCCCGCCCTTTAAATTCCAGCCTTCGAGTACGCCGCGGAAGGCGACCACCGCCCAGGGCGGGCTCACTTGAAAGAAGCCCCCGGCGCGATGGCGCAAGGTGAATCCCTCGAAGGCTTCGCTCGTGGCAGCCTCGTTGCGATGCCAGCCATCGGACTCCAGAAGCCAGACATGGTCCTTCTCATCAATGGCCACCACGCGGCCCTCGGGCGTGCCCGTGGCTAGCTCCCAGCGCTGGGCCCGCTGAGGCAGGATCTTCCCTTGGAGGGCATCCAGCAATCGCGGAATGGCTTCGGAAAGGGTGTCCGCGGCGGCGGGGCAGGTTTTCACGGGCACGATCTGGTGGCTGCTTCGGCGGTGGTAGCCCAATTGTTCGCCATCCCAATGGAGCTGGATGCGGTGGCGGCGGGCTTCCAGGGGGGCCGGGACATAGCGCCAGTCCTTCAGCTCCGGCAGTTGGCGGTGCAGGAGGTCCGCGGCCATGGACCGTTTGAGCTCTCCGGCGGCGCCGCCGGCTTCCCAGAGATCACAGCCGCCACAGAGACTCGCCACGGAGCAGCCCGCCGGTACCCGGCGACGATCTTTTTTGATCCAGCGGAGGACCTTGCCTTCGCCGTGGCGGGCCTTCCAGCGGACCTCCGCCTCGACTTCCTCGCCGGGGAACAAGGCCAGGGGCGCGCTCAGCAAGAGCAAGCGGCCGTCGGGATCCCGGGCCAGGCCCTTGCCGCCCCAGGCCAGACGCTCTATTTCGCCCCGCCAAAGTTCCGCCGCTTGAACCGGCTTTCGGTATTCTGTGACTCCTTTTGCGGACCCGTCTCTCGTGCGCTTCACTGTCGCCCTGCCTTCAGAGCACCGTAGCATCCTCCAGGATCGTCTGGGACGGGAGCTGCGCGCTGCGTTGGAATGGAGAGATTCGGGACAGGCTGACGTGGTCATCGGCCCGGTGGGAAAAGGCAGCTTGGCCCACTGCGCCGAATGGCCGGGGGTCGAAGGCGCCCTGGCGCTCATTCAGGCTGGCTACGAGCGCATTCGCGACCGCGCCCGCATGGACCGCCTGAACGAGGTGGGCCGGGCCCTGGTCTCCGAACAGAATCTCGATCGGTTGCTGGACATGATTCTTTCCCAGGGCCGCGAGTTGCTGCGGGCCGAGGCGGGATCGATCTATCTGGTGGATGAAGCCACCCACGAAATGGTGTTCGCCCACACGCAAAACGCCCAACTGGACATGCCCTACCACCGCTTTCGCATGCCCATCACCCGGTCCACCCTCGCGGGATTCGTGGCCTCTACAGGCGAATCCCTGAACATCAAGGATGTCTATGCCATCCCCAAAAGAGCGCCTTACAGCTTTTCCGATGCCTTCGACAAGCAGAGCGGCTACCACACGCAAAGCATGCTGGTGGTGCCTATGGCCGACAACGAAGGGAAGGTGCTCGGCGTCTTGCAATTCATCAACCGCGTGTGGGAGGAAGGCGAACAGCGCGGCGTAGTGCCCTTCCAGGAGGAGCATCAGAATCTGGCGCAGAGCCTCGCGGGACAGGCCGGCGTCGCGGTCAAGAACGCCGCCCTGCGCGAAGAAATCGAGCTGCTTTTCGAAGGCTTCGTGAACGCATCGGTCACGGCCATCGAGAGCCGCGATCCCGTGACCTCAGGACATTCGGGGCGCGTGGCCAATCTCACGGTGGGCTTGGCCGAAGCCATCAACGAAACGCCCAACGGGATCTACGGCGAACTGTTTTTCAATGAACGACAAATGCGGGAGATTCGCTACGCCAGCCTGCTGCATGATTTCGGCAAGGTGGGTGTGCGCGAGCAGGTGTTGGTGAAGGCCAAGAAACTGGATCCCATGAAGCTGGAGCTGATCCTTCAGCGGCTGCGCCAGCGGGATCTGGAGCAAGCTTTGGCGCTGCTTTCCGAGACCTGGAAGGGCGGCGAACAGTTCGACCCCGCCACCTGGGAATCCCTCATCCAGGATCGTCAAACGGAAACAGAAAGGCTCATCGCGCTGGTGCGGCAAAGCGACATGCCCACGGTGCTTTCGCAGGAAGTCGCGGATGGATTGGGCCTCGTGGGTGATCTCAAATTCACCCACTGGAGCGGCGAGCAGCGGGAGCTGGTGGAAGCCTCTGACCTGGACTGCCTGCGCATCAAGAAGGGCTCTCTCTCTGCGTCTGAGCGATTAGAGATCGAAAGCCACGTCACCCACACCTTCCGTTTCCTGAAACAAATCCCGTGGACCCGCGATCTCAAGGGCGTGCCCGAAATCGCCTACGCCCACCACGAAAAACTGGGCGGCGGCGGCTATCCGCGCAATTTAGAAGCGCCCGAGATCCCCGTACAAAGCCGCGCCATGACCATCAGCGATATCTTCGACGCCCTCACCGCCCAGGACCGCCCCTACAAGCTCGCCGTGCCCCTCCCCAAGAGCCTCAACATCCTCCATGAAGAAGCCAAGGATGGCAACGTAGACCGCGTGCTGCTGGATCTCTTCATCGAGGCCAAGGTCTACGAGCGGACGACGAAGGTGTAAAGCTTCAGCGCCTTTCAACGCTTTCGCCCCCAATTGCCAGGACCTTCACCGCATCGTTACAGAGACCGGTTCTAACAAGAGCGGGGGTTTCCGATGCTCAAACGATTCTTCGCAATCCTGATGTCGCTGGGAGGCTTGCTCGCCCACGCCGCCGAGCCTGCCGCCACCGCCTATCGTCCCGCCGCGCCGCTGAAAGGCGAGCTGGTGCTCATCGGATCGGATTCCATGGATCCGCTGGTGCTGCTTTGGTTCGAGGAATTCAAGAAATTCCATCCCGAGGCCAGGCTCAGCGCCATCAGCAAGGGTAGCGCCACCGCGCCCAAGGCGCTCATGGAAGGCCGGTCGGTTCTCGGCCCCATGAGCCGTCCCATGAATGCCGCCGAGGAAGCCGCTTTTGAAAAAGCGAAGGGCTATAAAGCGACCCAGGTGATCGTGGCCCACGATGCCCTGGCCATTTGGGTTCAAAAAAACAATCCAGTAAAGTCCATCAGCATGGAGCAGTTGGACGCGGTCTATTCCAAGACCCGCAAGGCCGGCTGGCCCAAGGCCATCACCAAGTGGGGGGATTTCGGCTTGAAGGGCCGCTGGCGCAAGCGCGGCATCGTGCCTTTCGGCCGCGATGAACTGAGCGGCAGCCGCGCCTTTTTCGAAGACAAGGTGATGCAGAAGGGCGCTTTCACCGAGGCCTATCGCGTCGGCGGAGATCAGTGGGCGGTGGTGGAAGCCCCCGGAAAGGACTCCCGCGGCATCAGCTACGGGCCCTTGAATTACACGGGCGCCTTAGAGCTTGTCCGTAAATTATTCGGAGCCGCGACGGAGGTCAGCCGCGATGCAGCGCAAGGAAGCGGCCGCAGACGCATATAGGTGATACGCGCAAGGCCGGTGACGCCGCGATGCGCGCGGCTGGCCCCGTCCCTTCGGGCTGGGGCGGCGGGCTTCGCGATGCTGCGTTAGCCTCCCGTGGCGTATAGATGATATGCCGTGGTCGGCTGCCTTGCCTCGTTCGCCCGGCGCTCCCAGCGCGGCCTCGAATAATTTACGGACAAGCTCTTAGTCCGCCAGGTGCCTTTGGTGCCGCTGGAGGGTTGCCACGCCTACCTGCCCACCCGCGAGACCATCCTCAATGGAAAATACCCCCTGACGCGCGCCCTGAATATCTATGTGGACCGCGCGCCGGGCAAGCCCCTTCCCCCGCTGGCGCAGGAATTTTTGTCCTTCGTGCTCTCCCAGAACGGGCAGACCCTCGTGGCTTCCTACGGCTCCGTGCAGGTCCCCGCCGATCAGCTCGCGGCTCAGCGTGCGCGGTTGGAGCTGCCGTGAATCCGCAAACAAGGTTGGGCGATTATGATCTGGTCGCGGAGCTCGCCTCGGATCCTTTTGGCAGCCTGCATCGCGCGGTGAAATTTGATGGCGGTCTCTTCAAGCGCCACGCCCTGGTTCGGCGCTTCAATCCGGATTGGCTTTCCGCCGGGCTGCGGGAAGGCCTTTCGGATGGCGTCAGAATTTCTCTCGGACTCGGCGAAGCCCGCGGCCTCGCGCCGCACTGCCGCATCTACGATTCCGAGACGCCCCTCGTGGCCTACGATCTCCAACCCGGAAAGCCGCTAGGGGTGCTGATTGAGACCCTGCGTGGGATGCAACTGCCCATGGGCCTGGAGCACGTGCTCACCGTGATGCGGGATCTGGCTCAAACCATCGCCCACATCCACGAACGTGGCTTCGAACACGGAATGCTGAACGCGCACCAGATTTGGGTGACCTACGAAGGCGCCACCACGCTGCTGGATGCGACTTTCGCGGCGGCGGAAAGAACCTGTTTGTCCCGCATGAAAGAAGCGCCTCAAAGTCTGCAAAACCTTGGCACCGCTCCGAAAACCGGATTCAGCCGGGACATCTTTCTGCTGGCTTCCCTGGGCTGGCAAATGATGACCCTGGAGAGCAAAGTTCCAGCAGATGGCGTGGCCCTGCTCCAAAGTCTCGATGCCTGGGCGGTCCAATCGGGCCAGCCCTTGCCCAACCACCTCCGAACGTTGTTCGCCCGCATGGTCGGAATTAACGCGCCCTTTCGGAACTTGGACGAATTTTTGGACCTGGCCACGGAATCCCTTCACGCCGAAGAGGATCATTTTTCCACCTTCAACCTCGCCTTCCTGATGCACACGGCCTTTCGCGAAATCATTCCCGCCGAAGAAAGGGCCATGAAGGTCGAGCGGGAGGCCTTATACCTTCCTCCCCAGGAAGGCTTCGCCAGTCCGATGGTGAACGAGACCGCGCCCTTGAAGCGCCGCGCGCCCCTTCGCTGGTTGGGTGCTGGCCTCGCCGCCGCCGCGGTCAGCACCGTTTTGTTCCTGGCGCTGCGTTCTTCTTCGAGGGAGGCCCAGACGCTGCGGGGATCCCTGGCGGAATCCGAAGTCAATGCCGCGCAGTTGGCGCAGGTCGCTGCGGACCGGGGAAGGGCCCTCAAGGAAGTCAAGGCCAGCCAAGTCCTGCAGGATGAAATGACTCGGGAAAACTTGAACGAAAACAAGCCGGGGATCGCCAGGGCCCTAGGCATTCAAAGTCCAGCCTCGGTGGAACCAAAGCGAAAAGAAATCGCTTCCCCTTCGATCCCCGAAAAAACGCCTCCAGCCGCGCCGCCTAAACCCCAGGTTCAGCCAACCCCCTTGGCGATAAAAACTTCCCCAGCTCCGGTTTCCATACCGGGTCCAGCACCAGCCGCAACGCCTTCAGCTTCAACCGCGACGCAGGATCGCGCGGCCCGATTACTTAGCATTCCCTCAGTCACGGCGCCTGCTGAAGCCCGCGGAAGTCTGCCCGCCAAGGTCAATCTTCGCGTCTTCGTGGATGACTCCGGCAAGCCCTTGCGCGTCATGGTCGTGGACGGATCCTCCCGCCATCCCGCCCTGGACGCAGCGGCCACCCGCGCCGCCCTCCAAGGCGTCTACCAGCCCGCCTACCACGGCGGTCGCCCGGCGCGGGACTGGGTCGAGGTGACGTTGGCCTTCAAATAATCCGGCTCATTTCAAATACTGCTTCAGGTACTTCCCCGTCACGCTGGCCTTGATTTTCGCCACCTGTTCGGGCGTGCCTTCCGCGATGATGCGGCCTCCATCGCCGCCGCCCTCGGGGCCGAGATCAATGACCCAATCGGCGGTTTTGATGACGTCGAGATTGTGTTCGATGACGAGCATGGTGTTGCCGGTGTCCGTGAGGCGGTTGATGACTTCCAGCAGCTTCTGGATGTCCTTCAGGTGCAGGCCGGTGGTGGGTTCGTCCAGGATGTAGACGGTGCGGCCCGTGGCGCGCTTGCTCAATTCCTTGGCGAGCTTCACCCGCTGGGCCTCGCCGCCGGAAAGGGTCGTCGCGCTTTGACCCAGGCGGATGTAGCCGAGGCCCACATCCGTGAGGGTCTGCAATTTGTTGGCGAGCACCGGGATCGGCGCAAACAGCGCCAGGCCTTCTTCCACGGTCATGGCCAGCACATCGGAAATGCTCTTGCCCTTGTAGTGCACTTCCAGGGTTTCCCGGTTGTAGCGCTTACCCTTGCACTGCTCGCAGGTGACGTAGATGTCGGGAAGGAAGTGCATCTCGATCTTGATGACGCCATCGCCTTCGCATTTCTCGCAGCGCCCACCCTTCACGTTGAAGCTGTAGCGCCCCGGCAGATAGCCCCGGGCCTTGCTCTCCGGCAATTGCGCGAAGAGTTCGCGCAGCGGCGTGAAGAGCCCCGTGTAGGTGGCCGGATTGGAGCGCGGCGTGCGGCCGATGGGGGCTTGATCGATCGCGATGACTTTATCAATTTGTTCGAGGCCGCTGATTTTTTTATGCTTGCCCACCACGTGAGCGCCCTGATGCAGCTTGTTCGCCAGGGCCTTGTAAAGGATCTCGTTCACCAGCGTGCTCTTGCCGCTGCCGCTGACGCCGGTGATGCAGGTGAAGAGGCCGATGGGAAAGCTCACGTCCACATTCTTCAAATTATTTTCGGAAGCGCCCAGCACTTCGATATGGTCGCGGTCAGCCTTGCGCCGCTTGCTAGGCACCGCGATCTCATCAAGGCCCGACAGGAACTGGCCCGTGATGGAGTCTGGATTTTTCGCCACCTGATCGGGGGTGCCTTGAGCCACCACGAAGCCGCCGTGTTCGCCTGCGCCGGGGCCCATATCCACCACGTAATCGGCGCATTGGATGGTCTCCAGATCGTGCTCCACCACCAGCACCGTGTTGCCGAGATCGCGCATCTCCATGAGGGTCTTCAGCAATTTTTGGTTATCCCGTTGATGCAGGCCGATGCTCGGTTCATCCAGCACGTACATGACGCCCTGCAGCTTCGATCCGATCTGCGTGGCCAGACGGATACGCTGGCCCTCACCACCGCTGAGCGTTGCCGCGCTGCGATCCAGCGTGAGGTAGCCTAAGCCCACGTCATCGAGAAAACCCAAGCGCTCACGGATCTCCTTCAACACCTTTTCGGCGATGATCGCGTCCTTGCCTTCGAGCCCCATGTCAGCGAACCAGACACGCGCATCGCGCACGCTCTTGCTCACGACTTCGGCGATGTTCAAGCCCGCCACAAAGACCGACAGCACCTCGGGCTTCAGGCGCTGGCCGCGGCATATTTCGCACGGCGTAATCCGCATGGATTGTTCCATCTCTTCGCGGATATCCTCGCTGCTGGTCTCGCGGTAGCGCCGTTGCAGATTCCCGATGACGCCTTCGAAATGATGCATGAATTCGTAGCGATTCTTGCCTTTTTCGTAGATAAATTTCATCTGCTTGCTCATACCGTGCAAGATGATTTCCCGCACCTGCTCGGTGAGCTTTTTCCACGGCGTATCCAGGCTGAATTTCAGCGCCCCAGCCAACTGCTCCATAAACTGAGCCCGCCATCCATCTTCCGAAACGCTCTTCCAGCCACTCGCTTGAATCGCACCCTCATTAATGCTGAGGCTCGTGTTGGGAATGATCAGCTCTGCGGCGAACTGCCGCTTGAAGCCCAGGCCATCACAGGTGTCACAGGCGCCGTAGGGCGAGTTGAAGGAGAAACTGCGCGGTTCCAGTTCCGGCAGGCCCAACCCGAATCGCGCGCATTTTTGGTTGTTGCAGGCGAGCTTGGAGGAGAACAAAACTTCCCGCCCGTCGAAGTCCACCAGGGCTGCGCCCTCGGAGAAATTGCAGGCGATTTCCAGGGAATCCGCCAATCGGGTGCTGGTGCCCTCAGCGACTTTCACGCGATCAATGACGACTTCGATGGTGTGTTTTTTTTGTTTGTCCAGATCGGGCACGCCATCCGTGAGATCCAGCATCTTGCCATTCACCCGGGCGCGGATGTAGCCGCGTTTCATCAGGTCTTGCAGCATTTTCTTGAACTCGCCTTTGCGCCCGCGCACCACCGGCGCGAGGATTTGCAACTTGGTGCCTTCGGGCTGCGACAGGATCTGATCCGCCATCTCCTGGATGGTTTGCGATGCGATGGCGTTGCCGCACACCATGCATTGCGGCTTGCCGGTGCGGGCGTAGAGCAGGCGCAAATAGTCGTAGATTTCCGTCACCGTGGCCACGGTAGAACGGGGGTTTTTCGAGGTGGTTTTTTGCTCGATGGAGATGGCGGGGCTCAGGCCTTCGATGGAATCCACGTCGGGCTTTTCCATCTGGTCCAAGAACTGCCGCGCGTAGGCGCTCAGGGATTCCACGTAGCGCCGCTGGCCTTCGGCGTAGAGCGTGTCGAAAGCCAAGCTGGACTTGCCGCTGCCGCTCAAGCCCGTGATGACCACCAGCTGATTGCGGGGCAGCGTCAGATCAAAATTCTTCAGGTTGTGTTCCCGCGCGCCCTTGATGTGAATCGCATCCATATCCGGTCCCATCCAGGTTTCAGCTTACGCTAAAAGTTCGCCTCGCCCCGGCTTCCTCACAATTCCGGACCGCGCCCAGATCCTTCCAAGGCCCTAGACTTTCCTCATGCATGGTGTTGAATTTTCAGTCCTGCTTCATCGAGCCCTCGAAGCCCGCGTGGAGGTCTATCAAAAGGCGGTCGCCAGCGAAGGCGGCCTCCGGGACCCGGAGGTGACTCACCGCATCCGCGTGGCCTGTCGCCGCTTGCGGTCGGTGATGGACCTTCTGGACGAGGGGGCCTATCCGAAGCTCCGAAGCAGGGCCAAGGCCCTGCGACGTTTCAACAAGGATTTGGGGGAGCTCAGGGACCTGGACGTTCAGGCGGCGGGACTGCAGGAACTCCACGCCGTTGCCACCGAGAGAGGGCATCAGGCCGCCCTGGAACACATCCTGGAATCCCTAGCGCGCCAGCGTCGGAAGGCTCTGGCCAAGCTGGATCCCAAGGCCCCGGGTTTTGAGAAGCTGCTGAAGGTCCCTAGCCTGATGAAGCCCTATGAAGGGCTTCCCGTTGCCCTTGGCGCTTGGGCCTCGTTGGAACCCCGGATCGCCGAAGCCTTGGCATCCCTCTCCGATAGGCGCGAGCTGGAAGACGTGGTTGCTCTCCATTCATTTCGGGTCGGCGTGAAGGGCCTGAGGGACACCCTGGAGGCCCTGTCCTCCGCTTTTCCCGCGGAGCCCACCGGGTTCCTGGCGGAGCTGAAAGCCATGCAAAAAGCCCTGGGCGACCACCACGACCGGGCGGCCCTGGAAAGCCTTCTTTGGGAGCACCACCGCCGCTTGACGGAGTCGGGGCGTCCGGCTCTCGCCCTGGCGCTGCTGGACCTGCTGGGCGCCGCGGCCGAGGCCCGGCTTCAGGCCTTCGCGACTTTCCGCGCCTTGAGTGGCCCCTGGGACGCCACGGAATTCGCCGCCCGGATCCAGGCCCAGCTGGGGGTCAGCGCCGCATGAACGTACGTCCCATCAAATGGCTGCGGAGCCTCCACGCCAAACTGTTCCTGGTGACGGCCTTGGTGACCAGCGTGCTGACGGTGGCGGTGGCCTTCAACATCACCCTCCACAGCCGCAAAGAGTTGGAAGCCTACTCGAAAAAGCTCACCATTGACGCGGCTCGCACGGTGGAAACCGACATTTTTGATCGGGACCCTACTTTCAAGGACAAGCGCAAGTTGGAGGAATTGCTGGAGAGAATGGCGGGCGAGGATCGCAGCATCTTCCAGATCGATGTGTTCCAGCGCATTGACAGTACGGATACCGTGAATCTTCTGGTCTCCAGCGGCGTGGAGGATGAGATTCAGTGGACGCCCGATCTCGGGCGATTTCTGAGCCTGAAGGAACCCTTGGCGGAGCCCGTGGATCTGACCACCGGCAACAAGGGGTGGAAGGTGTACCTGCCCATCCACAACCCCAAAGCAGACCGCCCGCCCATCGGACTCATTCGCGCTTACTGCGATTTAGAGCGCTGGGAAACGGTGTGGAACAACAACCTGCAGCGCACCTACCGGACTCTGCCCTACGTCATCCTGGGGGAATTCATCCTGCTTTGGGTGATTCTCGGCATCTTCGTGAACGATCCCCTGCGTAACATCACGCAGGCCATGGAGCAGCTCGAACAGGGGGATGTTTCGGCCCGGGCCTCGGTGTCCCATTCGGATGAACTGGGATCCATCGCCAATCGCTTCAACCTCATGGCCAGCCAGCTCCAGCGGGCTTCGGGGGAACGGGAATCCTTCATCGAAGAGATCCGCGGCTTGAACGGCAATCTGCAAAACCGCATCGACGCGGCCCTGACGGATCTGCAGGCGAAAAACGCCGAACTTGAATCTCTGGTGGAACGCAATTCTCTGCTGCGGGAAGAGCTCAGCCAGCAGGAGCGGCTGGCGGTGGCGGGCCAACTTACTGCCACCTTCGCCCATGAAGTGGGCACGCCGCTCAACCTCGTCAACAGCCACTTGCAGCTGCTCCAGGGCCAAGAGGATCTTACGGAGAAAACCCGGGACCGGCTCGGCGTCATCCAGTCCCAGATCCAGCGAGTGGGTGAGATCGTGCGCCGGCTGCTGGACATGACGCGGCGCCCCCAGCTCAAGCAGGAGCCCGTGGCCCTCAACGACTTGCTGGACGACTTGCAACAGCTCTGGACCCCGACCCTCACGGCCCACCGCGTGGACTTTCACCTGGACGCGCCCAAGAATGTGATGGTCAGTGCGGATCGCAAACAGATGGAGCAGCTCTTCATCAATCTGGTGAACAACGCCGTGGATGCTATGCCCGGCGGCGGCCACATCAATCTCCGCGTAGCGCCCTCTGGGGAAGGTTGGAACCTGGAGCTGCAGGACAGCGGCCAAGGCATCGCGGCGGACGTATTGCCCAAAGTCTTCAAGCCCATGTTCACCACCAAGCCCGAAGGCAAGGGCACGGGCTTGGGCCTCTCCATCTGCCGCGAGATCATCCGCACCCACGGCGGCGAGATCCGCATTGAAAGCGAGGTGGGAAACGGCACCACCGTCATCTTCAGCCTGCCGGGGCTGGCGCGGGCGGCGGCTTAAAAGCCATTCCTGATTATCGGCCTTACTCAGCCTGAAATGCTTGAACCGCTAAAAACGCGAAACCCCCCGCGCCAAGCTTTTTGAGACAGGAGAAACTTCAGAGTCTTCTGTCGGGGCGGGGAAGGGAATGGGATGAGCAAGGTATTGAAGTTGGGGAACGGGGAGGTGGCGTTGAGCCACC
>JANXXC010000020.1 GCA_025350765.1 Holophagaceae bacterium | reverse complement strand
GGGAACCCTGTGGGCCATCGCCGCCGGTCTTTGTTTCACGGGAGATCTTTGGACCTGGCACGTGGCCATGCATTTCACGTCGGCGGCCAACGCCACATTGCTGGTGGGATTGGCGCCCCTTTGGGTGGCGCTCATTTCCGTAGTCTTCATGTCGGCGCGGTTGCGAAAGCGATTCTGGGGGGGACTTGCCCTTGCTCTTCTAGGCGCTGCGGTACTGGGTTTCGCGAAGGGAGCCCGGTGGGGGACGGGCCACGGCGAATTCTTGGGCGCGGTGGCTTCCATCTGGTACGCGGTGTTTACGCTGGCCCTCGGCAAGGCCCGGACCTACCTCAGCGCGCCCATGGCCCTGCTTTGGGTCGTTCTCACCTGCCTGATCGGGTTCGGCTTGATCGGTGCGATCCAAGGCGATGCCTTCTCCGGCTTTCCGCCCCGGGCATGGCTGGCCCTGGCGGGTTTGGGCATGGTGGTCCAGGTGCTCGCCTGGTGGCTCATCACTTGGGGCCTCGGTCACATCAGCTCGAGCCTCGGCAGCATCGGGCTGCTCACCCAGGCCATCACCACCGTGATTCTCGGCTGGCTGTTGCTAGGAGAGGCGGTGAAACCCATGCAGGGCCTCGGCGCAGGTCTCATCCTCGCGGGCATCGCCATGGCGGCCCTCGCGCCGCCCATGCCGAAGCCGTCGTAACGACCACCTTTCCCTACGCTCGCATCGGCCTAGAACGAGGCGTGGAGCCTCATGGCAAAGACATTTAAAGGCCCGCGATCACGGTTGTAAGCAGGGCTCCAAACCCGCTGGGCGTCCAGGCTCAGGGTCAGATGCGTTCCCGCCTGCACTGAATAATAGGCTTCCAGGATGCGCTCGCTGCTTTCGGCAAGGCGGCCGTCGCCCAACAGGAACCCGGAACCACCGGCTCTCAAATAATCCGCGTGGGACTGGCTGAGGTTGTTGGCGACGAAGGCGATGGACACTTGGTCGGCCTTTCGTCCCCACGCCGTTCCCGTGAGTTGCAGGCCCATGGAGAGGCTGCGGTCGATCTCGGTGAAGGCCCAGGTTTCCGTGGCGCCATCATTCCAACTAAACCGTGCGAAGGTGCCGAGATCCGCCATCAGCGCCTGTTCCGTGTTGATGGCCCAGCCATATTTTGTCCGGCCCGGGGCGCGGGTGGCCACTATCTCCGGCGGAGAAAAGGCCAGGGCCTGGCGATAGTTCCCCATGCGCGCGTGATTGGCGAAAGCCAGGATTCGTACCTTGCCCACCTGGCCGCCAATCTGATGGTCGTGTTCCAGCTCCAGCACCTCCCCATGGGCCCGGGAAACCTGGTGATCAAACTCCAGCTGATTGGCTTCTTTTGGCTCCATGAAACTTCCGAAGCGCGCGGCCCATTGATCCCAATAGCATTCCAGAGCGAAGCCCCAGGTGTAGCCCCGGGTGTCGGCGGGATAGTCCCAGGCCGCAGAGCCCATGAGCGCCCAATTGAGGAACTGGGTGCGGGGGTCGTGGGCGTAGGCGTTGGCGTCGAAGACGTCCAGCGTGCTGAAGCGGCCAGCGGTGAGGACCACGCGGTGGCTCGATGAAGCCCCCGCGAGTTGGTTTTGATCCGAGACTACTTTCGACGAACTGCCTCCGAAATCCCAGCTCTGACGCAAAAAAAACCGGGCGAGACTGAGCTTCAATTTCGGGCTGTCCACGCGGTAGATCTCGCCGTTGGGTGCCCCGGCTAAACCCAGCACCTGACTGACTCCGGTGCCCGCGCTGAGCTCGGAATTCACGTAGAGTTCACCGCCCTTCCAAGGCCGCCAGCCCATGAAGAGCGTGGAGGTGAAGGAGGTCCGCGTTTCCTTGCGGGACTGGAAACTGTTGCGCCCTGAGTAGGGGGAATCGAAGGCGCCATGGCCCTGCACCACGACGGTGGCCTGGCCGTGGAGGTTCCATGTTTCTTCACTCTGGGTGGCAGCATTTTTTTGAATCGGTAGCGGGGTCTCCTGCGAAGCGAGAGGCGCGCAGAGACAGGCCAAGGCAAAGAAACACCGCTTCATCATCAACACCATTGGTCTCTTAATCAGGCGTCAGGACGCCGCGGTCTTCGCGGTAGGCGAAGAGTTCTCCAAACCTTCCCCAGGTGACCAGGGTCTCGAAGG
>JANXXC010000001.1 GCA_025350765.1 Holophagaceae bacterium | reverse complement strand
GGCAATGCCATCACGACTGGTGGCGTCGCCGCGCCCTGGATTGCTTCCAACGCCCCCTCTTGGAATTCCATCAACAATCGCCCGGGCCCCGGGCAGAACAGCGCCGCCTTCGGGTTCGCGCCTGGAAAGGACAACATCACCAGCATTTCCGGCCCCGCGGCGGAATACTGGGTCTCCTTCCTCAGCAACCGGGTGAGCATCAATTTCATCCTCCAGGCCGCCGAGAAGGAAGGCAAAGTTAAAATCATCTCCCAGCCGAAGCTGGTCACCCAGAACAACAAGGCGGCCAAGATCCTGTCGGGCGAAAAGATTCCTTACCCATCCCAACAAGGCGGCGCTGCGGGCGGTGCCATCACGGTGGCCTTTGCCGATGCGAACCTTGAATTGGATGTGACCCCCCAGATCACCAATGACGGAACCATTCTCATGGATCTGAAGATCGAAAAGGCCGAAGCGGATTTCAGCCGCACCGTGCAAGGCACACCCACCATTCTTCGGAAACAAATCACCACCACGGTGCTCGTAAGGGATGGTGGCACCGCGATCCTTGGGGGTGTCTACACCAACAAGAACAGCAACGGCAGCACCGGCGTGCCTTTCCTCTCCAAGCTGCCGCTCATCGGATGGCTTTTCCGGAACAAGATCACGGCGGAATCCAACTCCGAATTGTTGATCTTCATCACGCCCAGGATCATCAAGAACTGAACCGCGATTTCCCATTAAAAAGGGCCCCCATCGGGGCCCTTTTTAATGGGGGAAGGAAACTAGTTACTGACGGATGGGCAGCGTCCTTACTAGGCGCTTGCATGAATTGCACAGGATCGTGAAAGTGTCGGGCTGCTCAAAGTGGTACTCGAATCCGGGGCCTTCCATGGGCTCTTGCGCGACTTTCTCAAGGCGGCCGAAATGATATTCGGCGATGCGTACGCTTTGGGGGGCGGTGAGATCCGCGCCGCAGTGGGTGCAGGAAATGGCTGCCATCAGGGCTCCTTCGATAGGTCGGTCAGGTCGTCCTAGAAATCGATCAAGTCATCAACGAAAAATGTACCAGATCAGGGCGCAGATCAGAGCGATGAACGCTAATCCCGCGGCGATCCGCAGGACGATCTTTCCAATTTTGTAGGCCAGCCAAAGTACCAATAGCAACGCCGCGCCCGCGAAAATCCAGTAAATCATCGCCGCCTCCCCCTTCCATCCCATTCAAAAAAACCTGAGCCCGTTTTCAGACCCAGCCTGCCTTCAGCCACCAATCGACGAAGGATGGCTGGGGGTTCGAATTGTACATCCCCGGAGGAATCGAATATCTGGAGGGAAATGGCTAGGCGCAAATCCAAACCCACCCGATCGGAGAGTTCCAAGGGGCCTGCGGGATGCCCATAGCCGCCCACCATCAAGTCATCTAGATCCTCCGCGCTCGCGATGCCAGTCTCCAACAGGCGCATAGCCTCCAGGCCTTGCGCGAGGGCCATGCGGGCCGCCGCGAAACCACCTTGATCCTTCACGCGAGCCACGCGCTTCCCGAGCTTTGTGGCCAGATCGAGCGCTCTTTCCAAGTCTTTCACCGGGGCATCCTGTTCGGAAGCCACTTCAATAATCGGCATTCGCTCTAGGGGCAGGAAACAATGGAAGGCGAAAAGAGGAGAGTCCATCCTTGCCGCGGCCCGGATAGCGGAAATGGGAATGCTGGACGTCCCCGTGAGGCGCGAGACCGAGGCCGGCAAGAAGGCCTCCAGACGGGCCCACAGCGCTGCCTTGGCGGGCAGGGATTCAGGGAGGGCCTCCACCACCCAGGAAGCCCCCTCGCAGGCCTGTTCCCAAGCGCCGCAAGGGCGTAGCAGGCCGCTGGCCTCGCTGAATTGTGCTGCCGAGATCCGGCCCTTCTCCACGGCTTTCTTCCAGAGCTGTTCGGCTTCGGCGATGCTTCGGGAAGCATGGTCGAGGTCTCTGCCGGCCAGGGCCACCTGAAGGCCCCGCTCCGCGGCCCAGCGCGCGAGAGAGAGGCCCAAAGCGCCAGGTCCGATGATGGCGATGGTCTCGTTCACTGTCCCTTCCACTCCTGAATCGGACATCCGCGCCTCGTCGGGCTATAGTTAATCACACCGTGGCCTCGCCCGATTCCAAGCGCACCCTGCATGCTCATTGACTACGCAGCTATCACTCATCCCGGAAAAGTTCGGAAGAACAACGAGGATGCCTATCTGGTCAACGCGCTGGATGGCGAAGAGCCCATCGTCAACGGAGCCCTGCGCATGCAGAAGGTCTGCAAGAGCGGATTGCTGGCGGCGGTGGCGGATGGCATGGGCGGCGCGGCCGCGGGCGAGGTGGCCAGTCGTGAAGGGCTCGCGGCGGCGGCCTTGCATATCTTCGGGCACTGGGGCCGTTTCCCCGCCGAAGACGCCACAGAAGAAGGACTTCTCGAAACCCTCAAGGTCGCCGCTGAAGGCGCCAGCGAATCCGTGCTTCGCTATTCCGACAATGACCGTTCCTCGCGGGGCATGGGCTCCACGCTCACCGCCGCGGTGCTCTGGAACGGCTTCGCCTATATCAGCCAGGTGGGGGACTCTCGCGCCTATTTGTTCCGCCGCGGTGAATTGCTACAACTCACCGTGGACCAGACCCTGGTGAATGAAATGATCAACAGCGGAACCCTTACCCGTGAACAGGCCCGCACCCATCCCCAGCGCAACATGATCACCCAGGCCATCGGCGCGCCACAGCCCATCCACGCGGTGCTGGGAAAGGTGCCCCTCCGCCGCGGAGACCGCCTACTGCTCTGCAGCGACGGATTGCACGGCGAGATTAGCGATGGCCGCATCCAGGCCAATCTCGCCTATGGCTATTCCACGCGCCGGACCCTTGAGCTGATGCTGGATGAAGTCCTCTTCCACGGCGCCCGGGATAACGTCACCGGCCTTCTGCTGGCCCTCGACGATCCCGCGTTCCCCTTGCCCGCAGAGGGAGAGAAACCCGTGGTCTTGAACCCCATGGACCCTTTGCCGAAATCAACGGCCTCGAAAAAAGGTGGCTGGCGCATCTTCGGAGGCGGTTCGTGAGTCTCTCCCAGGGCGGTCTATCCCTGCGGCGATTCCTCGTGATGGGCCCCGTGCCCTCCGAACAGGATCTCATCGCGGGCTTAAGCGAGGATAGGTTCAGGCCCTTCGAGGATGGCCTGGAAGAAGAGCGCTTTGGTTGGTGTGATTGGCGCAATCCATTGATTCTTCCGCCCGACGCGGATTGGGTCACCCAGGACCGCTTCGCGCTGTTTTCGCTGCGCCTGGATTCGCGCAAGGTTCCGAACGCCCTGCTCAAAGCCCACGTGGATCTGCGCCTCCGCCAGCTTACGCAGGAAAAAGATCTCGCTTTCGTCGGCAAGGAAGCGCGTATTTCCCTGCAGGACGAAGTGAAAGTGGATCTGCTGCGGAAGGTCCTCCCAACCCCGAAGATCGTTGAGCTGGCTTGGGATCTGAAGGGCGGGATGCTGTGGACCACGGCGAGTTCCAGCAAAGTTCAAGGCGCGTTGATGGGGCTCTTCATCAAGTCCTTTGGCTGTGAGCTGCAACCCTTGGCACCGCTGCTGCTGGCGGGCCGCATCGCACCCGAGTTGCCGGTCGAAGCCTTGATGGCGCTCGATCCATTCGATCTCGCATTGGAAGACGCATGAAGCCGCTTGAACTCATCGAACAGGGCCGCTTTCTCGGCGAGGAATTTCTGTTGTGGCTCTGGATGCGCGGCCTCACTGAAGGCGGCGCCTCGGGCCATGATGGGGATCTCTCCAGCTGCTTCGTGGACGATGCGGTGATGCTGGTGAGCGAGCGCGGCGAGGTCAAAGAAATTTCTCTCCGCAAAGGCAACCCGGCGGAGAGCCGCGAGGCCTTCGAGGCCCTCAGCCGCGGCATGCGGCCCTCCCGCGCTAAGCTACGCATCCTGGCGGGCGACATGGAATGGGTCTTCACGCTTCAAGCCGCAGGATTGGATCTCAGCGGACTCAAGCTGCCACCCACAGCGTCCAAGGATCCCGTGGGCCGCATCACGGATCGCCTCTTCCTGCTTGAAGAAGGCGCTGGCCATCTGGAGCGGCGCTTCAAGCGGTTCTTGCATCAAAGGGCAGGGGACCCGGCCGCCATGCAAGAGGCCTTGAAATCCTGGGTGCGCAGCGGCCTCACCGGCGTGTTGATGGACGTCGGGGACGAAGTACCGTGGGAGTCCTGAGAACCCCGTTCTTCTTCGCGATCACCGCGGTCCTGGCGGCGGCAGATCCATCCTCGATCGATGTGCGTGCCACCCTTCCCGGAGGCGGACGGGTTGTAATGCGGCTCCAATTCCGCAGAGGCCTACTGATCGAAGCCAAACCACTGCCCCCGGCTTTCCTGAACCGCAAGTCCCATGGGGAATGGGCGGTGTTTGAAGATCTCAAGCCCGAAGGCAAGCGCTGGGTCTTGGAAACGCTCTTCCCTGATGACCAATGGAATCGCGAGGAGGTGCGCCACGTGGTGCGCTGGCCCGAGCTGGAATCCGTATGGCTGATGGCTTCGCTCTACACAGGCCACGGCCAGAATTACGACAAGCTGGAAAGGGTCAATCCCAAGAATCCCGAAAAACTGAAGGCCGGGGATTTGTGGCTTATTCCGCAGAATCTCCTCTCGCCAGAACTGGGCGGCAGCGGCACCCTGCCCATCCATCTGCAGCCCGAAGATGAGCTGGACGACGACGCCAAAATAGCGGCCTACCGGGGTCTGCTCACCTTCGACGAGGACAAGGAGGGCAAGTTTGCCGCCTACCGTCTTCGAAAGGGCGAGGCACTCTATTCATCCGTGGTCCTGCGATACACGGATCGGGTGGATGCGAAGGAAGTGAACGCTTTCGCCGATCAAATCGCGAAACGCAGCGGCATCGACGACGTGCGCAGCATCCAACCGGGCACCCTCATCAAAATCCCTGCGAATGCGCTGTCGGCGCCCTTCCAGCCCGATGGCACCCTAGCCTTGAAAGAGGACCGGGAGATGCGTGAGGAAGTCCGGCAGACCAAGCGCGTGGACGCCGGTCCCAAATTGGGCGGTCTCCGCATCGTGCTGGACGCGGGCCACGGCGGCATCGATCGCGGCGCCGCGGCCAATGGCATCTGGGAATCCGATTTCGTCTATGACATCTGCTGCCGGGTAAAGCGCCTGCTGGAGGAAGAGACCGATGCGGAGGTAAGCAGCACCATCCGCTATCCGGGCATCGGATTCAAATTTAGGGACGATATCCCGGCCCCCACCAAGGCCGCGGAGATCCTTACCACGCCTCCGTTCGCGAATGATGGCGAGAGCCCAAACGCCGTCAGTGTCCACCTGCGCTGGGTGTTGGCCAACGACCTCTTTTCGAGTTTCCTGCGCAAGGGGGATGCCCAGAAATCCTTGTTCATCAGTTTCCACGCCGACAGCCTGCATCCGAGCGCGCGGGGCACCATGGTCTATGTTCCCGGCGCCAGCTTTGTGCCGTCGAGTTTTTCCCTGGGCGCGAATCGGGGCGCCGGCGTGAAGGAGATGAAGAAGGGCAGCCACGTCACCTTCAGCTCCAAAGAAAAGCTGCAGGCTGAAGCCCGCAGCCGCCTGTTTGGTGAGGCCCTAGTGAAGGCGTTGAAGCAGTCCAAGATCCTGGTCCATCCCAACCGCGCCATCCGAAATGTCATCCATCGCGACGGCAAGAATTTCATTCCCGCAGTGATCCGCTACAACCAAGCCCGCACGAAAGTCCTTTTGGAAGTGGCCAACCTCACCAACGAGGACGACGCCGCGAACCTGCGGGACTCAGGATTCCGCCAGCGCTACGCGGAAGCCGTGGTGAAAGGGATCCGGGCCTATTTCAAGAAGTAATGATTGGGCGGAGATTTACAGGAAAACCTTCGGCGGATTCTTCAGCCACTCGCCGCCCAGCAACATCGTGGTCACCGGGACTTCCGGCGTCTTCACGCCGCGATGGCTCATGCAGGTGTGTTCCGCGGTGAGTTTAACGCCCCACGCCGCGGGCCTGAGATGCAATTCGAGGGCATCGAAAATTTGCCGCGTCATGCGTTCCTGCACCTGAAGGCGCCACGCGAAGGCCTGCACCACACGCACGAGCTTGCTCAGGCCCACCGTCCCACCTTCCCCTGGAATATAGCCCACCGTCGCCGTGCCCTGGAAAGGCGCCAGATGATGCTCGCAGGTGGAAACGAAGGGTATGTGTTCGAGGATCACGGGCACCGGCGCCAGCTCGCCGGGCAGCGCCTGTAATTCCGCGGCGAGATCCACCTCATAACCCGCAGTTCGTTCCGCCCAGAATCCCGCTACGCGAGCAGGCGTGGCCGCCAGTTCCGGATCATCAGGATTTAGGCCGAAACTTAATAGCAAGGCATGGATGGCGGCTTCGGTCTGGGATTCGCGAATGGGCATGGGGGAATCCTATGCGAAAATCATAGATTCGAGGGCCCCATGAGCGATGAAAAAGTAACCTATGCCGCCTCCGGCGTGGACATCAACCGCCAGGACGAGGCACTGCGGCTCATCAAGCCCCACGTGAAGGGAACCAAGACGCCCGGCGTTTTGAGCGATCTGGGGCTTTTCGGTGGACTCTTCTCGGCAAAATTTCCCGAAGAGCGCCCCATTCTCGTCAGCTCCATGGATGGCGTGGGTACCAAGATGAAGGTGGCCCGCCTCGCCAACCAATGGGACACGGTGGGCCAGGATCTGGTGAACCACTGCATCAATGACATCCTGGTCCAGGGCGCGCGGCCGTTGTTTTTCCTCGATTACGTGGCCGCTTCGAAACTCGAACCGTTGATCATCGAACAGATCGTCAAGGGCATGGCGACCGCTTGCACCGTCAGTGGATGCGCCCTCATCGGCGGCGAGATGGCGGAGATGCCCGGGGTCTACACCGAGGGTGAAGTGGACGTGGCCGGCACCATCGTGGGCCTGGTGGATGAAAGCGATCTCATCCCGCGACTCGATGAAATGGCCGAAGGCGATACGCTCATCGGCCTGCCTTCCAGCGGCCTGCACACCAACGGCTATTCTCTGGCCCGCAAAGTGCTGTTCGAAGTCGAAGGCCGCGGCGTGGACTCCATCCTCCCCGCCACCGGAAAAACAGTCGGAGAATCCCTGCTGGCGGTGCATCGCAGCTACCTCGAACAACTCATGCCATTGGTAAAAGCCAAGAAAATCCGCGCCATGGCCCACATCACCGGCGGCGGGCTGACGGACAACATTCCCCGCGTGCTCCCCAAGCATCTGGACGCGGAAATTGATACGAATTCCTGGGAGATTCCGGGCCTCTTCCGCCACCTCATCGAAGCCTCCAAACTGCCTCTGGAAGACGCCCGTCGCAGCTTCAACTTGGGCGTGGGCATGGTGCTGATGGTCAGTACCAGCGACGCCCCGGACATCCTCAACGATCTGTTGGCCCGCGGCGAGCAAGCCTGGATCCTCGGCAAGCTCATCCAGGGCGACGGGAAAGTGGTGTACCGGTAGTAGCGCCGTGAACCCCGAGGAGGCTTTCGTAAAGGCATTCCTGCCCTCTGAAAAACGGGCTCGATTTATCCAATATCTCTCCCATCCAAAGCGCCGGAAGGAGATCCTTAACCGTTTAAGCCACGAGCTACCCTACCTTTTCGACTTCGCCACGGAAGTGCCCAGCGAACAAGATTTTCCCGATGAATTGGAAAAGCTGCTCAAGGCGAAGGGGGCGGGACCAATCTGCCACGTCATCGCCGATGGATTGAAAGCTGATGGCCGAGATCTTCCCCTTAGCGAAGCGCTCAACTTGATCTGCATGCATGAACTTGGTGCCGTCCTGTCCTGCGTCCCAGGTCGCCTCGCCTACTACAAACCCTCATCCCCAGGCTGCGGCATTATCCTTGAACGGTCGTAATGATGACTTTGACCGCTTCCTTCAACTTCCATCCTTAGGAGCATGGGAGGATTCGGCATGCCCGCCCACATTCTTGTCGTCGAAGACGAAGCCGCCATCGCGGACACCATCGCCTACGCCTTGAAAACCGAAGGCTTCGAGGCGAGCCACGTGGAGCTGGGAGAGGCAGCCCTGGCGGGGGTTCAGGGGGGGGCATTTAATCTGGTGATCCTCGACGTGGGCCTTCCTGATATTTCTGGTTTTGAGGTCTGTCGTCGTCTACGCACCTTTTCAGACATCCCCGTCATCATGCTCACGGCGCGATCCGAGGAGGTGGACCGCATCGTCGGGCTGGAAATCGGCGCCGACGATTACGTGGTGAAGCCTTTTAGCCCCAGGGAATTGGTGGCGCGGGTGCGCGTGATTTTGCGGAGGCTGGATCGACCACCAACCGAAGGATCTGTCCCCGCTTTTCAGGTCGACGAGGCTAAGCACCGAATTTTATTCAAAGGCAAAGCCCTGGATCTGACGCGTTATGAATTCCGATTGCTGATGACGATGTTGGCTCACCCGGACCAAGTGTTCACAAGGACTCAGCTCCTGGAGCGGGTCTGGGCCGAAGCCGAGGAGAGCGGCGACCGCACCGTGGACACCCACATCAAAACCCTGCGCGCGAAGCTCCGCGCCGTCGAGGCCGAAGCCGATCCCATCCAAACCCACCGCGGCCTGGGCTACAGCATCGGGCGCAGCTAATGGACCGGCCATGAAGCTCAGCCACCGTATTTTCCTGGGGTTCTTCCTGTTGGTGGGCCTGGCTACTTATTTTGTGCTGCGCATCTTCGTGCAAGAGGTAAAGCCCGGCGTACGGCAAGGCCTGGAAGTGGCGCTGGTGGACACCTCCAACCTGTTGGCGGAAATAGCCGCGGCGGAATTGAAGGCCGGAACCCTGCAGAACGGTGCATTCGCTGAGGCCGTGCATCGCTTTTCGGACCGCACTTTCAAGGCGCATATCTGGGGTGTGGACCTGCGAAAGGCGGGCTTTCGTGTTCATGTGATGGATGCAAAAGGAATCGTCATTTTTGATTCGGAAGGGCGAGATCAAGGTCAGGATTTTTCTCGGTGGAACGACGTGGCCCGCACCCTTCGCGGCGACTACGGCGCCCGCAGCACCCGCAGCGATCCCAAGGACGACACCACCTCCGTGATGCACGTGGCGGCGCCCATCCTGGATGGCCCACGCATCGTCGGTGTTCTCAGCCTTGCGGCCCCCACCGCCAGCGTCCTACCTTTCGCTGAGCGAAGCCGCAACCGAGTTTTTAGGGCTAGTCTGCTCATCATGGCCTTGGCCTTGCTCATCGGCCTGGGCTTGTCCATGTTGCTCACACGCTCCGTGGAGCGACTGCGGGACTATGCAAGCGCCGTAGCCGCCGGGCGCAAAGCGGTCCTTCCAGCCTTGGGTGGCGGCGAGCTTTCAGAGCTGGGGCGCGCGGTGGAAACCATGCGTGAAAAGCTTGAAGACCGCCAATATGTGGAGCGCTACGTTCACGCCCTGACCCACGAAATGAAGAGCCCGCTGACGGCCATTCACGGCGCCTCTGAATTGCTGCGCGAAGAGATGCCAGATGCCGATCGAAGGCGCTTTCTTGAAAACATCCGTGAGCAGGAAGAAAGGCTTCAGCGCTTGATCCAGCGCATGTTAGAGCAGGCCTCGGTGGAGCAACGTCAAGGCTTGCAGCAGGCCACTCGGATCGAGTTGGCACCACTCATCAAGCACGTCGCCGAATCCCTGGCCCCGAGCTTCAAAGTGCGTGACCTGAGAATGGAATTCAAGTTAAACGAAGACGCGTTCACCCATGGCGAAGCCTTCCTGGTGGAACAGGCCCTACGCAACCTGTTGGACAACGCGCTGGAATTTTCAGTCCTGGGCAGCGCGATTCACATTTCGATGGAGGTCCAAGGTTCGAAGCACCTCATCCAAATAAGAAATTCGGGGCCCAGCATCCCGGATTACGCCCTCACTAAAATCTTTGACCCCTTCTATTCTCTGGCCCGCCCGGACTCCCGCAAAAAAAGCACAGGCCTAGGTTTGAGCTTCGTGCGCGAAGTAGCGGAACTGCATGGCGGCAGCATCGAAGTCGTCAACGTGGAAGGCGGTTGCGAAGCGCGGCTGGTGTTGCCGATGGCATGAGACCCTCGAAAATTGAAACCGCGAAAAACGCGAAATGACGCAAAAAATATGGACCGCAATTCGATTCGCCCTGCGCCATGGCGATTCCTATTTTGTGAACGCGTCGGATTCATCGCTCGGTCTTTTCTTTTTTAGCGGATTTTCGCATTTTTTCGCGGTTACAAAAACGATTCGCGGCTTCACACTCCCTTCACCGAGCCTCATCAAACCTTCAAGGATCGACCGCAGCCTTAGCGCATCCCTTTAGGAGGATGCATGCGATGGAACCTTTTTCTCAAAGCTTTCGCGGTGATGGCCATTGCCCTGGCGCTGGTGATTCCGCTGACCATGATCTATGGGCAGGTGGAGGACCGGCACAAGTTGCAAATGAGCGTGGAGGCCAACGTGGCTGCCAGTTCAGCGGGACCTCAGCAGCTCATCGGCCCCTTGGTGGTCGTGGACTATTCGGTGCGCGTTGAAAAAGAGACCAAGGACGAGAAGACGGGTCACGTCTCCAAATACTATGAAAATGAAACCAGGCAACGCATCTTCGTGGCTAAGGACTTAAACATCAAGGCCGTTGCTAAAGTCGAAGAACGCCATCGCGGGCTCTACAAAGCCCAGCTCTACAACCTGAGTTCCAAAATCAGCGGACGTTTTGTCCTGCCTGAAAATATGGGCGTCGGCGCAGATTGGCGCGCGGCCCAATGGAGTAGGGCCCACCTACTCCTGGGAATTTCAGATATGCGTGGCATCCACAATCGACCGGTGCTTTCGTGGAACGGGAAACCACTGGAATTCACATCGAGCAATCTCGACAAATTCGCCCATGGCATCCAGGTGGAATTCACCGATTCCACCAACATGGCAGGGAAGGAATTCACCTTTGAAATCCCCTTGGAATTGACCGGCACCAAACAATTTTCGGTGGCCCCAACCGCCGAGCGCACGGAAATGACGATGCATTCCGATTGGCCGGATCCCAGTTTCGAGGGTCGTTTCCTTCCTCAAGAGCGGCAGGTGGGCCCGGGCGGATTCGAGGCCCATTGGCAGGTCTCAGGCTTGGCGCGGAACCTCTCGAAAATTCTGGATGGTCGAAGCGATACCTGCACCGAAGAGGCTTTCGAGATTTCCTTTATCCGTCCCGTGAACCTTTACCTGCAATCCGAGCGGGCCGTGAAGTATGGCTTCCTGTTTGTGGGGCTGACTTTCGCTGCCTTTTTGATGTTCGAGTTGCTCAAACGACTTCGCATCCACCCAATGCAGTACCTGCTAGTGGGCCTCGGTCTCGCGATGTTTTTTCTGTTGCTTATCAGCCTCGCGGAACATATCGGCTTCTTGAACGCCTATCTCACCGCAAGCGCATCCTGCATTCTGCTCTTGGGTTTCTATCTGGAGAACGTCTTGCAAAGCCGCCTTCTAGGATGGGGTTTCGCGGCCTCGCTGTCCCTGCTTTACGGTGTGCTCTATGGCCTGCTCATGAGCGAGGACAACGCCCTACTGATGGGCTCCATCCTGCTCTTCTGTGCCTTGGCCGCCGTGATGCTCGCCACGCGAAAACTGGACTGGTACAGGCTTTCCCAGAAGGAGCTAAGCACCGAGTAAGGGGGTTATTAAAATAAAATGATTATCGGCATGATTCAGCTTGAAAACCATGAATCCGCAGATTCCGCAGATGACGCAGAAAGAGCCTTGGGTCCAGCGATTTCAACGATTCAC
>JANXXC010000266.1 GCA_025350765.1 Holophagaceae bacterium | reverse complement strand
CATCGCATGTTGAGGGGCTTTGGGATGACCGAATCCTCAGTCAGTGGTAGGCTCGCCAAAACCTCGGAGGCAAGGTTGGCCGCATCCAGCAAGAAGGTCTTCGTTCTCGATACCAACGTTTTGCTCCACGATCCCAACTCGATCTTTCATTTCCAAGAACACGATGTGGTGATCCCCATCGTCGTGATCGAGGAGATTGATCACTTCAAGAAGGATCAGACCGAAATCGGCCGCAACGCCCGCACGGTATCCCGGCACCTGGACCGGCTTCGGGAAAAGGGCTCCCTCAGCCAGGGCGTCCAGATGGATGGCGGCGGCACGGTGAAGGTGGACGTGGCCATGCACGCGCTGGATATCGGTATCCCCAGCCTGGACAAACACCATGCCGACAATCACATCCTGGCCTGCGCCCAGGCCCTGCTGAAGGCCCGTAAGGAGAGGGTGGTCCTGGTTACCAAGGACACGAACCTGCGTATCAAGGCCGATGCCGCGGGCCTGCAGGCCGAGGACTACACCACCGACATGGTGGAAATGGAGGAGCTCTATTCCGGTACTTCGACGATGGAGGTGGATGGTCCCCAGATCGACCAGCTCTTCGACAAAGGAATGGCTCCCCCTCCCGATCACCGGCTCTATCCGAATCAGTTCATCACCCTGCAGGATCGTGCGAATCCAAGCCACACGGCCCTGGGCCGCTATTACCAAACCGACGGAATGATCCATCCCATCAAGCGGCTGGAGCAGGCCCCCTGGGGCATCAAACCCCGGAACCGTGAGCAACAGTTCGCCCTGGAACTGTTGCTGGACGATTCGATTCAAGTCGTCACCCTGCTGGGCAAGGCGGGCACCGGCAAAACCCTGTTGGCCATCGCCGCGGGCCTCGTGCAGGTGGTGGATGATGAGCGCTATCACAAGCTGTTGGTAAGCCGTCCCGTGATGCCGATGGGGCGGGACCTGGGCTATCTGCCCGGCGACGTGGATGAAAAACTGCGGCCTTACATGCAGCCCATCTACGACAACCTGGATTTCATCGTGGCCGCCAACATGGATATGCGGCGCCGCTCCACCCTCACGGCGGGTCAGCTGGAAGAGGGCGGATACCTGAGCATCGAACCCCTGACCTACATTCGCGGCACTCCATTCCCGAGCAGTACATGATCGTGGATGAGGCCCAGAACCTGACGCCCCACGAGGTGAAGACGATCCTCACCCGCGCCGGGGAAGGTACCAAGGTGGTGTTCACGGGCGACCCCCAGCAGATCGATAATCCCTACGTGGACGCCAGCACCAACGGCCTCAGCTTCCTGGCGGAGCACTTCAAGCACCAGGACATCAGCGGCCACGTGACCCTGTCCAAGGGCGAGCGAAGCAAATTGGCGGAGCTTGCCAGTAATCTTCTCTGATGCCATCCGAGAACGACCAGATTTTGGATGCCCTGCGGGGGAAGCAGCCACCCACTTTCAAGCAGTTGAAGTGGAGGCTGGTTCTCGCTGCCCTGGGTCTCATCCTGATGGCCTTCCTGTTGTTGGGGGTGTTGGGCCTCTTCGATCTCCAGCGCACCTCCGCCGCGGATGTGGAGACCCGCGAATGGCGCCAGCTCCAGCAGATCGTGGACCAGATGCAAAGCGAGGAAGGCGCGAAGTCCCTCTATGGCCAGGTGGGCCCCCACCTTCAGGGCACCGCGACCGAACCGGATTTCCTCCGGCGCATTGAACGGGATCGCCCTAGGATGGAGGCCCTGCCCTCTCATGTGCCCCGGGCCCTGTGGGGGCGCGCATCCTGCACGGTACAGGACCATGGAAAGGGTCGGCATGTCTGGATTTCCTACCGGACGAGCAAGGGCCTGAGGATCTCGGGTCGTTGGGTTAACGGAACGCTCATCGCGCTTTCGCTAGACTGAATTCCTACCTAACCGGAGAGAGACATGGCGGATTCAAGCTGGGACAACGGGGGCCAATCCACGCGAGCCAAGCAGGGCATGTCCATCTGGGCAAAAGTGGCCTTGGGCTGCGGGGTAGTGGTCTTGCTGGGACTGGGGGGCTGCGTGGTGTTGGGTGCCACCTGCGCCCATGCCATCGGGAAGTCGATGGACGGGCCAGAGTGGGGTCACCTTCGCCGCGCGGTGGAGCAGCTTGGGAGCGACGCGGGCGCGAAGGATCTCTATGAAGCGAATCCGGATCTCTGGAAGGCCTATCCTTCGGAGAACGATTTCATCAAGACGGCCCAGAGTTGGCGCCCCAAACTGGAACCATTGCCTGCCCAGATGCCCGGCGTCTTTGGTGGTCATATCAATTACACCGTCAATATGAGCGGGGGCTTCCGAAGGGTTGAGTTGGGCTACACCAACAGCAAGAACGCCCTGGTTTCGAGCCGCTGGGAGAATGGCCGCCTTCAAACCATTGAGGTCCATTGATGACGGATTCAAGTTGGGACAACGACGGCGGCGCTGCACCAAGAAAGCGGTTTCCGACTTGGGCCAAGATCGGCCTGGGATGCGGCGTGGCAACGCTGCTTCTGTTCGGCACCTGCGTGGGGGGATCGCTCTATATCAGTCATAAAATCAAGCAAGATCCCGAAGGCTTTAAGCACAAGATTCAAGACGTGGTGCGCAAGGCCGTGAAGGACGATTGGGCCTTTCTTCGCAGGACCGTGGATCAACTCGGGACCGATGAAGGCTCTAAAACTTTTTACGCGGCCCAACCGAAACTTCACGATCAGTACCCGACTGAAGCGCAATTCCAAGAGGCCGTAAAAATTTGGCGGCCCAAGCTGGAGCCCATTCCTGAAGAAATTCCAGATCTGGACAGCCATGACTTTACCTACCAAAAAGGCATGACGGGAAAGTGGCTTAGCTATCGTTGCGCCAACGGAACCAAGATCCGCATCGAATGGGCCAGCTCCAATTCGGGCGGCCCTTTGCTCACCGAAATCACGGTGCGCTAGCTGATCAGCGGGATTTCAGCGAAGATTCAAAGATGATCGCCACGCCGACCGCCCAGGATGCCTTGGAGCTGCTGCTCAAGGGCAGTGTCACCTGCCACACCCGAGAACTGCTGAAGGCGAAGCTCGCCAAGGGAACGCCGCTGAGGGTGAAGGCTGGCTTCGATCCCACCGCGCCCGATTTGCATTTGGGCCACGGCGTGCTGCTTCGAAAAATGGCCCAATTCCAGCAACTAGGTCATACGGTGATCTTCCTCATCGGCGATTTCACCGGACTCATCGGCGATCCCACGGGTAAGAAGGCGACCCGCCCTCCCCTCACCGCCGAGGAGGTCCAGGCCAATGCCGAGACCTACAAGCAACAGGTCTTCAAGGTGCTGGACCCCGCCAAGACTGAAATTCGATTTAACAGCGAATGGATGAGTGCCTTCAAAGGCGAAGACTGGATTCGGCTGGCTTCGAAATTCACCGTGGCCCAAGTACTCGAGCGCAATGATTTCCAGAAACGAATGGCCGATCAGCAGCCCATCAGTTTTCATGAACTGCTCTATCCGCTGGTGCAGGCCTACGACAGTGTGGCGTTGAAGGCCGATGTGGAACTGGGCGGAAATGACCAGCTCTTCAATCTCATGCG
>JANXXC010000254.1 GCA_025350765.1 Holophagaceae bacterium | reverse complement strand
GGCGAAGTTGGAGGCGACAATGGTGCCCCCAGGGCCCATCAAAGCCGGATGGATTTCCACGAGTACCAGTCGGTGCCCCCCGATCTCGATACTCATCCCGGGGGTCCAGACCAGCTCTGTGACCCGCTGTCCGTCTTGCTTCGTACCGTTGGTGCTGCCCAAATCCTTCAGGTGGATGGTGGCGCCATCAAAGAGCATCTCCGCGTGGGTCGTCGAGCAGAGTGGATCGGGAAGGACGATGTCGCCGGCCACTCGTCCGATTACGGATCGTTCTTTATATATCTCCTGTCTTTTCGGGGCTCCCCCCCCCGGAGCGTGGATAACTACCACGAACGAAGCAGCAGACATTGTCGTCCCTTAATATCGCGATCATTGGCGCAGGTGGATCTTCAACCGCAAGAGTACCGTGGGATGTCCCTCGACGGGAGTGCATACCTGTACCGACTGAGGCACGATGCCGGAATCGCCATGATGGTTCAGGCTGAATTTTGAGCGGCTCAATTCTCCACAAAGGCCACGGGAAAATCCGAGACCTCGGTGCCTTTTTGGGTTGTCGGAGCCTGCGTTCCACCGGTGAGTTCCTTGACCCGCTGGGTGATGTACGCATCCAGTGACGTGAACGTCACAAAGCCTTGCTTATCATGTTGGGCCTTGCCTTTGAGGCCTTCCACCAAGGCCTTGGTGAAGGCCCCATTATTCCAAGACGGATGCTCCTGAGATTTTTGCCCGGGGCGAGAAGACGTGATGACCACCAAGCCCTGGCCTCCATCTTTGAGATCCTGGAGAAACTGTCGCATGTCCGGGATTCCCCGGGAGGAAGCCCCGGTGATGTTTCCCGCGTGGCAAGTATCAATGAACAGCAGCCGGGTGCCCGTCAGCCGCGACAGGGTGGAGTGAATCTCCGAGCCCGGGATCATCGTGCGCTTCACCGCCTCCATGTTCGCGTCGAAAGGCAGATAGTAGTAATTTCCGGTGACCGTATCGTTGATGCCGTGCCCGGCGAAAAAGACGATGACCATATCCCGCTGGGTGGCCTGTTTTTGAATCCACTCCAGATCGTCCATGACGTTGTCCCGGGTGGCCGCCTCGTCTGTATGAACTCTCGAAATCACATCCTTGTAGAGTTTCCCTTTTTGCAATTTCATGGCTTCGGCAAAGTCGCGGGCATCCTTCGCGGGATACGTGAGTGCATAGGATTTGTCCTTGTACTTGCTCACGCCCACCGCGAGCAGGTAGAGGGTGGGAAGGCCGGTGGCCGGTGTGGCCATCCCCGGCATGTCCCACCGCAGCTTAATCAAGGATGGGTCGCTGGTGGCATAGGGAGTCTCCGCATAGGCCATCACTGTGCAGTCCTTGTTGGGGACGTTGACCGTGAAGTATTGGATCTCCTCCTGGCCTCCTCGATCCCCCCCGGAATTCACATCCGGCTTCACAGCCTGGGGAGTATTGGATTTGGGAGCCGGGGGGCCCGGCTTAGAATTTGTGGAAAGGCTGGGCTTCGAATTTGAGGAAAGATTGGCGTTTGGAGCTGAAGGAGGAGTGCTCGATTTTGGATTTGGAGCCCGATCCACCTTGGTCTCCTGAGCATCAACGAGGATTCGGATGGCGGGGGATGGCTGCCCCGGCTCAACGCTGACCCTTACCCCAATTTGAACCGTGTTCCCCTTGATCCCAGAATTCATCGGTGGATCAATGATGGCGATCTTGGGCTTGGCCATCGAGGTCGTGGCTCTGGTTGGCAGGCTCGTGGCAACTTTGGTCCCGTAGCGCAACCGGATCGTTTGGGGACGGCTCTGGCTCGAGGTCGTTTCGTTGGAAACCATGATCTGGCAGTTTTGAAGAGGCAGGGTCAGTCGATATTTGAGGACTTGCCCGTTCGATAAAGGAAACTTGACCGGCGTGCCACCCGAGGTCAGAGGCACGGCATCGGTGGGTACACCATCGATAAAGACTTGGACCTTTGAAATCTCCTGACCTGCGGGTGACCCCACCTTTACGGAAAGTTGAATCTCCTTCTCGCGGAATTGACTTCCATCCGTGGGGGAAATGATTTGAACGGTGGGGGAAACATTGTTCGCCACCCCACGAACTTTCGGCATGGCTGAAACCTCAGGGGCATGATGCTGCCATCGAAGCCTTCCCTTGGAATCCACTTCCAAAGGTAAGGGGGCAGCTTGGCCATTGCCTTCGAGAATCCGTGTGGCCCCGCTATCTGTTTTCCCTTCCAGTTTTTTGGTCGAAGGGATTTCTCCCCGCTTGACCAGCTCATCTTCACTGGCGGATATGCCCCCTTCACGAGAGGGATTTAGAGCCGCGGGTGAGTCCGACGGTCGGGTAGGAGCTGGGGATAGGAGTGCCTGTTGAGATTTCCAGTGCAGCTTGGCCACCGCGGGGTCGCTCGTGGCAAACGCCGTTTCCGCCAACACGATCACGGTGCTCTCCCGCTCAGGCACACGGATCTGGAATCTATAGCTTTCGCCATCGAGGGAGTTCGTCGCAGAACCCAAGGGCTTGCCACTGGAACTCAACACGCCTTGAATCGGGACGGGAACGCCATTGAGGAGCACCTTGATCCGCTTGACCGGTTGATCGGCCAGTGATTTAACCCTGACCACCAGATCCACCACAGGCGCCTGAAGCACCGTCTCTGTTGGGGGGCTTAGCAAGGTGATCGTGGGAGGCACCACTTCTTGCGGATGAAAAGGCGGGTCAGCCCTCTGGAGCTTCAGAATTGTGGGTTCGCTGGTGACAGAGCGGCTATCTGCAAGCACCAACAGGGTGACATCACGATCCGGCACGGCCACTTGATAGGTGTATTCCTTGTCATCGAGAAAGGTCCCAGTGATGGTTCCCTCAAAAACCTGAGCCTGCCCGTCCGAAGTATTCGGCCCCGAGATGCTGGCAGGCCGTCCGTCCACCAATACTCGAACCCCAGTCACGCGCTGGTCGGAAGCGCTTTTGACCTTGAAAGCGAGATTTACGGTTGCGCCTTTCGCCTTTGATTCCGGAGTTGGGCTCAACACTGTCAGGGTGGGGGCCTCCAAGCGCGCGCTATGAGCGCCTGGAACTGTCTGCAAATTTCCAGAGGCAGGACACCCCAGCGCTACGAGAAGCAATACTAATCCCAGTGAGCCACGGAGGCTCCTCATCGAATCAAGGTCTCGGGTTGGCTTCATCGCTAAGGTCTAGCTCCATTTCAGAGGTAGGTCGGGTTGAACCCCAGGACCTGGGAATATCATTAACAGGCGAATTCAAAGGCGGGCCCGGTGGGTGGGGGCGGTTCCGGCGGTGGGGGCGGTGCTGGTGCCGTGGGCGGCGCAGCGCCGAATTCATTCGGAGACCTCCACCGCTGCGTCGTCAGTTCCGCGGCCCGTTGGTCCTTCAGACTCCGATTTCCGGAGAGCCATCCGTCGAGAAGGGATCGGCTTCGATCCAGTAAAGCCGCCGTGATGATCGGGATCAGCAGCGGTAGGAATCGATTGCTGGCGCCTTCACAGGTGGTGGTAAGCACGTAGCGATCGAATTCCTGGCTGCTGTCGCTGATCTCTTTCATGAGTTGTTTGAATTTATCCGGCGGGGTCTTATCGCTGTACTTCAGTTCCGCGATGACCATGTCCAGCAGTTGATTGGATTTGTTTTTCATCGTGAGGTACCGGTTATAAGTTCCGGCGTATTTGACCGAAGTGGGTTGGCACTCGGTGACAAGCTTAGTCAGCTGGTCCTGGCAGTACTCCCGCTTCGCGTTGAGACACACGAAAAACTGCATCTTGTTTTTGAGATTGGCATTTTCCGAGAGACAGTCCTTTTCGGGTTCCACTTTCCCTTGAGGCGCGGCGGCTTGTTGAGCGAAGCCAGGAACCGAAAGTGGCAATGAAAGCGCCAAGGCCAAGGAAAGCGGGGAAAGGATTGAACGCATGGATCCTCCAACGAAAGCCGAACAAGGGGTCTGACAAAATATAGACACCTTTCGCATTGACGCATTGGAAGTTTTGAACCAACCTTCCAGGTCAACCTCGTTCGTTCTGGCATTAGGTACTTGAAACACAGTTGTGATGACTCTATTTTCCAGGGTCTTGCTCGGTATTTCTATCCAACCTTGCGGTACCTGACCTCTCCGTTCAGCTCTTTTTTCTATCCACCCACTGGTGCGGCACCCCATTTCAATGGAGAAGAAATGCTTCGAAATTCTTACACCAAGGCCCTTACGATCGCCCTCGCAACGGTTTGCACAAGCCAAGCATTTGCACAGAAAAGCGTAAAAAAAACCGATGACCTAGCAGCCCAGCAAAAAATGGTGCTCGAGCTCCATCCTTTTTATAAAAGCCGCGAAGCGGCGGCCCCACCCAACGTCAAGCAAAAGCTCGCGGAGCTGCGGAATAAAATCAGTGCTCAGAAACTCGACTTCGCGGTGGGATACACCACCGCTATGGACATTCCTCTCAGCAAATTGGCGGGAGGCCGTCCGGGAACGGATATCCAAGAACGGGGCAAAAGAGCTAGCGCCCGCGGCCAGGAGTTTCTGCAGGCTGATCTTCAGGCCCGGCAGGCTTTCATCAAGGCCAACCCAAACTTCAGACTGCCCGATCCTCCACCCGTCGCATGCTCCGCGACTCTCCACGCCTTTGACTTCCGAAGAAGTGGAAAAGTAACCCCCGTGCGAAACCAGATGAACTGCGGGAGCTGCTGGGATTTCGCCGCCTTTGGAGCCTTGGAATCCAGTTACCTGATCCGCAACAACCTCAGCATTGACGGCTCGGAGCAGCAGGTCCTTAGCTGCGCCCATGTGGGTTCCTGCGGCGGCAGTTGGTACGACGGCGTTTTCGATTACATGATTACCCACGGCGCCGCCAAAGAAAGCGACTACCCCTACGTCGGCTTCGATGCGCCGTGTGCGGGAACCGCAGCCCTGCCCTACTATCGCGCGGTGGCCCACGGGGTCATCCATCCAGAAGTTGCCATTCCCACCCCTGCGCAGATCAAGGAAGGCCTTTGCCAGCACGGTCCCCTGGCCGTGGGTGTTTTGGCCACGGACCTCTTCCAAGGAAGCGTCGGCAACACCGTGCTCAACGAACCGGTGCCCCTCACGGTGGTCGGTTCCGATGGCCGAACCTACTACAACGTGAACCACTGCGTGTTGATTGTCGGCTGGGATGACACCAAGCAGGCATGGCTCGTCAAGAATTCCTGGGGCACGGGCTGGGGTTCGGATTGTGGCTACGGCAGCGAGCGCGGCTACATCTGGATTCACTACGGCGCGAACAATATCGGCCTTCAGCCAGGGTGGGTGCAGGCCCGAAGTGAACATTACTTCCCCAATATCGAAATCTACAGGAAGTACTTCCCGAAATTCGAGCCCATCAAGGAAATCAGCATCAAGAAGAACCTTTAAGGTCTTGGCGCCTGTAAGGAGCTACACCACGGTGCCATCGTGGTTCCGCGAGAACATCGGCG
>JANXXC010000231.1 GCA_025350765.1 Holophagaceae bacterium | reverse complement strand
CCTGTTGTTCTCCACGCTGCACACCTTGGACGCCACGGAAACCATCAACCGCGTGATCTCCGTGTTCCCCCCCCACCATCAGAAGCAGATCCGCCTGCAGATGTCCGCGGTGCTGAAGGCCATCATCAGTCAGCGCCTGGTCCCCCGCTCCGACGGACAGGGCCGCGTCCCCGCCGTGGAAGTGCTGGTCACCACAGAGACCGTGCGCACTTGCATCGAAGACAAGGACAAAACCAAGCAGCTGCGGGACGTCATCGCGCAAGGCACCTCGCAATACGGCATGCAGACTTTCGACCAGAGCCTCTACTTCCTGCTGAAACAGGCCCTCATCACCGAGGAAGAAGCGCTGAAGCGCGCCACCAACGTGGGCGAATTCAAGCTCAAGCTGGAAGGCGTTTCCTCGGCTTCGGATTCCGCCAGGGTGAACATGGAAAACCAGATGAACATCAGCCAGGGCGCTGGCCGGGAATCCGGCGGCAACGCGCCGCAGCCGGCCGCCCCGATCCAGCCCCCCAAGAACTCCACCACACCCCTGCCCACCCCCGAGTCCAGCCCAAAAATCGGGCTGGGTCGTTAGCGCTTTTGAATTGCTTTCATCCCTGGCGTGCCCCTGATTCCAATGGTATCAATGGGGCCCCTCCCTGAGGTTTCCATGATCAAGCTCGACATCGCCAATGCGCTGATGCAGGCCCATCCGTGTTCAAGGGCCACCGCCCTGCAGGCTGTGGATCTTCTGACGGAGCGTATGAAGCAGGCCTTGCTGGACGGCCATCGCATCGAGATCCGGGGCTTCGGCGTCTTCGAACCCCGTCCCCGCAAGCGCGGTATGGGCCGCAACATCAAGACCGGCGACAGCGTCGCCATCCCCAAAGGCAAAAGCATCCGCTTCAAGCCCGGCAAGGAATTGCGGGAAATCGAAGTGGAGTAGGTTGTGAGGGTTGAGGTACGAGGGACGAGGAAGCCATTTCGTTTCCTCGTACCTCACCCCTCACACCTCGTACCTAGACCATCCGATGCGCTTTGCGTCCGCCGCGGGCGATGCGTGTGGGCGTGGGACATTCGTTGAGCAGATGACCCGCCAAGGCGAGCGCCCGGGATGCCAGCTCCTGCGCCCCTTGGTGCAGCTCCGTGTCGTTTTGCACGAAGGCGACGTTCTTCTCCATGTCTTCGGCGGTCCACCCACGTGAATGAGCGATGTAGGGGAATTGCGGAAAGACGAATCCGATCTCGCCAAAGAAGCCCAAGAGCTGTCCCGCCACCGCCTGAATGTTGTCCTGGCCGCCGGTGATGATGAAGGCCGCGACCTTGTTGCGGATGAGCACCTTGTCCGCGATGGTGACCTGATTTTGGATGCAATTCATGCGCTCGGTCATGCGGTAGTAGAGCGAGCTGGCGGAGCCCCAACGGATGGGCGTGGAAACGATCACCGCGTCCGCCCAGTGCACCAGCGCCTCGTAGACCTGATCCATCTGATCCTTGTCGTCCATCTGCGTGATGGAGCAGGGCCAGGTGCAGGCCCGCGCCGCCTTGGAGTAGTAGCCTTCGCAGGCTCTGAAATTCAGCTCATTGAGCTTGATGAGCCGCGTCTCCGCGCCTTGAGTCTTCGCGCCTTCCAGCGCCGACTCCAGTAGGGCGTCCGACGTGGAGTAGCGGGGATTTTCGCGGTCCATCACGGTGGTGGAAATGCCCACCACGCGCAGGGGGCCCGGTTCGCGCACCACGGGCCGAGCGAGGGGGTGCGGGGGGTGGGGCTTCTTATGGCGCGGCACGAATGGGCTGAGATTCACAAAGAGATGGCCGCCTTCGAGCTTGGTTTCATGGACCGGAATTTGGTCCTCCTCGAAGCCCGGCTCCCCATGCCCATTGCGACAATCGAACTTCCAGTTGTGCCAGGGACACACAATGAATTCGCCATCCAGGCGGCCTTCGCCCAAGGGTCCGCCCGCGTGATTGCAGATGCCGGAGAGGGCGCTGAAGGCGCCGTCCTTGAAGGTCAGCGCAAGGGCCGTGCGGCCCGCCATCACTTGCTGGAGTTCCTTGCCCTGAAAGGCTTCGGCGGGGCCGAGGTCATGCCACGGTGCTTCACTCATCCAAGTTCCTCTTTTGCATGTCACAGATGTGGGCCGATGATGACTCCAATCCTTCAAGATGCCCACTGATTTGGAGCGAATAATGCCTGATTTGAATTTGAATTGGAAAGCCCTCGGCAAGGTCTCCGGGCCTGATCTCGCGGAATCCAGAATTAGCCTACACCACGCGGCCCAGCTTGCGGCCTGCGTGGGGCAAATCCTACTTTCCAAGCGACCCGATGATAGCCAAATGGCGCTCTCATTCTTGGATGGCGTGATGCTCGGAGAGCCGCTGCCCCAGGACATCCGTGTAGGTCTGCGCCTTGCTACTTGCTGCCTTGAAATTCAAAACCAGGAAGGTGTGCTGCTCAGCGAGTTCCCCCTTTCAGGCCACCCTCGAACCGAGGCCCTGGCTTGGCTGCGGGCTCGGCTCGGAGAATTCGGCGTGAATGCCGAATCGCTCACCCTCTCGATGCCCTATGAGTTGCCCCCGCATCCTGTCGCCGACGGTGGCGCCTTTCCCAAGAATGCTTCCGCAGCCCTTTCAGAATTGGCCCATTGGTTCGCCAACGCCGCGTTGCTGCTGGCTCCGCTTGCGACTCAAGAAGATGCCTCAGCCCTGCGCTGCTGGCCCCATCACTTCGATCTCGCCGTGCTGTTGAGCCTCGAGGAAGAGGCGAGTCCCGAGCAGACTCGATCCATTGGTGTGGGCCTGAGCCCCGGCGATGGCAGCTATGCTGAGCCCTATTTTTACGCGACGCCTTGGCCCTACCCCAAGGATGTGGATTTCCCCGCGCTGCCCTTTGGCCACTGGCACCAAAGCCCGTGGGTCGGCGCCGTCCTCACCGCCACGGAGCTGTTGCAAGGTCCCATAGAGACTCAACGGACAAGGGCCGAAGCCTTTCTCGCCGCGGCGGTTGAGGCCTGCGAAGCGCTTCTTGCCTGAAAAATAGTCGCATCACCTTTTCCGCCAGTTCGCCAACAAAATCATTTCCCGCAGCGTCTTGGCCATGGTGATGGCGCTGACGCCGGTGGGATCGTAGTGGGGCGCGAGTTCCAAGCAATCCATACCCACGAGGCGACGTCCTTTCAGTTGCTTCAATCCGCCGATGAAGGTCGCATAGTCAATGCCACCGGGCTCGGGCGTGCCGGTGCCCGGATAGATGCTCGGATCCAGCACGTCCATGTCGCAGGTCAGATAGATAGGCCGATCACCCAAGGCGTCGAGAACTTTGGCGATCTCCTCTTTGCTGAAGACGTGCAGCGTGTCGTGTTGTTGCGCGAGGTCCCACTCTTCTTTTGAACCGCTGCGAATGCCGAATTGATAGAGATTCTTGAAGCCGATCTTGTCGGCCACGCGGCCCAGAATCGTGGCGTGGGTAAACGGGTCGCCCCAGAGATCCGGCCGCAAATCCGCGTGGGCGTCAAAGTGGATCACCGCCAAATCCGGGTGGTCCTGGTAGGCCGCCATAATGAGCGGGTAGGCCAGCAGGTGCTCACCCCCAAAGGCGATGGGGAATTGCCCCTTCGAGCGGATCTCCCGCACGGCGCTGCCGATGTCCTCCAACACGCGCTGCTTCTGTCCCGGCGGCAGAAAAAGATCACCGTAGTCGGCGTACTTGATATCCAGCAGCGAGGCCTGTTGATAGAAACTGAACTCCTCCATGCCGAAGGAAGCTTCACGCACCGCGAAGCCCGCGAAGCGCGAGCCCGCCTTGAAGCTCGACGTGCCATCCCAACACACGCCGAAGAGCGCGATATCCGCCTCTTCGGGATCGCAGGAACCTAGAAAATAGGGCGAGACAAATTCGTGGCGGGGCGGCTCGGAGCTGTGCATGGAATCCTCGAACTTTTCAGTCTAGCGGACTGACTTTGCTTCTCCGACCCCTGAACGCCAACCGGCCAGCTCTTCGAGCGTGTCCACGTCCCGGCCTTGGTAGCGCGACGCGGGCATTTCGCGATGGGGCAGCTCCGCCGTCAGATCCCGCACACGAGTGTTCGTGAGTACGGCTAACGCTGGCCGAAGGTCGGCGCCGAGAAAGCCCCCCAAAGGCTGCGGCCGATCCTCCTCGCGGGCATAACACCAAGCCAGGCCTTCCGGGTCCGCCAACTCTGCGGCTTCCAACCAAGCGCGAAAGGAATCCGAATCCCAATCCACTTGGTCGCATGGCAAAATCCACCAGCGCCGCACCGGGAATGCCTCGCACGCGGCCCATCGGGTCAGCGCCACCGCAGGACCCAAACGCGGATCATTGATCGAGTTTAGGTCCGGAAAGTCCGACAGCGCCGCACCGAGAATCGTCACGGGGCCTTGCGGACAAACGTCACGGAACACACCCACGAGATGTCCGCCCCAGGTGCCACCTGCGGGATGGGGACGATCATGCTTGGGGCCACCCAGTCTTCGTCCCTCCCCACCGGTGAGAAGCAGCAGGCCGCAGCGTTCAGTCATGAGCATCCCGTCGCTTTGTTTCATGCACCCAGGTGAAAGCCGCCACCGCACTGGGCAGGCCGAGGGTGCCCGCTGAGAGCGCCACCACCTGGTCCAGCTCGTCCTCGGTGATACCCAGGGCCCTAGCCTTGCGAGCGGAGGCATGGACGGCGCCTTCTTTTTGCGCGCCGATGGCGATGGCCAGTTTCACCAGGCGCGCCGTGCGTTCATCCAGCGGGCCCGTCTGGCCGCCTTCCGCCAGGAGATCCCAGGCCTGGCCCAGCTTCGGGAAACGAGCTACGAAATTGTTGTAGGCAGCGGGGGGATTGGGCAACTTGGTCGGCTTAGTCATGGGAGTGCCTCAGGTGTCGGAAGGACGCGGCGCGCCCACAAAGGATAGTCAATCCCCGCCAGCCGATTGATGACGATGGCTTGGAGCGTCAGCAAGGCCACGGCCACCAGGATCATCGCCAAATGAAAGGGTTTCGTGATGATGCCCAAGGAGATGATGAGCGTGGTGGCACCGGCCGGCGGGTGGGCGGCCTTGAACAGAATCATGAGCGCGCCGGTACCGGCGAGAGATAGGGCCGCGGCGAGGATTCGCGCGGGTGTCACACCCATCACCATGGCGGGCGGCGCGTGATGCAGCCCTGTGAGCAGGAGCGCGCCAAAGCCGCACGCGATGCCGATGGCGTGGCCGTAGATCGTGTGCCGGGGGGTGGCGGTGGGCAGGTTTGGCGTAAAGAAAAATAGGAATGCGGTAGGACCCAGGGAAGGAAAAACGAGGGGCGTTTTCGTGAGCATGGCCAAGCCCGCCATGAGGCCGATGCTGATCATTCCGTTCACGAACATGAAGGCGGCCCACACGTGCCGCTCGTTAAAGCGGCCCAGAAGGCTTGCGAGGCGGAGACGCCCCAGCAACCCGCGGACGACCTCGGGCTCCAGCAGTTCCAGGGGTCTCGAATGGCGTGATGAATCGGACATGGTTATCCCTTCAGGATTTAGGACCGTCGTCCAGGTGGGGGACCTTCCACGCCAGCACCAGGGCCACAAGTGTGAGGACCAAGGACGCGACGAAGGCGCCAGGAAGCAGGCCGCGCTGGCCGTCCAACACCGCTCCCAAAACCGTTTCAAAAAGGTAGAGCTGGATCACCGCGACCATGAGAATAAATGCGAGGGCGGCGCGGGTCATGCGGCTTCGGCGGGGGCGGCTCATGCGGGTTCCTCCAGCCTTCGCGGATCGCCGGGTTTGGGCAGATCTCCCACCGCCCATAGACGACCGTCCGCACGCAGCTCTAGGTTGATGCCGCTCAAGGGCCGGGTGGGGGGACCCTGCACCGGGAAGCCCTGGCCACACTCGAAGAATCCGTGATGGCAGGGGCACTCCAGCCGCTGGCCGTCGTAGCGCACCGCACAGCCCAGGTGCGTGCAGGTCTGGCGGTAGGCCCTCAAGTCGCCCATCTGAGTCCTCAGCACGATGCAGCGATCATCGGCATCCCGAAAAGTGAAGAGTTTGGATTCGCCAGGGTGGAGCGCGGCCGCCGGGCCTAAATCCACCGCCCTTTCCAGGCCGCTGGAATCCGGCGCGCCATCAAATGGCTTTTTGCGCCCCCAGAGATAGCCGATGCCCGCGGTGAATCCCGCGCTCACCAGCGCGAGGAAGCGCGCGAATTCCCGACGAGAGAGACTGGATTCGTCCGCAAGATCCACGGGGAAATTTCGTTTCCATCTGAACATCAGAAACCTCCTCCAACCATGAGCAGTGCGGCGTCCAAATGCAGTGGCAGCCCGGGGTCCGGAACCATGAGCGCGGTGCGAGTGCGGACCTTCAAAGTGCCGATGGTGAACTCGTTGAGCGGTTGATTCTGCCGCATGGCGCTGATCTGGTGTTTGGGCACAAAGAGCAGGGCCTGACTAGGGCAGACCGTGGCGCACATGGGCTTGTGACCCTCGCTGGTGCGGTCGTAGCAGAGATCGCATTTCATCATCTGCTCCAGGCCTGAGAAGACGATGGGCACGCCGAAGGGACAGCTCAACTCGCAGTTCTGGCAGCCGATGCAGCGGGGCTTCTGGGAGCTGTGGACCACGCCGTCTTCGCTGCGCTTGATGGCATCCGAAGGACAAACCTGGGCGCAGATGGGATCTTCGCAGTGCATGCACACCGTGGGCGTGGTCTGGGTGGAAACCAGCCGGTCAATTTCATCGAGATGAATCATGGGCCGACCCTTGTGGGTGCCACATTCAGCGCAGGCGCCGACACATGCGCGGCACCCAATGCAGCGCTGAGGATCGATATAGAAACCGAAATCGTCGCCGACCATCAATACACCTGCTCAGGCAAGACGGGCTGGTTGGTGCGGGCTTCAAAAGCCATACGTTGCAGCTCCGCCAGCTCAGGGCTGAAGCGGTCCGGCGTCGTCTTCTGGATGCGCACGGCGCTCACCTTGTACTCGGGGATTTTGCTCACGGGATCCAGGTGCCGAGCCGTGAGGCGGTTGGCCGATAGCGCTCCGGGCCAGTGGTAAGGGATGAAGACCGTGTCGGGACGGATGGTGCGCACCACCTTGGCGGGCAACACCAAGGCGCCGCGCCGGGAAGTGATCTCGACCGCATCGCCTTCCGCAATGCCGTGCAGTTCCGCTAGACGCGGATGGATTTCCAAATAGGGGTGGGGACATTGCTCCACCAGGAATCCGATGCGCCGGGTCTGGGTGCCGCTGAGGTAGTGGAAGACCGTGCGGCCCGTGGTGAGCCACACCGGATACTCCGCGTCCACCACCTCCATGGGGGGCCGCCACACCGTGGGAACGAAGTGCGCTTTTTTATCCGGGGTGAAAAAGACCTTGTCCTCGAAAAGCCGCGGCGTGCCGGGATGGTCCAGGTCTGGGCAGGGCCAGAAGACGCCCATATTTTGTTCGATCTTCGCGTAGGTGATGCCGAAGTAGTCCGCGGTGCCGCCCTTCGAGGCCACCCGCAGCTCGTTGAAGATGGCTTCGGGCGACGTGAAATGGTCGAAGTATTTCCCACGCCCCAGGCGGCTCGCGATATCCACGAGGATCTCCCAGTCCGGCCGGGCGTCGCCGGGCGGGTCCACGGCCTTGCGAATACGAATGACGCGGCCTTCGGTGGAGGTGCTGGTGCCATCGTCTTCCTCGTGCAAGGCCGCAGGCAACACCACGTCCGCGTGCTGAGCGGTCTCACTGAGAAAGAAATCCAGGACGACAAAAAACTCCAACTTGGAGAGTGCTTCGCGGGTGAATTCCGTGTCGGGCAGACTGACGAGCGGATTGAAGCAGAGGCAGAGCAGGCCCTTGATTTCGCCCGCGTGGATGGCGTTCATGATCTCTTGCGCGGTGAGTCCCTTGCGGGGCAGTTCCTCGTCCGTGCAGCCCCAGACTTCGCAGATGTATTTCCGATGCTCGGGGTTCTCGATGTCGCGATTGCCCGGCAATTGATCGCACTTGTGGCCGTGTTCGCGGCCACCCTGTCCATTGCCTTGGCCCGTGATGGTGGCGTAGCCGCAGTTGGGTTTCCCGATGCGCCCCGTAGCCAGCACCATGTTGATGCAAGAGCTGACGTTCTCCACGCCCTTGCTCTGATGCTCGATGCCCCGGGCGTGTAACAGAAAACTGGTCTTGGCTTCGCCCCACATGCGCGCGGCCTGCTCGATGGCGGCGATGGGCAGCCCCGTTAGGTTTGAGGTCCATTCCGGCGTGCAATCTTTCACGGCCTCTAAGGTTTCTTCAAAGCCAGAAGTGTGCTGATTCACGAACTCCCAATCGATGAGATCCCACTTGTGCAGCAGGTGCAGAATGCCGTTGGTGAGCGCGCAATCCGAGCCGGGTTTCAGGGGCAGCATGAGATCCGCCGTGCGAGCGAGCGGCGTGATGCGCGGATCGCAAACGATGAGCTTGGCCCCGCGATCCCTAGCGCGCCAAATGTAATCGGTGGTGATGGGCGCGCATTCGGCGACATTGGCGCCGGTGACCCAGATGACCTCGGCACCTTCGATGTCGGCCCAGGAGTTGGCGGCGCGATCAATGCCAAATGCTTTCTTGTTTCCTGCCCCCGCACTCACCATGCAGAGCCGTCCGTTGTAGTCGAGGTTCTTCGTCTGCAAACCTAAGCGCGCGAACTTGCCCGCGAGGTAGCTCTTTTCATTGGTGAGCGAGACCCCTGATAACACCGCGAAGGCATCTTTCCCGTAGCGCCCTTGGATACTCTGAATCTCGTCCACCACACGGTCGAGGGCGGGTTCCGGTTCGACTTCCGCGAAGCCTTGCTCCGTCCGCATTAACGCATGCTTCAAGCGGTCAGGATGATTGCCCTGCAGGTAGCGCTTCACCCCCTTGGGGCAGAGCTTGCCTTGGTTGAAGGGGAAGTCCTCCCAGGGTTCGAAGCCGATGACCTGGTTATCCTTCACCTTGAGTTGGATGCCGCACTGCTGCCCGCAAAAACAGCAATGCGTCTTTACCAATTTGTCGGGCTCTGGATTCGCCTCCCAACCGCCCGGAGGCGCGAGATTGAGATGGGGGCCGAAGGCGCGGCTGAGCTCGTCGAGTCGGTTCGGTGGCATCGCCATCTCAGCTCCTGAAAGTGGTGGGGTCGGCCACGGGTTCGGCATAGATGGGCACATCGTGAAAGGGATCGAAGGAACCGCCGAGGCGCTGATTCTGCGCTAAGGCCATCAGACGCCGCTTGCACTTGGGACAGAGATCCAGATGATGCACCGAGGGGGAATGTCGAGCTCCATCCAAATCCAGCCGTTTGAAAAGCACCTCTAAATCGCGCCGCTGATTGGCCCGGATGAAAAGCGCGCCGCAGCCCTTGCATGGCAATCGTCCCTCCGCCTCGCCATCGGCCTTGTAGAGCGTCACACCAAGCTGGGCTGGCCGCTGGACGATGTGAAAGAGCTTGCCAAAGGGCAGACTCAATAGCATGACGATGACCGTGAGCTCATGCATGAAGGCGATGGTCGTGAAGTTGCGGCCGCCCAGCCATTTCTCTGAAACCGTCAGCAGCAGCCCCGTCACCGAAACGGCGATGAGTACCAACAAGGGCAGCAGGTCCAAATCGAAACGCTGAGTGGCGGCGTCGCCTTCGTCATGAAGTCTTCGAATGAAAGCCAGCGTGCAGCCCGCGATGACCATGAAGGCCGCCAAATCCAGGATGTGAAACGTGATGAAAGCCACCGGCGAACCCAGCGGAAAACTGCCGGCCGGAAATCCAAAGAGCCACGCTTCATAGCGATTGGGGTCCAGCCCCGCGCTGGTGAAACGCACCCAGCCGAAGACCAAGGGAATCGTCACGGAGAAACCCAGCAAGCAGCCCCACGCAATCAGTGCGTGGGCGCCCCAGCGCTTGACGCTGCGTTTTTCGATGAAGCGCTGAAGAAAAATCTGATCCAACGCCAACAGCATCAGCTTGGGCAGGGTCAGCAACACGCGCGGGCTCAAAAAGCGTCGCAGGGTGTCTTGGAAATACATGTCCGTGGCGGGTCTTTCTAACCAGGACCAGTAGCGATAGGACACCCCAAAACAAGCGAAGAGGGTCGCCAGCAAGTAGCCCAGTAAAGCCGGGTCCAGCCAGCGGCCACCGCGGCTGCCCAGCGCCACCAAAGCGCCTAGCGCAGCGGTGCTGAGGGCGGCCCGAATCAGGGGGCGGGGTTCCAAATCCAATTGGTCGAGAAGGCGCATGGGCCCTCCTTGGGTGTCAGCGTTTCCGAGCCGATTTCGGTTTCGATTTGAACACCGCAGCGCGACGTAAATCAGCAAGGGTGGTCGAGATGATGGAGGCTTCCATTTGAGTTTTCACGGCGGTCCATGCGTCATGCATCGGGCAGGGGTGGCTGGCATCACAAACCGGAAACCCCATCACACAGCCGTTCAATGCGTCTTCGCCTTCCAACGCGAAAAGAATTTTTTCTACGCTGATTTGATCTGCCTTTCGAGCCAGACGGTATCCGCCTTTCGGCCCCCGTGAGGACTCCAAGATCCCTGCCCTGGCTAGATTCTGAAGGATCTTGGCCAAGTAGGGTGAAGGCAATTCCAGGCGCTCTGCCAAGTCCCGAGTCAAGGCGTACTCGCCGCTCTCAGGCAGACCCGCGAGTGCTTGGAGCGCATAGCCGGTAGCGAGGTTGAAGATCATTTCGGACCCTTTGGTCCTAATTTAATCGGAGATCCCATCCGCGTCCTAGCACTTTGTGATGAATCGCACAGGCCGTCACCGATTCCCCTCCGGCCGCGCTTGCCTCATTCTTTAGTTATGGAAGAACTCAAGGGCAAGCCCGACATCATCTATCCCACCCGGGTACCGCTGAAGGTCCTCGGCCGGGCCGAAGAACTCCGCGCCGAGATGGTGGCTGAGTTGATCCAGATTCATCTGGGGCCTCAACTAGACGGGGATGAAGCGCACCAAGCCAACTGCAAGGGCGCCTTCATCAGCTACACCTTTTGGGTGACCCTGCCCCACGAGCACGCCGAAAAGCCCTTGCGCGAGGCCATCGCGAAATTGCCAGGCCATGTGATGCAGTTGTGAAAAGCCATGAGTTTTCAGCTACGAGCTATGATCTACGAGCTTCAATGGTTGTTGCTTGGGTTTTAGCTCTTGGCTCATGGCCGAAAGCTCATGGCTCAACGAAGGCCGCAGCCTATTCCCGCTCGTCTTCCACATAGTGGCCGTCGTTCCAGTGGGTGGCATCCAGGGGCGCATTCGGCAACACCGTTAGGGCGGTGATGGGATGGATTTCCCAGGCGCTGGCGCGCCAGTTTCCGACGCGGCCGGGGGCGGTGTTTTCGGACTCGCCTGCGTGCTCAAAATCGTAGAGCATCCAGCCGCGCAAGCGCACCCGACGGCCCTTCAGCGCCGTGAGTGCGGTGGTGGACCAATCCACCCCGCTCGCCGCCATTGCAGCACGCCATCGGGGCGTGACCTCGGCGATGATGCGCTGGGAGGGCGCGATGTGGGTGGCGTCTAGCACCAGCTCGATGTGCGTATCGCGATTCAGGGCATCGGTCGCATGGCAGTTGGCGGTCTCTACGCCGCCCACCAGCACGTCGTAAATGATCGCTTCGAACTCCGCGCCATTGTTGCTGACAAAACGCGAAGTATCGCTGCCGGGTTGCAGCAGCGCCGAAAGCGTGATGGCCGGGTTGACCGTGCCGGGCGGCGTGTCCCGATTCTTCAAAAGGTTCAGGGCCTGCACGTCGCTGGCCACCGCATCCCCCATGGGCCCGCATCCTGCGGGCTTCGGCGGCACCACGGGAGCGGGTGAACCGCCGCCTCCACCGCAAGTAAGGAGGAGAGGAATCGCAAGAAGCAGGAAGGGACGACGCATGGTGTGTTTGAGCTTTTGCTCATACCTCATAGCTCTTGGCTCATACCTGAATTATGGCCGCAACGTTCCCATCATGCGGGGGTACGGAATCGTTTCTCGCACGTGCGGCAGCTTGCAGATCCAGGCAACGGCGCGTTCCAGGCCCATGCCGAAACCCCCGTGCTGCACACCGCCAAAGCGGCGCACATCGAGATACCACTCGTAGTCCGCGCGGTTGAGACCGTGATGCTCGATTTGGGCCAGCAGGTAGTCAATGTCGGAGGCCCGCTCGCCGCCGCCGATGACTTCGCCGTAGCCTTCGGGGGCCAGGAGATCCGCGCCCAGCGCGAGATCCGGCTGGGTGGGATCAAAAGCCATGTAGAAAGCCTTGAAGCTTTTCGGGAAGCGATGGACCCACAGAGGACGATCCGTGGCGTTCATCAAAATGGTTTCGTCGTCGTTGCCGAAATCCTCACCCCAGTTGATGTCGCTACCGAGGGTTTTCAGCTTCTCCACGCTGTCGGTGTAGCTCATGCGTCCAAATGTTTCGTTGAGTGCGATTTCCAGCGGGGCGGTGTCGCGCTCCAGGATTTTCAGTTCTTCCTGGCGGCCTTCCAGCACGCGCTGGAGAATGAATTTCACCATGCGCTCGCCCAGGTGCATGACGTCTTCGAGCCCCGCGAAAGCCATCTCCGGCTCCACCATCCAAAATTCCGTGAGGTGGCGGCGGGTCTTACTCTTCTCGGCGCGGAAGGTGGGCCCGAAGCAGTAAACCTTGCCGAAAGCCGGCACGCCGGGCTCCTGGTAGAGCTGGCCGCTCTGGCTCAGGAAGGCCATGCCCTCGTGAAAATAATCCGTCTCAAACAGCGAACTGGTGCCCTCGCAGGAACTGGGCGTCAGGATGGGCGCGTCCAACAGCGTAAATCCATCCGTGTCGAAAAAATCGCGGATGGCCTTCACGATTTCGTGGCGCACGCGGATGATGGCCCACTGGCGTTTCGAGCGCAGCCAAAGAGTGCGGTTATCCATCAGGAATTCAATGCCGTGATCTTTCGGCGTGATGGGAAAGTCCACGGAGGGAGCCAGCAATTGCAGCGACTTCACCAGGATTTCCGGCTCTCCCGTCTTCGGATGCTGTTGCACCAGCCCCGTGAGCGAGATGGCCGACTCCTGCGTAAGTTTTCCGGCGGTTTCGTAGCTTTCCGCGTCCGCTTCATTGGCCCCCACCACGCACTGCACAAAGCCCGAGCCATCCCGCAGCTCGATGAAACGGGTCTTCGACGTGCGCGCGTTGCGCACCCAGCCGCGCAGGGAGACGGTCTCTCCCACGAGGGATTTTAGATGGCGGATTTCTTGGAAGGCAGCGGACACGGGCACTCCGGAAGGCGAATCTTCCATTGTGCCTTGGGGAGGGCGAAGAATCGAGCTATGAGCCAAGAGCTACGAGCGGCGAGCTTGGGCGTTGTGCGCTTTTAGCTCTTGGCTCACGGCTGTTGGCTCATAGCCTCTTGAGTCTCGGGACTTCCTCAGAACGGAATATCGTCGTCGTACCCGCCCGAGGGCGGGGGAGGCGGCATGTCGTCGAAGTCGTTGCCGCCGGAAGGGGCGTTGCCACTGGACATACCGCCTGACGAGGCACCGGAGGAGGCGCTGCCGCGGTTGTAGCCACCTTCACGCGGGCCGCCGCCGCCCTCGTCCATGCGGCCCAACATGACGAAATGATCGCAGCGGATCTCGCTCAGATTCTTCTTCACGCCGGCCTGGTCGGTGTATTCGCGGTACTGGATGCGGCCTTCCACCAGAATCTGCTTGCCCTTGCGCAGGTACTTCTCAGCGATCTCCGCCTGCTTTCCCCAGACAACAATGTTGTGCCACTCGGTCTTGCTCTGTTTCTCGCCCTGGGGGTTCTTCCAGGTTTCGGTGGTGGCCACCGAGAACCGCGCCACTTCTTGGCCTGAGGGCGTCTTCTTCAGCTCGGGATCCCTTCCGAGGTTGCCGATCAACATGACTTTGTTCAAGGATCCAGACATATTTCCTCCTCGACGGAGCTCTCCGTCGCTCAAACCCGATTCTCAGGAAATCTGAGGGGGTGTAGGGTGCTAATGATCCTCCAGAGGGAACCCATGTCAAGCCTGCTCATCAGCTGCCGTAACAAGAAGCTCGCCACGCGCCATTACGTGCCGGCCATTCATGTGGCGGGCTGGCACAAACCCATCCAGCTCGTCACACCGGAGGATGGGCCCCCGAACCTGGATGGCGTCGCGGGCCTGTTGCTCACGGGCGGAGATGACGTCCACCCCAAGCATTGGGGGGAGGAGGTGCACGCAAAGGCGGACATCGACGCCGAACGCGATGATTTCGAAATTCCCCTGATCCGGGCCGCCTGGGAGAAGGGCATTCCCATCCTGGGCATCTGCCGCGGCGAACAGATTCTCAACGTGGCCCTGGGCGGCTCCATGGTGCAGGACATCCCGGACCATTTCGGATGTGATCCCCAAGCCCACCAGCACGGCACCTCCGACGTGCCCGAAGTCCGCCACACCGTTTCCGTCACGCACAATTCGCGGCTCTTCAATCTGCTGGGCGCGGCCTCGGTTCCGGTCAACAGCCGCCACCACCAAGCCGTCAAAGACATCGCGCCGGACCTCCGGGCCGTGGCCTTCCATCCCGAAACCCTCAAGGGCGGCGCGCCGCTAGTGGAGGGCATCGAAGCCAAGGACATGGATCGCTGGGTGGTGGGCGTGCAGTGGCACCCCGAGAATCTAGTGGAACTGGGCAATGCCGCCGGATCCAGCGCCCGCAGCCTTTTCCACGGTTTCGTGGCGGCGGTACAGGACTACTCCTACGCGGAAGCGAGCAAGATCTCCTAAGGGGCAGCCATGAACGACACTATGCAGTTTGAAATCCGCGATCGCGTGGGCTTTCTCACGCTGAATCGCCCCGACAAATTGAACGCTCTTGTGCCCGACATGGCCGAAGGCTTCATTGAAGCCCTGGCCAAATGTGCCGAGCCCGGCGTGAAGGCGCTGGTGCTGCGGGGCAGCGGACGCGGCTTCTGCGCGGGTGGAGACATCGGCTGGATGATGCAAGGCCTGAAAGAGGGCCGCATCGAGGAGATGAAGGAGCTGCTGAACTTGGGCGTGCGCGTGTCCCATGGTCTTAAAACCCTGCCGAAGCCCGTCATTGCGGTGATTCACGGTCCCGCCGCGGGCGCGGGCATGAGCCTCGCACTCTCAGCCGACATCCGCATCGCCACGCCGGATGCGAAGTTAAGCATGGCCTTCGTGAAAATCGGCCTGCATCCCGATTGGGGTGGCAGCGTGATGCTCAACATGCTGGTGAACCCCGCCATCGCCCTGGAGTTGATGCTCACCGGCGAAGGCATTGATGCCAAGCGCGCCTTTGACCTCGGTTTGGTGAATCAAATCGTGGACGCCGAAGTCCTGGATGACGTCATCAAATTCCTGTGCGTCCGCCTGGCCCACGGCCCCGCCGAAGCCTTTTCACGCATCAAGCAGAGCGCCTTGCGCAACGCCGGTCACACGTCGGAAAGTTTGCTAGCCCTGCTGGAAGAAGAAGGGCGGCAGATGGCCGCGACGATCCAGGGCGACGATGCCCGCGAAGGCCTGATGGCCTTCTTGGAAAAGCGAGCGCCTAAATTCGCATGACCCTAAAACTGCCTGAATTCTGGGTTTCCAAAGCCCGCTTGGAGACGCTCCTGGACGGCGTCTTTGCCATCGCCATGACCCTCATGGTGCTGGAGATCAAAGTGCCGGAGCTGCAGAATCGGCGCTCGATGCCGGAGCTCTTGGCGCAGGTGGCGCACAATCTCGCCCCCATCCTCGGATTCATCCTGAGCGTCGTGGTGCTGGGGATCTTTTGGTATAAGCACCATCGCCAATACCACCTCATCCATCGCGTGGATTCCCGCCTCCTGGCCATCAATCTGGCCTTCCTGACGGGGGTCGCGTTCTTTCCCTTCGCCGCGGGGATCATCGGCAGATTCCCCGGCAATCCTGGCGTCTTTTTCATCTACATGCCCTGCTTGGCATTTTTGTCCATCTGTCTCGCGGCCCAGTGGGCCTACGCCCGCCGCAAAGGTCTGCTGGATCCCGATCTGGATGCCGAAGGGGCCACCCTCTTTCATCACATGAACGTGGCGGCGGCCGCGGCGGTGACCCTGGTTTCGGCGCTCTACATCGTCGCCGCGTTGCTGGTCGAGCGCACGGGCCAGGGGCGGCAATGGCTGGGTCTCATTCCCCTGGTCATGCTGCCCTTCGCCTTCACCTTGAGGCATTGGCGCAAGCGCCATGGGATCTGAATCCGTCGGCCGGCCGATGAAGACCCTTCGCAGGATCCTCTGGTGCCTCATCGCACTCTCTCTGTTGGCGGGAGTCCTCCTGCGCTGGCGGACACCCCACCTGCTCTTCCATGGGCGCGCCGCCCTGGCCTGGGTGGGCCTAGCCGCCTTGGTCCTGCTGGGAATTCGCTGCTTGATGATGGGCTTCGAAGCTTCCAAAAAGCTCATTCCCTGGACTCGCCTGCTCCTCCCCGCCGTGGTCTTTCTCGAAGGGCTCGGCCTCGCCTGGAAGGGCGGCGCTTCTCTCTATTGGCAGAACCTGCGACTCGGCACCGCCACGCTGCTGGAATTCGCGCTGATCGCCTTCGCCATCCGGGTTTGGCTGCGGCGCAAACATGATTCCACCCTGCTCCCCGAAGACGAGCTCGCCCAGCCCCTTTCCGCATTCCTGCCCACCGTGACCGCTCGGCTCATGGCCCTTGAAATGGTGATGCTGGGCGGGGCTTTAAGGTTTTTGGCCGGCGGGCATCGCCACGTGGATCCACCGGGCCATGGCTACACCCAAAAATGCCTGCTCCGCGGCCTGCTGCCCGCCTTGCCGGTGCTCATCGTCGCGGATTTGGTGGCCCTGGAATTCCTGCTTCAAGGCTGGCCGAAGCTGCGTTGGTTCATCCATCTTTCCGATGCTTACGCCATCCTCTGGTTCACGGGCCTCTGGGCCTCCTTTCGGGCGCGCCCCCACCTCGTTTCTAAGAACCGCGTCGTGCTGCACCACGGCATCCTGGGGCGCATCGAACTGCATCCCAATCAGATTGTTTCGATCACACCGCCACCAGCCTTCAAGGACGACTGGGCCCGCTTGGCCGACAACCGGAAGGTCATCCAGCTTCAGGCTCCGGGGCCACCCCTGCTGGATCTTCATCTATCGGAACCCGTGAGACCCATTGGGTTTCTTGGCCTTGGCTACCCCAAATCCCGCGTTCGAATCGCGGTGGATGACCCCGATGTTTTCCGCGCGGCGCTGGGCTTGATTTAAAAAAAGGGCGAAAACACCCTTGACTTGTTAACATCGTTAAGTAAATTAACAGTGTTAACAAAAGGAACCCCATGGGCCGTCCTTCCAGACTCGCTTCGACCGATCTGAAATCCGCCATCCTTGACGCGGCCCGCTCTCGCTTTGCTTCGGAAGGCTACGAGGCTGCTTCCATGCGCCGCATCGCCGATGAGGCGGGTTGTAGCGCTACCGCCATCTACCTATATTTCGCCGACAAGCAGACCTTGATGGACGCCCTGATTCTGGAAGACTTCCTCACTCTGGCGAAGGCCTTCAAAAAGCTCAGCAAAGAAGAAGATCCATTGGCGCGCCTACGCAAGATGGGCCGAGTCATCACGGTCTTCGCGGTGCAACATCCGAACCACTACCGCCTGGTTTTCATGACTCCCAAGCCAGACCTGCCGTCGCCCATCCAGGGTGATGGACGCGACACGCCAGAGGTCAATCCCTACCTAGCCTTGAGGCAAACCCTTGAGGAAGCTACGAAACAGAAACGCTTTCACAAAGATCATCAGGACGTCGATCTTCTCGCCCAGACTTTTTTCGCCGCGCTCCACGGTGTCTTGTCCCTTCAAGTGGTCCAGTTCCGCGACCGCTGGATCCCTTGGCGGCCTTTGAAATCCAGGGTGGATTTGGTGCTCGACACGCTCATAGCGGGCTTCGCGGCCAAGCCCGCGGCTTGAATCAAACCAGACCCATTCCCGAGGTCATCCATGCTCAAGATCATTCTTCCAGCTTTCGTTTTTTGCTTTCTGCTGGAGCGTAGTTTCGCGGGCTGGAAACTGCCCGCAGTGCGCACTTGGCCTTTGCGTGTTCTCGTCGTGAACGCGGTCCAGCTGGGCATCGTGACCCTCGCGGGCCTAAGCTGGGAGCGTTGGCTATCCAGCGCTTCCTTATTCCATTTGAGCCAATCACTTTCGCCTTTTTGGGGCGGCGCGCTGGCCTACTTCATCGCCACCTTTGTCTTCTACTGGTGGCATCGCTGGCGTCACGAAGTGAACGCGCTGTGGCTCGGCTTCCATCAGATCCACCACAGCCCTCAACGGCTGGAAGTCATCACCAGCTTCTATAAACATCCCATCGAGATGACCGTGAATTCCATCCTGGGCAGCTTGCTGGTCTACACCCTGCTGGGACTGTCCTTGCAGGCCGGGGCTATCTACACGCTGTTCACGGCGCTGGGCGAATTCTTCTACCACACGAACGTGCGCAGGCCGCGCTGGGTGGGGTTTTTCTTTCAGCGTCCGGAGATGCATCGCATCCACCACGAATATGGAAAACATCGCAACAACTATGGCGACATTCCATGGTGGGACATGCTCTTTGGCACCTACGAAAACCCGGCCACCTGGGATGCCCACTGTGGCTTTGATCCAGAGAAAGAAGAAATGCTACCGGCCATGCTCGCCTTCAAGGACGTTCATCGCTAACGCACGACCGGATGGGCCTTCAGCCATCCTTTCGCAGCGTCCGATAGCAAATCCCGATGCATGCGCAGGGGATCGCCGAAAAAGTCGCGGCCCACGTCGCCGTCCACCAGATGCGTGGCCAGCAGGTCCAGAGCCTTGGCCTCGTCCCATTGGCCTTCGAGGAAAATGACCCGGCGGCCTTCGCGTTTTTCCCCGGTGAGCGCCAGGAAATATTGCATGGAAATCTCCTGCTCCCGCGCCATGTGGGCGCCCATCACGATGGCGTGGAAGCCCCGCCACTCCTCCGGCTTCAAGTCCCTTCGCCAGGCCTGCATGGCCCCATCCAGCGCGTTCAATTGCAGGGTGGCGGCGTCGCGGGCCTCCGCCAGCACCAAGGGCGACATGAAGCGCAGATAAGCCCGGAGAGCTTTTTCATCCACAGTGCCCTTCTCCACGGTGGATTCCAGCAGGAGCCACGAAGCTGCCGCGATGCGACGTGAGCGAGCCAGGGACGCGGGTGCCAGGCTGCCCTGCCCCACTTCGTTCATGGCCGCATGGAGCGTCTCCATGTAGCCGCGAAGGGCTTCGACATCCTTCGCCCCCAAGGGTTGTCCCGCTAGGGGCCCAAGCTTCACTTCGATCGCCAGCGGGATGTGGGACACCGCTTTCAGGCGGTGATATCCGTTTGGAATGAGCTGAAATTCTTTGCGTTCGCCCTGGCGCAGAAAGACCAGCGCATCGCCCTTCACCATCACCATGGGGCCAGGATGTTCCAACCGACGCGATTTTTCTGCGGCGTACCAAGCGCGGAAGGTCTGGTTCAGGGAGACCAACGGATCCGATGCATCTTGGGCGCCAAGGTCCACGAGCGCCAGGGGGCAGAGCAGCAGCGCGGCCACCTTCATGGCAGATCCTTTTTGCAGAAGCGGCACACCTGGGCGGCGGCCTTGATGGTCTCCGCGCAAAAGGGGCACACCTTGGTGGCGCCTTCCCCTGCGGCATCCCCGGGGCCTTCTCCTGAATGGGCGGCCTGGGCGGCTTCGATGAGCTCTTTGATGCGTCTCGCGTCCTCCTTGCGGTGACCGTGGCTCGCCATGGGATCGCTGCCGCCGGTGCTCTCGATGAGAATGTCGCTCCACATCATGCCGGTCTGGATCCGCACCGAGGCCACGCGCGTGAGATGAATGCTCATTTCATTGACCGTGAACCAGTGGCGCACGCGCCGCACCACCGCCGTGTCCGTGACCTCTAGCACCGTGGGGAATAGAAAATTCCCCTCAGTGAATCGGCTTGCCTTGAAAGTTTCAACGGCCATGGTGAGCCTCCGATGTGGTTACTGTGCCGTAAGTGTGGATCCGCGTCAGCAGCAGTTGAGTCTCGGGATCTTTGGCCCTTGCCTCCGACAGTTTTTTTGCGTCGCCGACGAGGCGCTGGAAGGCCGCGTTGTCCCAGGATTTCCGCGCCCGAAGCTCTTCGAGACGACAGGCCAAAAGTCCACGCTGGGGCCAGGATTGATCGGGCCGCTCGCGCCTTCCCTGTTCGAAATAATTCCGGGCGGAGACAAGGGCCTCGGAGGGATCCATTTTTTGTCGCAGCTTCCATCGGGCCCGGATCAGTGCAGCCTGCCCGAGATCGGGCAGCGCGTATCCGAGGCCCGCCTTTTCCTTCATGGCGTCCCGAGCCAATGCCTCAACCCGGTCCAATTCAGGGCTCGGATCCTGGCCATTCCCCTCGAGAAATTCCGCGCGGATCACCGCAATGTCCGCGAGGTTGGTCCGGGCAAAGAAATAATCCGGCGTCAGTCGGCGTGATTCTTCGAAGAGATCGGTAGCCGCCTTCAAGGTGGACGCCGGATCCTGGTTCCTCCGGAGTTGGGCTTGCGCCCTTGCCCCCAGCGCCCAGATGTGGTCCGACAGCGCCTGCCCGGATGGTTTCAGCCGTACGCTCTCTTGGAATTGTTGTTCCGCCGCGTTCACCGCAGCGTCCGGATCCTCACCGCTGCGCAGTTCGAAAAGAGCCTGAGTGGTGTAGCAGTTGCCCATGCGCTGATGCAGCGTCGCGGCCTGTTCCGGGTGCTGCAGGGCCTTCTCCAGGGCTTCCACCGCGTGGCGTAGGGAAAGACGCGGGTCCTGGCCCGCGACCTCCTGGAGATGGGCCTGGCGCCACCAGAGATAGGCTAGGGTGCTGAGCACTTCGTTGGAATTGGGATGCAGGGCCAACGCCTGATTGGCGGCGCGGATGCCCGCTTCGGAATAGGGAAGCGAATCCTGGTGCCAGGCTTCCACTTGGCCGGCCCAGGAAAGGTGAATGGCGGCCAGGCTGCCATAGGTCTTCCAGCTTCGGGGCCGGATATGAAGGGCCTCGTCGCACCCCGCTTTCGCCCACTCGAAATCGCCGGGTTTCGAGGAGGAAGTGACCATGCGCAGATGGATCACCTCGGCGCGCCGCCGGGCCTCCTTCTCGTAGACCGCCGGCGCGCTGCGGCCCACTTCTTTCGCCAAGGCGATGTGGGCTTCGGCCTCCGTGACCAAACTTTCCGCCGCCTGGAAATTCCGTGCCGCCAGGGGCGCTGCCGCCTGGGTGAATTTAACTTCCGCGTCGAGCAGATGGGCCTGGTACAGCCAGGGTTGCGCCTCCCGGGCCTTTCTTGATCGGTCCAAGGCCTCCTGGAATCGGCCTTCGGTGAGGGCCAACTCGGCGGCCGCGAGATCGGGAAGACCCCGTTCTCCCACTTGGGCGCGGCGCAGAAGATCCAGCGCTGGGAGACGCAGGCGGTCTTCCAATTCCTTTCGCCGATCCTCCCGATCGGGGCCCGTCAGGGCGGCCAGGGAGGCGCGGTAGAGGCCCACCTTGGCCAGTCCCAAAGCTTCGGCCACCTCCGGCCCCTGATAGCCCGAATCCCAAGCCCGGCCCAATTCCTCGTGGGCCTCTTCCAGATCTCCCAAGGCCAGGTGGGCGCGCCCCAAGGCCAGCCGCCCGGGCCCTTCGGCGTCGCGGCCCAGCCCCGCCACCTCTTGTTCCAGCCGGGTGAGTTCCCGCCGAACTTCATCCTCCGTCGGCTGCACGTTGTGGGCCGGCAACGCATAGACCTTGCCAAGCAGGGTTTCAAGCCGCTCGGATTCCCGGGAGAAGCGCTGCGCTGCGCGGCCTTGGGCTTTGCTCCTGACCAGAGCCGCCGCGCTGAAGCCACCTACAATGAGCAAGGTCGTCACCGAAGTGCCCACCACGCTGGACAGCAGGCGATGGCGCTTCACCCATTTCTTCATTTGCCCAGTGCGGGAGAGGGGCCGCGCGGCGATGGGCTCGCCATCCAAGTAGCGATACAGATCATCGGCCATGGCTTTGGCGGAGTCATAGCGATGGGCGGGATACTTCTCCATCGCCTTGAGGATGATGATCTCGAGATCCAACGGCAGATCCGGCACCAGCGTGCGGGGCCGCGGCGGCTCGTTTTCCGTGGCCTTGCGCAGGATGTCTAGGGGCTGGTCCCCTTCAAAGGGCGCCCGGCCGCAGATGAATTCAAACGACGTGACCCCCAGGGCATAGACGTCCGAACGGCGGTCCAGGGGCTGGCCCCGCGCCTGCTCGGGACTCATGTATTGCGGCGTGCCTACGGTTTGGCCCGCCTGGGTGAGCGCCGTGGTTTCGGGCATCCAAGCCAATCCGAAATCCAACACGATGGGATGCAATTCTCCTTCGGGCGTCGTCTCGATCATGATGTTGCCGGGCTTCAGATCGCGATGGATGATGCCCAAGCGGTGGGCCGCGTGGACCCCCTCGCAGGCCTGGGCCAAGAGCCGCACTTTTTCCTCCAGCCGCAGCGTGCTCGAGGCCTCCTTGAGCGTGGTGCCATTCACGTATTGCATGGAGATGAAGGGCAGGCCCTCCGCTTCGCCTACGGTGTAGACCTTGGCTACGTGGGGATGCTCCACCCGCGCCTGGGCCCTGGCTTCGATGAAGAACCGCTCCAGGCTCGGACCTCCGGTGCGCTGCAATATCTTGAGGGCCACGGGCCGCGCCAACACAGGATCCATGGCCTTGTAGACCCTTCCCATCCCCCCTTCCCCCAGGATATTCAGCAACCGATAAGGCCCCCAGGGTTCACCTTCGGAGATCCCCGAAAGGGCCGCCCAGAGCCGAATCTCTCCAGAATGGCTGGGGGGTGGCATCGAGGGCGAAGAGCGGGGGGTGGAATGGGGCGATGAGCCTCGCGTGAAATCCTGCCGGGGCCATTCGTCCTGGGTCATCTCTTGCCACAGCACCAGCTCCTGGCGGGCTTCCACTTCCAGACCTTTCATCTGCGCAGGATCCAGCCGCTGCTCCTTCACCAGACGGGCCAGGGCCTCGCCGGGACTCATTTCCAGCTCCTTTCCCAGGGCTTCATCGCCCTCGCCGAGGCTCAACCAGCCTCGCCGGAAAGCGAGGTAAAGCATGCGGTCTTCGAGCTGGCGCTTGAACATGGTGGCGTCGATTCAGACTAATCAGAAATTTCTTTGAGGACATCCAGCCACGTTTTGAGCACGAAGGCGGTGGCGCCCCACAGGGGGGCCTGGGGCAATTCCAGGCGGGGGACTTCCAGCGCGAGGCCTTGGCGGTCCAGGATCTCCGTAGTCCACGGCGCCTCCAGAAGGGGCGCCAACGGCAGCAAGAGCGCATCAAAAATTTCGCTGCCCTTCTCCCAAATCGGTTCGGGTGCCTCCCACCTGAAGAAGACCGGCGTGAAGCGGGTGTGCGCCTTGGCGACGCCATCGGGAAAACAGCCGATCTCCCAAAGCTGATCTACCACGCCCAATTCCTCCCGCAGTTCTCGACGCGCCGTCCATCTCAGATCCCGGTCATCTACCTCGGCCATGCCGCCCGGAAAAGCGATCTCACCGGGATGCTGTGGCGCGGTGAAGCCCCGCTGCACCAGCAGGATTTTTTTCGCGCCCGTCGCGTCGCCCCACAACACCACGGCCACCGCCGCGCGCCGAGGGCTTTCCGGAAACCGCGCGCTGATCTTGTGGGGATCCGGCCAGGATTGCGGCAGCGCTAGACTGCGCTCTATTCGCGCCCATGGGATCGCGGGCGCCTCCTGGGGCGGCGTCCATGCTTTCTGGAAGCCGGAAGCCTCAGATGACCTTGCCAAACACGCTCCCCCTAACGCGCTCCGCGGTATGCACGCCGCGCACCCGGCGCAGGGTGGACATGAGCTCCACCAGATGGACCCGGTCCTTCACCCGCAGCGCGATGTGGAAGATGCCGCCTCCGATTTCCGTGGCGCTGCCTTGAAACCGCTGAATATTGATGTTGGATCGCTGGATGGCTTCGCTGATAGCGGCCACCATCCCCGGCCGATCCTCGGTGCTGAGCACGATCTCCGTATCGAAATGAGACTGGCCCTGCTTGCCCCACCCCACATTGGCTCGGCGCTCCGGATGCAGGGTGGAGGATTGCAGCTGGGGGCAGTCGGCGCGGTGGATGGCGACGCCGCGGCCTCGAGTCACATAGCCCAAGATCTCGTCGCCCCAGATGGGCTTGCAGCAGTGGGCCAGGTGGTAGAGGACGCCCAGAGTGTCGTCCACCAGGACTTCTTCCAAACCCATTTTGTCGGGTGTGGGAGCCCGCAATCGTTGGGGTTCGGGAAGCAGGGGCTCCAACAGCCGATGGATCGTCAGGCGGCCGAAACCGACGGCTGCATAAAATGCATCCCAACTTGGCTGCCTCAGCTCCACCAATCGCTTATCCAGCGCTGCCTTCACCTCGGGCTGATCCAGGTGGATGCCTGCGGTCCGCGCATCCCGCTCCAGCCGGTCCTTGCCCATTTGGATGGCGTGGTTCCGTTCCTCTTCCCGGATGAAAGCCTGGATCCGGCTCTTGGCGCCCGCGCTCTTGACGATGGCCAGCCAGTCTCGGGAAGGCTTGTGGTCGGGTCGGGTGAGGACTTCCACCCGGTCCCCATTCTGCAGGGTGTGTTTCAGCGGCACCATGCGGCCGTTTATTTTGGCACCCACGCAGCGATGACCCACCTCCGTATGGATGGCGTAGGCGAAATCAATGGGCGTCGCACCTTCCGGCAGGCTCTTCACGTCACCCTTGGGCGTGAAGAGCTGAATGCGCCGGAAGCTCAGCTCACCCTTGAGGGTCGCCACCAGCTCGCGGCTGTCGTTGGAATCCTGATGCAGTTCCACCATCCGGCGCAGGAAGGCCACCTGGTTGATCTCCATGCGATTGGCGATGCGGCCTTCCTTGTAGGTCCAATGGGAGGCGATGCCCGCTTCGGCGTGGTCGTGCATCTCTTGGGTACGGATCTGCACCTCGAAGGCATCGCCCGAGGGCATCAGCACCGAGGTATGGATGCTCTGGTAGCCATTGTCCTTGGGCAGGCTGATGTAGTCCTTGAAGCGGCCGGGAATCGGCTTGTACAGCGCGTGGACCAAGCCCATGGCCGTGTAGCAACTGGCCCGGTCCGGGCAGATGATGCGGTAGGCCAGCCAGTCATGGATGTCTTCCAGGCCCTTTTCCTGGGCGCCCATTTTCTTCCAGATGCCGAACAGATGTTTGGAGCGGCCGTAGACTTTGGCGGCGATGCCCTGCTCCTTCAGCGCCAAATCCAAGGTGGTCTGGATCTCCGCGGTGAGGGCGGCGCTCTTGGCGCGCTTCAGTTCCACACCGTCCCTCAGTTCGGCGAAGCGCTCAGGTTCGAGGTTGGCGAAGGCCAGGTCCTCCAACTGGCTGCGGACGTTCCACATGCCCAGGCGGTTCGCCAGGGGCGCGTAGAGCTCCATGGTCTCCCGGGCGATGCGGCGGCGCTTCTCCTCCCGCATGGCCGAAAGGGTCTGCATATTATGCAGGCGGTCCGCCAGCTTCACCAGCAGCACGCGCACGTCCTTGCCCATGGCCACCAGCAGCTTGCGGACATTCTCGGCGTTCAGCAGGTGGCGATCCGTGAAGGCGAGCTTGCTCATCTTGGTCAGGCCGTCCACGATCTCCGCGACCTCTTCGCCGAATTCTGATTTAACCGCCTCCTGGGTCATGAGGGTGTCTTCCACCGTATCGTGGAGCATCCCGCAGGCCACGGAAACCGCGTCCAGACGCCATTCCGCGAGGCTCAAGGAAACGGCGATGGGATGGAAGAAGTAGGGCTCGCCGCTCTTCCGAAGCTGCGTAGAATGGCTCGCGCGTCCCACTTGGAAGGCCTTGTCCAGCAGGGCCACGTCCCCATCCGGATGGTGCATCAGGAAGGCATCCTTCACCTGGGCATAGGCCCCTTCCAGCGTCAGACAGGAATCCGGGCCCCAGGCCACGCTCAACTCGCTGACGTCGTCCGCAGGAACCCCTGCCCCCTCCTGGAGGCCAAGGTCCTGAGGAACCGCGCCGTCGGCCATGGTCCAGTTTCCGTTAGTCAGCCTGGAAACGCCAGTGACTAAAGAATGGAGGATGGAGGGTTGCGATGGCGCCTCTCCATTTGAAATCGCTTCACCCGGGGTGCGAAACCTAGGAGGGTGGCCTAGCCCCAATGCGGGGGCGGACCGGCAGCGTAGGCCCGCCCGCACGCAATCGGTAAACAAGGGGTAGAACAAAGCGCCGGTAAGCGACCTTCCCATCCGGCGGGGCCGGCTCGAAACGGTGGAGAGAGGCCCATGCTTCCGCCGCTTGGGCAAAGAAAGCGAGCCACGGCCCAGGCAAAGGTCGGAAGGCCACCACGCGGCCCTCCGGACCCACCGTGACCAAGGCCTCTAGGCGCGTCATCAACCCGCGGGAACGCGCCTCTTCGGGATAGAGCGGATGCTTCGGAACCTCCCCCAGAGGCTTGATATCCGTGAAGGAAATCAAGGCCACAGCCTGGGAACCGATGGAGGGATCGGGGTGGAAGAAGAGGGGTTGTTCTTGCAACCGTTTCTGGATGCGCACAAACGCGGTTTGCGCTGGACCGGTCATACGGGATGCCAATGCATCGAAGTCCGCCGGGGTTCCCCAGGCCATCGCCCAGTCCACCACGATCCAAAAGCGCGGGTCGTTCCAAGGGGCAATGACCGTGTTCGCCAAGGTCCGGGGGGCCTTTGTCTGGGCCGCCAGGTCGAGGATCAGCGCGCGCTGGTCCCGAAAGGTCCCATGGCACCACACGGCGTAGAGGTTGGCACTCACTTCCATCTCAGGCTTGCTGCGCACCTGGGTCTCGACTTCGTTCCAAAAGGCGCAGCGAGAATCCAACTGGAAGACACCGGGTACCCGGTCCCTGGATGCGGGTGGGTCAGGGAGCACCGCATCCTCCTCCCCGCTGCGGAACTGGGATTGGCCCTTTAGGTGGGCCACGGCTGCTTCAAGGAAGGCGGGGTAGGATTCGTACACGCCAGCCTCTACCAAGCGAGCTTGGGCCCAGGTCCGAAGAGCGGGTGCCTTGCCTCGGGCCAGCGACTCCAACCAGGGTTTCCAGGTATCCGTGGCCCCCGCCAACACATCCGTCCGCCGGGCTTCCAAAAAGGCCTCGAACCGCTCCTGCGTGAACCCGACCGTGGCGGCGTCTTTGCCGGCCCACCCCTGGATTCGCGTCCAGGCTGGAGACCCTTGTGCTGACGCTACCGCCCATGGAAAGGTCAGGCAGAAAAGGGCAGCGGGGACCCAAGCAAGGCGTCGAAGGTGGATCATCGATGCTCCAGGATGAGATTCAGGATAACGGATCTGAAGGGCACCCCAATTGCCGGGAAGGCCAGAGCGCAATGACCTCAAGGTCGCCGCAGAGAGCCTCAAGAACGTTTGGCAGCGCCTATCGCCTAGCGGTCGTTCTTCCCAATGGGGCAGAGGATTGTTTTGTTGCGACGGCTCAGGTGGGAATCACGTACTCGCTCTGCACCAAGCCGCTCGAATAGGATCGCGTGGCCACGTGTTCGAGTCGGATGTCCCGCGGCAGGTACCCGAACAAGGGAATCCCGCTTCCGAGAAGCACCGGTATGCGCGTGATGATGAAGCGCTGGATTAGCCCTGCCTTCAGGAAGCCTTGTATGGTCACTCCGCCATCGATATAGAGGTGGTTCATCCCTCGTTGAGCAAGCCGAGCCACGATTTCCTGCGGGGTGCCAGCCATCACATCGCACACGGCGTCGGGAGGCGCAGTCATTAATTCCGGCCCCCTCGTGCTGAGCACTACCACCGGCTTTTTTCCATAGGGCCAGGTATCAAATGTCAACACTGTCTCAAAGGTCTTTCGGCCAATCACAAGGGCATCCACCGTGGCCATGAACTCAATGTAGCCGTGGGGCTCGCCGCCGTCGGCTGGGAGCCAATCCAGCGCACCGTCCGGCCGCGCGATGAAACCATCAAGGCTGGTCGCAATGAATACCGAGGCTTTCAAATCACCTCCAGGTTGGTCGTGGTCGAACGATGAAGTAACCGGAGCAACTATCTTTCGACGGAGGTTACCGTTTCATTCCCGAAATAAACGTAGAAGCCGGTCTCGTAGACCCACTGCTCTCGCACACCCGCGCCGCTCGATGTCCGATTAATTTTTTCAGGCTTGCCCCAGGCCCGCTCTACTTCATCGCGCTTCATACCGACGAGTACCTGCTTGGCCGCGATGGCCGCTTCTCGTTCTTTGGCTGCGGCCGCCGATATTTTTGCGGCCATTTCCGCCTTCGCAGTGTCCTCATGTTTTTCGACGCGCGCACTTAGGTAGATGAGGCCTCCGGCCACCAGGAGGATCATCAGGCAACCCCCGGCCAACATGATTTTCCCTCTTCCAGGGGATTCATCCTCGTTCATCCTCGGTCAACCTCCTCCCCCACACATTCAGTCGGGTTTCCGAGAGTCTACGCGCCACTCCGTCTGGAGTGGGTGACTTGTAGGAACCAGGTCTGTTTGCAGGTTCGACCTTGAGGCGGAGGGTTAGAACCTGACAGCAGCGCTCCACCTCAACCCGCGCGCCTCGAGCGAGACCGCTTGTCCCAAGGGGGCCCCGGAACGGGAGATCCAGGACCGTACCCTCATAATGATGGATTCCACTTTCAGTTTGATGGAGTACCACGGGTTAGCCGGAGCCTTCGTTACCGGGTAAGTCAGCGTCCATGCTTTGTTTGCGATCTTGGCACAGAACCCGCATTGAGAAGCCCTAGCTGGAAGGTCTGTCATCGAGATCAAAAGATTCAGGGATACACGGGGAGTCCGCCCTTCGGGAGGCCGCCCCAAACCCGTGACAGGCGTCCCCCCTCCAGGACTCCCTCCAGCCACCTTCCTGCTTAAGGAGCAGACATGATCGCCAGAAATCTCATCACCCAAGGCTCGCTCGCGGCTCTTCTGGTAGGCGGGTTCACCGCCTGCGAACCGAAGGCCAATGACCTCGCAGTCCAGGCCCAGGTTGCCGCTCAGTTGCAGGCCAAAGCTGCGGACGATCGCGTGGCCGCCCTGGAGAAGCAGGTGACCGATATGAAGGCGGGCAAGAACCGCGCTACGGGCGATCAGGAGACCATCAATCAGATATCAGCCTCCCAAATCCGCGCCCTTGACAGCCAGCTCGCGGACGCCCGCCAGCGTGCCACTGAACGCCGCCGGGAGGCGGTCAGCGTAGGCTCCACCCCAGGGGCCCAACTCTCCGTGTATAAAACCGTAGAGGTGCCTAATGGGGCTCGCATCACGGTTCGCATGGGCGCAGACCTCGCCACCGACAAAGATCATCCCGGAGATCCTTGGACTGGAACCCTGGCCGAGGACGTGATCGTGGGGAACACCGTGGCCTGGCCTGCGGGCACGACGGTCAGCGGCGTAGTAGCCCAGAGCACCCCCGCCGGACGCCTCGCCAGCGGCAAGGGCGGGCTCGGCATCCGCCTGACCACCGTGGGGCGCAATGGGGTAGATGCGGGCACGTATATGGTCGTGGGCGACGCCCTGGGCAATCGCGATGCGAAGTTCATCGGAGGCGCCGCAGCTGTTGGCGCCCTGGTGGGTCTGCTCACCGACAAGAACCACCAGGGTGATCACGCCCTGGGCGGCGCGGCAGCGGGCGCGGTCGCTGGCACTGCCCTCGCGGCCGCCAGCGCTGACACCGTCATCCGGATTCCCGCCTCCCACCTCGTCACCTTTTCCCTGACGGGTCCCGAACAGGTCACCCTCCGGTAGCTCCCGCCAAGGCGCGGATCGCTTACGCAGGGGCCGACTTTTGATCTAGGCCCACAGGCAAAACGATTCACCCCTTCAGCGCCTGGATTCCAGATTCCATTGATGTGATGCAGGCGGGCACGGGAGGGTTCTGCCCGATCGAAGCCCGCCTGCATCGCGCTATCTCAGTGCCCCTGGGTGATAAGGCTTCCACAGCATCGTCCCCCAATTACTCTCCAACGGTCCCAGCGGATTCGGCTCGAACTTGCCCTCGATCCAGAAGTCGTGCGGCGTCCACACGGTGGCGATGAAGGCGTGGATAGGAACCCACGGTTGGGCCCGAGTTGAACGAAGGGTTAGGCGGGATCTACCATATTTGCAGCCTTGGCTTGGTACATAAGCGAATCCCCCTCAGCGAGCAAAGCGTCAATGGATTCATGTTCCTTAGGCTGAAATTCAACTACGCCGCATGAAAACAATATTTGGTATCCGCGGTTAGATTGGTGATTGAGCTTTTCAATGGAATGAGTAAATTTTTCCAAAACAAGCTTTGCCATATCGTTCGAAGTGTTCGTCAGCAGGACAACAAATTCATCCCCGCCGAGGCGAGCAAAAACATCTGAATTTCGGAAAGTATCCTTCATATGCTCGGCAAACACGATTAACGCTCGGTCACCTTCGGCGTGCCCAAACGTATCGTTTATCGACTTAAATTTGTCCAAATCCAGGAAGATCAGGGTTGCGGGTAATTTTTGTCTAACACAGAAATTTAGGCTGAATTTCGCGACCATTGAAAAACCACGACGATTAGATATTTTCGTCAGTTCGTCGGTGGTCGCCATCTGGAAGCCAGCAAGTTCACGCTCAACCATGGATGCTAGGTCTGTTAATGCGTCCAAGTCTTC